>JBIKLJ010000040.1:0-31090 GCA_044359895.1 Pirellula sp.
CGACGACTTTGAAATCGCAATCGAAGAAGGTTCGACCATGGTCCGAATCGGGTCGGTGCTTTTTCAACAACCCGAAGCCGAAAATGAGAAGCGAACGCATCTCTAGAAGCGAACGCAACTCGATCGGCTCCAGCGGTATTTAGTTCCCCGGTTTCTTGGGCTGCCGGATGAATGCGGGAGCCCTTGCGGGTGCCGGTGCGTTCGAAGATGAGTCGGCGTTCCCTTGCAATGCATCCTGGCTCGCAGGTCCCGTTTTTTCAATCTTCTGCTCCTCCTTGCCTTCCAGCGTTTTGATAGATCGCATGCCGGTTTCAAGAAGGGGTGGAATACTGGTTGTTATCTTGGTAGCGGCCCGAAGTGCCGCACGTTGCTTCACGGAATCTGGCACGTATCCCACATCCGGCCACGAGCTGGCAGCACCCTGGGTTTTGGGCAAGAGCGCCGTCGGCGTCTGCATAGACTCCGGTACCCAAGTCGATGGCCCTGATGTCGGATTCTTGGCCTCTGGGCTCGCGGGTTCCACCGGAACCATGGGCAAACGTTCTGTCTTCAAAACATCTCGGATATCGATTTTTGACTCATGCATGGGAACAAGCGCAATACCCGCACTCCCCACCAACTGCGGCACCTCCCGATCCAGAGGTGCACGATCTGGAAGTGCACGATCCGCAAGTGAAGGAGCCAACGTAGAGGGTGCATTTGCGTCCGTTAAGGACGGAACAATCAGACCATTATCCGTCCATATGCTCGACGGAGCTGTTGACCCGTTGGACCAATCATTGGGCTTTGCGGCGTTAACAGCTTCCGTAACCGTGGGTGGCAAGGGTCGATACCAATACCAAGTGCTGGCAGTGCCCACAATCAGCACTAACCAACCAAGCACCCGAGGCTGACGCCCCGGATCCACGGCAAGGGACTCGATTGGAACTGGCTCAAGATCATCGCGTTTCTTTTTGCGTGCCATAGATGGGGATGGATTCTGTTTTGAAGGAATTAGGGCTTTCCAGCGCCACATCCCTGCGCAATGAAAAGTTTGGCCGATCAAGTAGCATCCAAGTGCTTGATCACTCTGACAACTAGATTGCATCGTCTTACTATCTTCCGCTGCTTCAACAAAATCTGCGAACATCTAATTGCAGCGAATGTGAGGATCAATCATAGGAATCGCGAAACTGAAGTTCCAGTAGCCCGCCAAACCTATTGCGAAATCTGGGCTCCAGGCCCTGTTTCGCTTTGCGCAAGCGGGGGCCTCGTTGCCTCGTCCATAGCAAAGATAAGGACTCGTTGCGTCATCCATGGCGATAGTGTTCCGCCATTTCAATCAAGCCGAAAAATTAGTAAGTTGGCTTAAGTCTTTGTGACCCCATCTAACCCCCCTGTCAGCTTTTCGATCAGCCAATCGGTAGGCTCCAGCCCAATCGAAAAACGAAGTGTTCCGCCGGTGATTCTAAGCGCAGCAAGCGCTTCGTCGCTGTAGGATCGGTGGCTTGTCGAACAGGGATGGCTTAACGTGGTTTGAGCTTCCCCCAACGTTGGGCAAAATGGAATGTTCGGAGCCACCGCCGCGATGAATCGCTGAGCCGATCGGAGGCCGCCGTGTAGACGCAATGTCATCATGTTGCCAAACGATTCCCCAAACTGCTTTCTCGCCATCGCATGTTCAGGATGCGAAGTCAGACCTGGATAATCCAAGAGATCAATTGCCGCATGCCCTTGGATGGCTTCCGCTGCTGCTTTGGCGGAAGCGGCCGCATGAGCCATTCGCACTGGCAATGATGCCAACCCGCGTTGAGTGAGCCAACAATCGAGCGGGCTGCTGGTCATTCCAAAAGATACCATCGTCTGACGTATTCTTTGCCAGACCGCCTTATGCCCGCACAAAAATCCTAACATCGCGTCCGCGTGACCGCACACAAACTTGCTCAGACTTTCCATGACAAGATCCGCTCCCAAGTTCATGGGTTGGCATAGCACCGGCGTCGCAAATGTATTATCCACCAAGACTACCGTGCCCGATTCCGAAGTGGCCGGTCCACCCGATTCATGAGCCATTGTCGCAATCGATTCAAGATCGGGAACCGACAATCGCGGGTTGGTGATCGATTCGACAATCACCATCCGTGCCGGGGTGCGAAACGCATTTTTGAGCGCCGTCAGATCGGTTGCGACCACATCCTCAAACTGAATCCCCCATCGGGCTAAATCCTGTTTGATAAAGAACGACGTCCTGCCGTACACAGGCTGGGCCAACAAAACACGATCACCTGGCTTCAGCAGCGCCATGCAAGCGATCGAAATAGCACTCATGCCTTGCGCTGTAACAATCGCCTCCTGTGCGTTGTGCAAAGATCGTAAGGCGTCCGCGAGCGAGGTGGCATTCGGATGCCCTTCGCGTCGATAAGCGAAGCCCGGGGCCGTTCCACCCAGCAGCGCATCCGCTTGCTCGGTCGACTCCATTCGCCATACGCCGCTTAACTGCAAAGGCTCCGTCTGCGGCTTGGCTTTGGGAAATCGATTCTCCGAGGTCGCGGCATGATGCTGATAACGAACATCGTCCAGCGGCTGTTTTTTCTTATCGGGCATAACAAAATAGAATTTTCGAGATCAGTCTTAAACGCCATCCAAAGTGGATGACGTTAACCTTGGACAATCGTATTGGTCAGCGTTCCAAGACCGTCGATCGAGATATGGACGGTGTCGGCGGGTGCCAGTGTGAACGAGCTGTCTGGGACAACGCCCGTTCCTGTCAACATAAATGCACCGTTAGGTAGGTCGTTATCTCGCATCAGCCATTGGACCAAGTCTTCCAACTGACGCGCCATTTGGGCAACCGAAGTTTCACCCGAGAAAACGACTTGATTGTCGCGAACAATCTTGAGCCCGATACCGATGGTTTCGTGGGGCGGCATGTCTTCCGCCAAGGCGATCCATGGTCCCAGCCCACAGCACTGATTGTATACTTTGGCTTGCGGCAAATAGAGCGGGTTATCCCCTTCGATATCTCGGCTGCTCATGTCGTTGCCGATCGTATAGCCAACGATTTTTCCTCGATTGGAAAGCACCAGCGTCAGTTCTGGTTCGGGCACATTCCAGGTGGCGTCGGTTCGGATTCTCAGTTCGCCCAGATGGCCTCGGCAGCGGTTCGGTGTTGCCTTGAAGAACAGCTCAGGTCGGGCAGCCGTGTAGACGCGATCGTAACAACTGGCGGCGGCTTCGCTCTCTTCCATTCGGGCCGTTTGTGAACGTTTGTAAGTAACACCGGCGGCCCATACTTCTTGATCATCAATGGGGGGCAACCAACGCACTGCTTCCAGCGGAATCGATGCAGCAAGAGCGGGCAACTCTCGCGCGAAGGATCCCAGTTGATCGCTGGATAAAAGCTGACTTAAGGAAGTGAATCCAGTCGAAGCAAGGTTCAACGGAGTTGCAAAATTATCGACGATTCGAGCCACTGTGGGCCCTTGAGCCGTTTGGATACGTGCCAGAAACATGCATTCGCTTTCGATGGAGAGGCTTGGAGCGACTTACAACCGTCGCTCTGATTTTGTCAGCCCCCCAGTATAACACACGTCCGTATTTATCGCATCGCAGTTTCGATGGCAGCATGCCACTTGGGCGCAATCTGGTTCCATTGGAAATCCTTGGATCGCTCCCGTGCCTTACTTCCAAGACTCTGCCGCAATTCCTGGCTCGATAAAAGACGATCCAAGCAATCAGCCATTGGAGTATCGTCCGAAATAATGAGCCCGTTATCGAGATCCGTAATAGTCTCTCGAATTGCGGGGGAACAATCGGTCACGGCCACAGCAAGGCCTGTCGCCATGGCTTCCAGCAATGACTGCGGGAACCCCTCGTACCGACTTACCAAGCAGTACCCGTTGGCAGCGCACAACTCTGCCCAAACATCCTTGCTCCACAATGCCCAGTCGACGGTCGATGCGATGCCGAGTTGGTTCGACAATTGCTGCAATGCGCTGCGTTCAGCGCCATCCCCAACAATACGAAGTCGCCAGTCGGTATGGTGATGCTTTAAATTTGCCCAAGCCTGCAACAGTCGATCGATCCCTTTTTCTTTGGAGAGCCTTCCAACAAAAATCAGGACCTTCGGCGATCTTTGTGCCCGTTCACGATCGATCTGGTCTTGATCCAAAATAGGTGGAACAAACGCGGACGGGATAATCCGCAAACGATCGTGTGGTACCCATTGAGTTTCATGAAAGTAGTCGTAAACCTCTTGGGTTTGGACCACGCACAGGCTACATTTTGGATAAGTGCGTCGCCGAAGGAACTCCCAAAAGCGACTTAAGGGTTGCTTGCGTGGATCGCTGCGTTCCGAAATCACCACAGGGACTTTCTTGGGGGTTGCCAACAACGCAAGAATGTTGTTGGAATCGCAAAAGCTTACCACCGCATCCGTGTTCCAATCTTGAATTTGACCACGAAGTGCTCGAATGCGTTTCCTGTTCGAAAGAATAGCCGACAAGGTACCGGTGGACGAACCTGTCAGCCCCAACCCGATGCATTCGACGCGTGGATCGATAAAGTAACTGGCTGACTTCGCACCGTCCAAAGTCACAAGTCGAACTCGATAACGATTCGCCAGTTCGTTCGCAAGGTAGCTCATTTGCCTTTCCGATCCACCGCCATTCATCGAATGAATGAACAGAAGAATGCGCTTGGCCGAATGACCGGGATCTTGTTGCGTGCTGTCGAGTTCTAGCATTCGCGGCTCGGTTGGAATCACTTGGGCTAGAGACAAGTTGGATGGGAATGCGTTAGACTGGTCCACTGACAATTGCTACATCGCCATTTCCCCCGAGAGAAAACCGTGGAACTACCGCTCGATTCTAACCGAAATCCAGAATCATCGGTTTCGCACCTCGAAAAGTCTTCACAGCATTTGCGTTTCATTTTGGTGGGGGACGTTGTTGGAAAACCAGGAGTTTCCATGCTTTGCGACGCAGTCCCGTGGCTGCGATCTGTGATGGGCATTGATCTGATTGTTGCCAATGCCGAAAACGCAGCGGATGGAGCAGGCTTAACGGCCGCGATTTATCGGAAATTAGTAGCCGCCGGTGTGGATGCCATCACGCTAGGGGACCATATCTATCGCAAAAAAGAAATCGCCGCGACACTTCAGTCCGAAAAGAATATCGTCAAGCCCGCTAATTTCCCCAACTCATCACCTGGCTTGGATCACTGTATTGTTCGGACGCAATCAGGAGTTCCAGTTGCAATCATCAGTTTGCTAGGCCGAGTGTTCATGCGCCCGGTCGACTGTCCCTTTACGGCCGTCGGACGGGTGCTGGAAAGTATACCGCCGGAGGTAAAGATTCGTATTTGCGACTTCCATGCAGAAGCGACCAGCGACAAACAAGTTATGGGACGTTTTCTTGACGGTCGAGTAAGCGCGGTTCTTGGAACTCACACGCACGTCCCGACCGCGGATCAAGAGATCTTCCCCGGTGGAACCGCATTCCAATGCGATGTCGGAATGACGGGCCCGTACCGAAGCATTCTTGGGCGAGCCATCGAACCCGTGCTGAACACGACTCTATCCTTCGACCCGAATCCGTTTCATATCGCCACCGAAGATGTGCGACTTTCGGGAACTTGGGTCGATGTGGATATCGAGTCTGGAAAAGCAATCCGCATTCAGCGACTGATGCTAACCGAAAACGAACTCAAGGCTTGGCGTCCTGCCGATAGTTCAACTAGTCGCTAAACGATGCATTGACGAACGGCATCGGTCAAACCAGCGATAGGGTCACCTGCTGGAATGAATTCGTGAGCGAAGTAGCCGTCGAATCCGGTCGCTGCAATCGCTTTCGCAATGGCAGGGTAATACAGCTCTTGTTGATCGTTGAGTTCATGCCGGCCTGGGTTGCCCCCGGTATGGTAATGACCAAAATACTGGTGATTCTTTTGGATGGTACGAATGATGTCCCCTTCCATGATCTGCATGTGATAGATGTCATACAGAAGCTTGAAGTTGTTGGAGCCAACCTCCTTCACCAGTTCAATACCCCAAGCCGAGTTGTCGCACATGTAGTCCGCGTGATCGACTCGGCTGTTCAGCAATTCCATGTTGAGAATCACGTCCTTCTTCTCTGCGACCCCAACTATTTTCTTGAGCGCAGCGACGCAATTTTTCATACCCGTCTTGCGGTCAATGCCACGGGAGTTGCCTGAGAAGCAGATGACGTTTCGGAAGCCAGCAGCGGAGGTGGCTTCGATCGCTACGTTCATGGCTTTGAGGCTAGCTTCGTGATACTTTTCATCGCACAAGCCATCCGATAACGAACCAGCCGAGACCATCGTGCAGACCAAGCCATGTTTCTTCAAGGTCGGGAAGTCTTCGGGCTTCAAAAGGTCGATGCCAACGAGACCGAGCTTGACCGCCTCCTGGCACATTTGCTCGACGGTCAGGCTTCCGTAACACCATTTGCAGACCGATTGATTCAGCTTTCCGGTTTTGGCGTCCACCGCTGGAGCAGCATTGGCCAAGGCAATTGGGGCGAACGCTGCTGCTGCCGCTGTTCCCGTAGTCACTGAGCCAGATGCAAGCGTGCCGACAGCAAGTGTAGACGCTGCGGCACTCGCACCGAACAACCGTCGCGTGATCGAGGTTTCAGAATCGGAATTTTCTTGTTGCATAAAACGTGTGCTTTCTGGGGAGAGGAAAAAACGAATCGTTGAAGGGAGAGAATCTCAGGTCGCTTGGCAACGCTGAGTAAAATCAAAAATCATGAGGGAAAGTCGCGCCGCATGGCTAGTTGACGAGCGGAACGCAAATCAGCTTCTCATCATTGCGAACATACAAACATCCGTTCGCGAAGGCCGGCGCACACCAAACGACATCGCGGCCAAAAGCATTGTTGGTTGCATCGATAATCTTTTCACGTGAAATCTCTTCGTATCCCTTCGGAGTCATTTTTGCGATCACAATTTCGCCCAGTTCGTTGAACAGATAAAAGAAATCTCCGCTGCGAACAATAAATGCGGTTCCGCTTCCTTGTGGTCGACGACTGACTGGCTTGCTGGTTTCCCACAGTCGATCACCCGTCGCGATATCGAAGGCGATCATCTCGCCACTTTGGTCCATGCCGTACACAGTATTTCCGATGGCCATCGGCTGAACGTTGACCGGCGATATGGCTTTCTTGGCAACGTCTCGCCAAAGCGTTTTCGCGGAGGGTTTCTTGTCATCCAGTTCGATCAGCAAGTTCTTGTCGCTGTAGCCGCCGACGAAAAGATAATTGCCGACTTGGATCGGGCTCATGATGATCGATCCATTGCTCGCTTCGTAGGGGAGGGTCCAATAGAGCTTGCCGGACTCTGGATCGACCGAATTGATTGCGATCGGATTGGGCAAAATCAGCTGACGCACGCCGCCAGCTTGAATGATCGTTGGGGGGGAATAACCTTGTTCAGGTGCAGTCCCGAATCGCCATTTTTCCTTGCCGGTTTTTTTATCGAGGCAAACCGTGTGCGAGCCTTCGCCTCCGGCCAGGGTGATCAGGTTGTCGCCATCGATAAATGGGTGAGCGGCGTAGCCCCAAAGCGCCGATGTTGTATTGTATTCGTCTTTAAGATTCTTTGACCAGACAACAGCTCCCGTGGCCGCATCGAAACAAAAGAGATCACCTTCGGCACCCAGTGTGTACAGATTTTTGCCGTCGACAAGGGGTGTGCATCGCGGGCCGGCAGGATACGAAATAGCGTACTCGACGGGGTACTCGTGCTTCCAAACTGGCTTACCTGTTCCGCTGTTCAGACACAGAACTCTTTCTGTTCCTAAAAACGCTTTTCGGCCAAAGTTGTCTACTTTTGCGTTGGCGTCGGTAACCAAATCGGTCACATAAAGCATGTCGCCAACAACGGCAGGCCCCGAATAGCCACCTGCAACGGGTGCAGACCATTTCGTCTTTAGGCTGCCAGGAGCAAACTTAGTTGGTGGTTTAGCAATCGTCCAAACGTTGTCTCGCTTGGGCCCCATCCAGCCTGGCCAGTCTTCTGCAAAAACGGAACGCGAAGCGGTCGACAACCCAAACGCGATCAAGACAGAAGCGGAAAACAGACGGTATATAGATTTCATCGAAAACACCTTGCACGGGCAAATCAAAGAGACAACAGAGACCGTTCGGATTATAGCAATTCCATTCGGTCGCTGCATCACGTTTCTATTTCGATCACACCGGCAGCAATTTGCTTTTTGGCATGGGCGGCTAATTGATGGATTTGCTGAGTCTGTTCCGGAGAAAAGAATGCAAGATTCAAGCCTTGCATGTACCGGAGCGAGCGGCGAGGTCGCTGGTCCTGTAGCCAGATCTTGATGAGCAGAACTTGAATCGAAAAACGATTGTCGTCGAATAGTTCAATGTGCTGCTCCATCAAAGGTTCCGCATCAGCAAATCTCTTTGCCTTAAGCATTCCTTGAATGACACGGAACAAGTCGACCTGTTTCCAAGTGACCGACGGTTGCGAAACGGAGATACGATTCTGAATTTTGATCGCCAGGTCCAAGTCCCCTTCTGCGATCGCGTGTTCGACTTGTGTTTGCAGTTTCTTAGCACTTTCAACCGGATCTACGAGCAGATTGGCTTTGCGGTAAGCCTCCTCTTGTTTCACGTTCGCCTTCTTTTCTCGCTCGCGGATTTTGTCCTGTCCCACCGTCGAATCAGTACCGGTCTTTCCACTCAAGTAAGAGAATAGATCCCATCCTTCGCAATCAACGTATCCAGTTCGAACCATCCATAACCCGACGGGAAGTCCTACGGCGAAACCGAGCATATGGAGAAGTTCGGAGCTCATTTGGAAGCCCGCAACGATGAACACACACAGTTCTTTGGCTACGAAAAAGAAGCCGTACATTAGCACCGTAACATCGAACATCCCGAATCGCCATAGCAGTGTGAACTCGTTCGCAGGCGCCCATGCGATGCACATGGCAAGCAAACCAAAGATTGCCGCGGACGCTCCTAACGCGAATCCATCCCAACCTACCACCCAACTAGAGACTTGCAGGAACAGTCCATACAGAGTCCCAATCACCAAGTAGATGGAAGAGAAAGCCATCCAGCCAACTTTCCCTTCCACGATCAGCCCGAACGCCCACAGGAAGATCATGTTACTGATCAAGTGCATCCAGCCCATGTGCATGAAGTTGTTCGTCAACCATTGCCAAGGTTTGAAGGTTCCAAATTCGACCGATAGCGTCTTCATCCATGGCTCGCTGGCTGAGATGATCTCCAACGAGTCCGCAAACTCTTTCGCATCCGCACGATCTTCGAATTCTTCGAGCGCACGTTGCAGTTCAAACGGGTTATGAAACTCTCTGCCATCTGGCGCCTTTAGCGCAACCTCAGACATGTTTGCGTTGGCGCAAAACACAACGAACGCAATCACGTTGATAACGATCATGCTGACCGTTGCGATCGGGTAATGGTAGATTGGTGCGTCCGTAGAAATCGGGATCATGGACTATTCAAGCTCTTGGATTCGAATGCGACGATACTCCATCTGGCCACGATCTCCTTCCAAGCCGACGGGGCCGGTGCTTGGTACTGGGAATTCTGCTTCCAGCACTTCGCCATTGCAGGTGCAGTAGGCCTTACCCCCGTGCACTTTGATTTCAATTTCGTTCCAGTCTAAGGGGCGGTACTTTTTGAGATTCTTGTAGGGCCCTGCCAAGGGGTAGTCGCGACATTGCAATTGAGGTTGACGAATGAAGATACCGCTATCCGCGTTCGGGGTCGCTCGAAATTCTAACTTTAGTACAAAGTTCTTCGGAAACTCCTTAGTCGTCCACAGTTGTTGAATGCGTCTTCCTTCCGATGGAGTCGTGACAATCAAGCGTCCGTTTTTGGCGACATACCGACCGTCCGACGATGCGGTCTGGCCATCGAACGCAATCGCTTTTTCGACCACGGGAAACACTGGGCCATCTGGGTTGTTGTTGGGAGCCATCGGCGGGGTTGGTAAAAAGCCCCAGCCTGTCAGGTCCTTCCCATTGAACAGACTGACAAAGCCTGGCTCCATCACAAACGTCTCCGGTTCCGTCTCCATGAATCCAAGAGTGGCCAAGACAGGTCGCAAGGCAGCAGCCCAAACAGCGTATCCCTGTGGATTTATATGCAACAAGTCCGGGAAGAGTTCGGGGGTGGCATCGCCAGCTTCATTCTTATAGAGCGAAAAAGTGTCTAGCACCGTGATCTGCTTGTCACCTCGAACTGCCCGAAGCAACAATTTGTTCGTAGCTTGGATAGTCGCTGTGGGTCGAGACTTGGTTTCCGAACTTGGGAAGATCAAGCACAGGACAATCGGCATATCGGGATTGTGCTTTTTGAGTTCGGCTAAGATTGCAGTGACATTTTGAGCGATCGTTTCTGGCGATGCGTTTTCCTCGATGTCATTCGTACCCATCAAAAGGACAACCCCTTTTGGATTCAGTGCAATCACATCTCCTTGCAAGCGAATCAACATGCCTCGCGTTGTATCACCGCTGATGCCACGGTTCGCAACCTTGACGCCAGGAAAGGCAGCTTTCAAATCAGGCCAGCCTTGTGTAATCGAATCGCCATAGAGCACCAAGGCGCCTTGGTCAGCATTTTGGGACTTCACAAAATCTGTCCGTCTCGATTTCCACAGTCCTTTAAACCAGTCCGCTTGTCGAAGTGGACCAACCCCGATCTGCTTCTCAACATCGGTCGGTAGTTCCAACGAGTCAACGGAACTTGCCTTGGAAGCAACCTCTTGAGCCCAGCTTGGATTGTCGAACGCGAACAGTAAAACCAACAGCAACAGAAAGGTTGCCATCGAACGACCTGCGTCAACGATACGCGAGTTCCAAAATCTGGAATGCGTTTGTGGTGAGAACATCATGGAGAATGCCAAATTCTGTCGGTGAAGGAGGGAGGGTAAGGAGATAGAAACTTCGTCACATTCTATTCCATTTTTATCGAGGGTGGGACCTGATGTTGCAAGACGAAGGGAACGGCATGGAGTGCCTGATCTCTGCCTAGTTTTTACCTAGTCTCTACCTAGTCTTTACTTTGGCTGTGCCTTTCTTGGCAGTGCCTTTCTTGGGCGGCGATTCCGTCCCGAGGCTTTTTCTACAACGGTGAGATTTTTGAGTCGAACTTAAACAAATTCCGTCGCCAGGCGCATCTGTCTCTTCAGAACGCCACTTCCCCGTGAGAAAACCTGATGAACGATCCGTCCAAACCAACCATTTCCGTTCAGGAGATGCTCCAGTTCAATCAGTATCTGCTGGCGCTCGAAAAGGCCGGGCTTCCGATCGCATTGGATTTCGGAACGCAGCGGGAAAGCTTGAAGGATCAGTTGGCCGCCATCAGCTCTGATTTATTAATCGATTGCAAAGATGGCAAATGCCTGGAGGAAGCGGTACTTGGGAATCAGAAAGTCCCATTGCAATACCGCGAATCTCTCTTGGCATGGTGGGCTGGTGACCGTTGCCCAGACGCGGTCGCGCCACTTCATGCGATCGGCTACAACTTGCAGGATTCGCGTCGCCGTGTGGAGCTGGCTTATCTGAGCCCCTTGATTGTCACGGCTTTGGGCTACCTTGTTTTGCTTTGCTTGTCCTTTACTTTCGTGAAAAATCTGGAAGTGATCTATCTCGATACGGCAACCGTTCCGGGCTGGGGGTGGCGAATCATGAAGGGGGTTCGCGATTGGCTGCCCGTTTGGGGCATTGTCATTCCCATTCTCCTTGTTGCCACTTGGTTTTGGATACGTCAAGGATCTTCGCGACTAGGACTCTCGCAACTAGGACATTCGTTATTCACGCCGCGGTCCAAAGAAATTATTGCAGCCCAGAAGCAAAACGTGTCAGAGACACTTTCGATCCTGGTCGGTAACCAGAAGCATCCCGTGGATGGCCGTCAACTCCAAGCAATTCATTCCCTGGGGGTACATTCCAGCGGGGCGTTTGATAGTCCCTTGACTCAGTGGGCGCAGCATGATGGAAGCAGCTACTTTCGCACATCCGATGCATTGTTGTTTGCAGCAAGTTTCCATCAGGATGCACGGGAGCGATCGGCTCATCGTTGGCATTTTTTGCTCCCTGCTGTTCTGGGTGCGGGGCTTGGGGGGGCAGTTGTATTGGCTTTGGGGCTAGGTTTGTTTACACCCGTGATGGAGTTGCTCAGCTCCATCTCTCAGCCATAAGGAACACATGATGCAATCCAATAGCGGCTCCTTATCAAGCCGACCCAGCTACCTGAATTCAATCGACATCGCTTTGAAAGACCGGAAAGATTTGCTATCGGCGATGGATGCGGTTTGCAAAGAAAATCCATCGCTTGCCCGATTGGAGAGCGTTAAGAAATTTCAAAGAGCTCTCGTTGATGGTGTTGATGCGGAAAGCTTTTTGGCGGACCCTCAATTGGTCTGCTGGCTATCTTTGATTGTTGCAGAACAGACGGACGAGAGTGATTCGCGATTAACGATTCTAGCCGAGCAACTCAAATCGATCGAGCGTCGCTCTCGCTTGAATTGGTTTGCCTTCGTTTATCCGTTGGTCTTGTCGCTGATCTTGATCGCCGTGCTGGTGCTGCTTTCTTTGACTGTGGTTCCTATTTTCAGCAAGATGTTTCGGGAGTTCGAACTGAAGTTGCCAGCCCCAACGCGCATGGTATTCAGGTTTGCCCATTTCGTAACGAATCAACCGTATCAATTTATCACGGCAGTTCTTCTATGCTTGATTGCCGCCGTGGTTTGTGTCCGACTTTCAGGCCGATTGCTTCAGGTACTCGAAATGGTGAAGCCGTTTGGATTCCTTACTGCAGGCTCCAAGTCCAACAGGGCGGCGATGGCTCGATTCGCGGACACATTCTCCGCAGCGATTCGCATTGGTATGCCAAAGGAAGATGCCATGGATGTGGCTGGGATCGCAAGTCAACGGTTTCAATATCGTCTGCGAGCGTCTCAGTTGGCTCGCGAATTGAGGAATGGCGAGAACATTCTGCAAGGCTCACGAGTCGCTCACGTCTTTCCACCCATGTTGTTAAGTGCTGCCAAGGTGGGAACAAACGGCCAGCCCAATCTTCGAGTGCTTGAACAAGTTGCTGCGCTATACCGATCCCGGTCCAGCAGTTCGCAATCTTGGTTGGACCAAGGCTTAGGACCTCTATTCGTGGTGGCGCTTGGGGGTTTGGTGGGCTTCATTGTTATCGCCTTGTTTATGCCTCTAATCAGTCTCGTGACCTCGTTAAGTGGAGCTTCGTAATCCCATGACCGAAAGCACTCGCACCGGAACCGAGGTTTCTTGGGCTGACCCTGTGGACAATGGTTTAGGCTTGTTCTCCAGAATGGGCAGAAACGGCGCTGCATGGCGTGGCAGCTCATTGCTTCAGTCGAGCTCATTACCCATCAAGCAGGCTGAACTGCTGGAGGTTTTGGCTCTGGCGACTCAAGAGAAGCTGGACACAGGAGCTGTCGTTTCTCAGTTTTCCAAGGAACACACCGGCGCTTATCGACGTACCCTGCGGCGGCTCGCGAAACGATTGGGAGGCGAAGGGACTTTGCATTCCGCGCTGGAGCAAACACCCGACGCTCTGAATGACGACGAAGTATTGGCCATCCGATGCGGAAGCAATTTAGGCATGTTGCCAAGTACCTTCGATAGTCTTTTGCGTTCCCAACGCGAAGGCAAAGATCAATGGATTCAAAAAGGTTCGAACCGAACCTACTACGTGGTTCTGGCCATAGCGATTGCCGTGCTGGTTTTGATCATGGGTGCTTTTATTGCACCAACAATGGCAATGATGAGTTCGGAGCTGGAAGTGCCAACAACATCAGCCTTCTATTGGTTTCGAGCTGCCTTTCGTTGGTTTTTTGATAATTTTACTTGGGTCGTGATCGGCGGCGTGGTCCTCGGGTTCTTGCTGAGTTCTTCGTTCTTCCGGCGCTTCGTTCGCAAAAGAGTCTCTTCGTGGACATCCCTGTTTCAAAGCCGAGCCAAGTCGTCCGGTGTTTTGCGAGTTTTGGCGATCGCCTCCGTTTCAGACCGACCCATCTCCAGCGCCACGTCGACGCTTGCCAAATACCATTACGATCGTGCGACTCGGCAAAGATTGCTTCTCGCCAGAAACGAAATGGAGCAAGGGGAGAACGAGTGGACGAGCTTGGTGAAGGCGAAAGTGCTCACCGAATCCGAAGCGGAACTGCTGCGTTTGGTTCCGAATCCAAAGTCGCTCGCGTGGACTCTGGAACAACTTGCTACCAACCGAGAAGTCATTAGTCACAACCGAAAAGTTTTCTTGCATGCGTTCGTTCACCCTATCGTGATGATCGTGTTCGGGCTGATCGTTTTGTGGGTGTGCGTCGCGTTCTTTAGCATTATCCCTTCCACGATCAAGAGCTTATCATCGTGAAGAACACTTACTGTAGGCAATGGTCTCGTCGGTCGCAACGCAAAGGAGTATCCGTGGCAGAAATCCTGGTTTCAGCCGTTCTGCTGGTCGCCGTGATCAGTTTGACTGGCGGTCTCATGGGGCGGATCCAGCGTATTGAAAAAGGGACCCAGCAGTATCAAGCTGCCGTGGATGAATTAGCGAATCAACTGGAGAGGATTGTGATGCTGGATCCGAAAGCAAGGGAAGAAGCGATTCAGAAGATCGCGGTTTCTCCCGCATTAGAAAACATCCTGGGCAGCGCGGTGTTCACGCTGCAGGAGCAGAACGATGCGGACGGAAATCGAATCACGCTTTCCATCCATTGGGATCGATCCGGGCCGTCCGAGCCTGTGTCTTTGGCCGCTTGGATTAGCGATCCCACGCTAAGGGGGACCACAGAATGAGACGACGATCTGGAACTGTCCTGATGGAAACCATCATCTGCATGGGAATTGGAAGCGTGCTGATGTTGCTGGCTGTGAAGCTGCTGCACCAATCATTCCAGCACTCGCGCCAAACCAAGAGCCGATTCGACGTCGCAATCGCTCAAAACCGATTGGCACGTCAGTTTCGAACCGATGCTTGGTCTGCCATGGAAGCTCAGGCGAACGCCGAGCAAGTTGTTTTTCGATTAAGCGATTCCGCAACGATCTCCTACCAAAACATCAACGGTTTTGTGCAACGCGAAATCCAACGAGCGGCAGCGCCGGCTAGTTTCGAAAGGTACTCGCTTGCAACTGGAACAGAAGCCAAATTCGAATTCGATCCTTCAAGTCACTGCGCGACGCTGAGCATTCAATCCAAGGTGGATGAAAAAGACATTTCAGAACACGCTTCAGAACACTCGGCCACGGGCGCAAAGTTTGTGGTTTCATCGCGAGTCCATCGAGGCGGTTGGGACACCAAGCTGGAAGTGGCCCCGGACTTGGCCCTTCCAGGAAAGGAGCAACCATGATGCGGCATTCAATCTCCTCGGGCTCTGCAAGACGATTGTCGACGCGACGATTGTCGACGCGACGATTGTCGACACGACGATTGTCGACACGACGTGGTGCAGTGCTCATTTGCGTTCTAGGGTGCATTGCGACCATCCTGGTGGTGGGGGCAATGGCAGCCCAGTTTGCATTGCGAGCTCGCATCGAAGCGCGAACACAAAGGTCCTGGCTGCAAGCTCAACTGTTCGCGGAGGCTGGAGTCATAAGGGCCGTTGACCAACTAAGGTCGAATAGCGAATACAAGGGCGAGGCCTGGACACCTGACTTTCAAGGAACCTCTCAATTCGAATCAGCATCGATCGCAATCGAAGTTCGAAGTGAACCGGATGGGGAGCAAAGCCCCGAAGCGAATCAAAAGTTTGACATCCAGGTCGTTGCAAAAATCTTCAACAAGAACGTCCCTGAACGGGCAGTGCAATCAACTCTTTCTCTTCAAATCAATCAAAATCAGTTATCGAAAAAGGAAACCGGCTCATGAGAACTATACGAATTGGTAATCGAACCCATCAGATGAAACGTGGTTTCACCTTGGTAGAGTTATTGGTGGTCATTGCGATCATCGGGATCTTGGTTGGGTTGTTATTGCCAGCGGTACAAGCCGCTCGCGAAGCCGCTCGTCGTTGCAGTTGCTCCAACAATATCAGCCAGCTTGCTTTGGCGATTCATAATCATGAATTCCATTATGAACGGCTTCCATCGGGTGTCATCAATCCAACTGGTCCCATTCGCAACGAACCCGTAGGCCAGCATGTTAGCTGGATCATTTCGATCCTTCCGTACATGGAGCAGACTTCGATCTATCGGAACTTTGACATCAAGGCAGGCACCTATGCTGAATCCAATTTGCCAGTTCGGAAGCAACATCTACCTACACTTCAGTGTCCATCGTCAGGCGACGTTTCGAACACGAAGGATTTCGCAGCGACGTCTTACGTCGGGTGTCACAACAGCAAAGAGGCGCCGATCGATGCCGAGAATAACGGGATCTTGTTTTTGAATAGTCGGCTTAGGTTTAGCGATATCACTGACGGGACCACTCAGACGATTCTGTTGGGAGAAGTGCTCAATCAAGGGTCCGAGCTAGGATGGGCTTCGGGCACATCGTCTTCGTTGCGAAACACGGAAGCCTTTGAGCTTCCCCCCAATAGGTCAGTGGCCGCGCTTACCTCACCCAAGGTAGCATTGGGAAGCCTAAGTGTCGGAGGGTTTGGCAGCTACCATACGGGCGGAGCTTCGTTCGCTTTTGCGGATGGTTCTGTTCAATTCCTTTCCAGCAACATCGATAAAGAGCTCTACGGTAATCTCGGCAATCGCCACGATGGCCAGATGCTCTTCGGCGACAAGAACGGATGGTAACTTCCATCTTCCCGATAGCGGATCTGGCCACAGATCCGTCCCAACCCAGCAAAGAATCTGCCGCGTTGTTTCAATTCCTTGCTGAAGTAACTCAATAAGCCGCTATCGCAAATTTTGAGGTTTCGCAGTTTAGCTTTCCATCGTACTCGTACTCAATGAAATGGGACTCGTACTCGTAATCGAAACATGGATTACGAGTACGGAAAATCACGTTTTCCAAGGTGGAAGGCGTTGGGATATCAATTTTCGAGAAATGAAAAGTCGCTAACAGTGCCACAATATCACGAGTGCATATTCATGTTAAAAACGCTTTAATAACCCGAACCTTTCTGATCGTTTTTTGCCTCTTGCAGATCCACAACGAATTAAGAAAAAAATTTCAGAATTCTCTTGATTCTGAATTCGAAACCGGTACCCTCTCGGGAGTGATAGTTGGATTTGTTCCGTACCGTGTTGTTTCGCATTTGCAAGAAATGCTTTGGCGATTTTAGTACTCAGGAGAACTTGAAATGCACTTGGCACTTGGCATGTAATTTCAATTATTGCCTTTTTGTTAATCGCTAATAATTCGCAGCTGATTGCGGACGATTCCACACCCACGGTAGCGTTTGTGGAATCGGGGGGTAATCAATCTGTTGTCACTATCACTGGTTTCATTGAGGGTATCTCGTCCGGTACGGAGATACTTATGGTCAACAAGACAGGCCACGCTTACTCGAATCTTTTAGCTCAGAGCAGTTGTGGCTGTTTGAAGCCAGTCGATATTGATGGAAAGACTTGGGGAATGAACGAGTCCATTCGAGTGCGATTTGGATTCTTACCCAATTCTGAACGATTCCAACAAACATGCAAACTAAGCGGAAACATCGACGGAATTGGTAGGAGCGAAATCGGTACGCTGACCATTGAAGGAATAGTAGCCCCGCCAATTCGACTTTCAAGATCGTCTTTTACACTTGAAGATGTTCAAGGAGCAACTCAGTCTAGTAGCGCTCGGATTAACGTGAAGCTGTCTAAGGAAGAGGGTGTTACTGTCGACTTTGAGAATGTTAGATTTTCTTCCGATACCGTTCCGATCGGCGTCCAGCTTGGTAGCGACAGTTCGAGCTTGGATTTCATCTTCGACGCCCATGCCGATTACAGAGCAAACCAAGTATTTCCTCTCGTTTTTCCATTGAGATTTGAAGGAAGGGAGTATCAGTTCACGTTACCGGTCAAGCTCGTCACGGAGAGGGTTGAAATCACGCCTCGCGTTTTGGTGTTCCGCAACAGAGAGAACCTTACCGACAAAGATGGCCAGAGTGGCAGCTTGTTACATTCTAAATTCGTAGTTCGAGGGAATGGTGTTCAGGTTAAATCCGCAGAACTTCAATTCGGCTTCGCGTTAAAGGGAGCAACGCTGGGAAACGTCCTGAAACCTGACGCTGTTAGACTGAAGCAAGTTGCCAGTTCCATCGTTTTAGTTGAGCTGTTTCTTGGGACAAATGAAGTGCCGCCAGATGCTGATGAGATCGTTTTGATGACGGGCACGGTCGAGGCTTGTCGAATTCCTTTCGTTCTAAAGTGAGGTGAAATCATGTTTATTCGAATCTGTTTTTGTTTTCTCTGCATGGGGCTTGTTGGCCGCGCACAGCAGACGATTAGCCTTTGTGGCGATGCGACTGCCAATACCAGTCTTGGTTGTGTCGGTGAATTGGACGGACTAGATCACTGCCCAAATCGTCCAGACAATCCATGCTGTACGCAAACAGTATGCGAGTACAACGCGAATGCGCAGACCGTGATGCCTTGGAACGCGCAAACCTATACTTGGCAATTACGGGGACATGCAAATGGAGCGAATAGCGCTACCGCTGCTGTTAATCGATACAAGCTGCTACAAGCAGGTCAGCCGGGCCGTCAGACACAGCTTACTGCCAGTGGGCCTGGTGGTGCTAGTCAACCGTCAAAAAAACTTTGCGAGCGAAGGTATCTGTGCGAATGCGAAGAGGATGAGTACGGATCCTTTTCATGCGTTTCGGTTGACTGTGGAGTTTTGGAGTTGTTGAACATCGTTAGAGGTTACGTTTCCTGTGTTGCTGAAGGAAACGGCCCCGGGGGTGGTGCAGGCGGAGGAGCTGGCGGAACAGAATAGCAATTAGCGTAATTACCAATTTTTCCAAAATCGAGTTTAGGTGATGCAATGCGGTCGAATCGTCAGTTGCCAAGAATGATCGAGCTCTTCGTACTCATTTCTATCGTTCTCCTGAGTTTTCGTTATCGTACTCAGTGCAACGCGCAGGATGTGATAGAGCGACTCAAGCAGTTCGATGTCGAGAGTGTCAGCTTCGATGTTCCAAGCATCGTCCACTTCGACCTTTCCATCCTGGAAGAATCGCCAAATACGAAAGGAATTCGAAGCTCAAGGTATTTGGGTAGAACAATCCGCTTGTCCGAATCTCAATTGCGGACGGAGTATCTGTACGAAGAATTCTCACCCAGAGCTGGCTTTCGCGAATTGGAACTCTATCTGCAGCATTCACCGGAAGAGAAAATCATCGCGAATGTAGGAGCAACAGATTTTGCTTACGAATTCTCATCAAGAAGTTATGACAAACTGACAGGTGGCGATGGCCTTAAGCTTCGAGATGCAAATCCGTACATTTTACTATTTTCCGGGAGCGATTCCATTGGGGGAAACGCTGGAAAGCCGAAGCCTCTTCAAGTCGTTCTGGAAAATTTTGTTCCATTGAAGGGAGCCGAAAACCACGTTGTCCGTCGGGATCGTCCAGTAGTAGCGAAATATGAATTCGATACTAAAGACCCGTGGAAAATTGTAAAGTTCGTTAGTCTGTTTCCCAAAGGAAGTCCATTAGAACGTAGGGAATTCAAGAAGAAAATAAAAGGCATCGAAGACTGCAAGGATTTTGTGCCGCTCGTCCAGAGCGAAGCAAAGTGGATGGAGCTAACCGATGGTACGCATGTCCCTTTTTGGATCTATAATCGCAGGGAGAACTTGGCTTTCAGCGATCCAGGACGAATATGCGAATTGGAGGGTTTCTTCTTTGGCATTGAAATCGATCCCAAGATTGACGAGAAGCTATTCGACCCAGAGCGGATCACACACGAAGAATGGAAAAAGGACTTCAACGCAGAACAGATTGAGAAGCTCGCAAAACAGGAACGCGCGAAGCTGCTCCGCAAATAAGACATTCGCTGTTCGAAATTCGATATTGATCTCGAAACAGCGGTAGCCAACAAGATCCCGATCAGTCATCCAAGCTAAACTGCGCTGGTCAATTCAATCAGGCTGATTTCGGGGTGGCAATTGAGTCGCAAATTCCAAATACTTCCAACCCCCTTGGTGATATGCAACCAGTGGTTGTTCCAAGGATGGAGCCCTCGAACGAAGCGTTTATCAACGACGGGGGCCATTGGCGAGGAGCCCCAAGGAAGTATCAATTGGCCCCCGTGCGTATGGCCAGAAAGCATCAGTTCCCATTCAGAATCTGCGATCAGATCTTTGGTATCTGGGTTATGCGACATGAGTACTCGGACGGGGCGAGCGTGATTCTTTTCGAATAAGCCTCGCGGTTGAAAATCATCTTCCCAAAGATCGCCAAAGCCGAGCAGTTCGAAAGGTACTTTACCAGGTAACGCGATCTCTTGACGATGGTTCATAAGCACTGGGATATCGGCATTTTCCAGCATCCCGATAACATAGTTCGGGGTTCTCAAGCCACCACGCGAGCCCATCATGGGACCGCCGTCGTGATTTCCGGTCGAAGCGTAGGTTGGAATCGATTTGGATAGCCGAGCAAGGATTCTTGAATAGGCATTCCATTCGTTCCATTGCCAAGTAATAAAGTCACCCGTCAAGCAAATAATATCGGGGTTTTGCTTTAGGCCCAAATCGACTGCCGCATCGATAAAGTCGAGCGGTACTTCGTGGGAAACGTGCAAGTCGGACAGTTGCAAGATTCGGATCGGATCAGCGCCGCTAGGCAAGATAGGTACTTGGTGTTTTCCGACCCCCAACCAGTTTGGTTCGATGAAACGCATGTCGGTGTAGACAGCTGCTGCGCAGGCCGCCATTCCGGTCAACATACGTCGCCGAGTGAAGAGCTTGGAAGGGGCGGAGCGTTTCTCGATGTTGTTGTCTTTTTCCATGATCCGGATGCCCCCGGCGGGGATATCACAAGTTTGTCTTGATCTTACTGAGCCGCAGGCGCTAGCCGCGTTTTGAATTCGTTGAAATTAGTATACGTCGCGGCTAGCGTTCGCGGCTCGATTCCCGAAATCATTCGAAAAAGTGCTGCGTGAATTCGATGATTCCATTGTATTCCTCGCGATCGAAAACCCACGGAAGTAACTCTTGTCCCCCAAAAAAAGCCAAGGACTATCCCTGTTAGGGAAGCCTCCTACGTTGCTGGATGCTCTTGGCCAATATGTCTGCGATCCAATTCCGTGCTGCCACGTATTGGCGGGCTCAGCTACAATAGCCACTCGTCCCCTGCGAGTCCCGCTTTTCAACAACACGAACGCATTAGGAATTTTGATCTTGGCAACTGCCCCTTTAACGTACCATGATGATTCGACGGTTCTGATTATCGGTGTTGGCTTGATGGGTCAGCATATGGCTTCTCATGTCCTGCAGTGGATCAAACCGAAAAAATTGATTTTGATCGACCATTCGCAAACCATTGGGGTTGGGACCACCAAAATGGCATTGGTGAATTTCGCGAAGGGATTGTCCGACGCGAATGCGGGCGCTACCGAAGTTGTCGCGGAATCGGTGGACATCACCAGCGAAGAAGTCGTTCACGGTTTCTTTTCAAAGCATCCTGGAATCCACTACTTCATGCATACCGCAGGCATCTCGCCCAAACCTTTAACTCCGCCGGAAGAACTGACCAAGGAGGATGTGATGGGCGCGTGCGAAGTCAACTTATGGGGGGCACACAATGTTCTCAAGCACGGCGTCAAGACCGGGGCCTTTGGAAAAGGTACACGCGGTGTGATCGTGCTGTCCACTTCGGCAACGGTCGGTGCAGAAGGCCGCGCCAGTTCGGCGTACGAAGAATCCAAGGGTGGCCTGTTGAATTTCCTAAGGCTTCAATCGAGACACTTCGTCGAAAAGTATGGCGTCATCTTAAATGGTCTAGCGCCTTCACCACTGCGAGGCCCCATGGCAGCTCAGAATCCTACCAGCGCGGGACGATTGCAAGCGGTCGAAGATGCAATGCCCATGGGCGGTTTGACCGAACCCAAGCATATCTCGGCAGCGACCATGTACTTTTGGGCCGAAGAGTGTTGGTGCATGGGTGAGGTTTTGACCACCGACGGCGGCTATACAAAGCATCGGCCTATCTACGGTGCATTGAGCCCAAGCTAAGCCACACGTTTAGCGATTTGGGACAAAATCGTTTTTCAGCAGCCGAACTCGTTCGAATTTCGAGGGGCGGCTTTTTAGGCTGCGGTGAAGAAATGGAATCGATGTCTGTTTTTAGCATCCGATTCGACAATTGCTTTTCCAAGCGGCGGGAAGACGTAGGGGCGAAACAAATCCATGCCCCGAAGTTGATCAAACGGGAACGGGGCTCGATCGGGAGTGTCGTTCCAACCATAAACCAGTAACCCTTGGGGACGCAGGGCTCGATGGATCCCTGCGTGAGTCCGTTGCAGAGCGTCCATGGTGTTCAGGCCAAAGCCATAAACGCCGTTAAAGACTACTGCATCCAACGAACCTTCGTCGAAATGCTCGTCGACGTTCTCGCAAGAATCGCAGATATGCCGCGATGCGCCATATCGTGATTCGGTGGGACACAGTTCCATCGTGATGAATTCTCGATCCTGGAAGATTCGCGGGTAATGCAGGGTGTACCAGGCACAACCCACGAATAGAATTCGCTGCATCGATCTGTCTCGCAGTAGTTCTGCAAAGACAACTTGTTCCAGAATTTTCCGATCGGCTCGTTTCTTTCGAATGTCGATCCCGAAACGGATCAAGTTGCGATGAAGTCCGATGCGCAATTGCTTTGCAAGACCATGGCTCATGATGGTTGCACCTATCGAACCCGGACCACGCGTTCAGCCACAATCTGTTTTGCGGCCAGGCCCGGCAAGTAGCCTCGGATTCCGTGAATCGTGACAGGCTGTTGCAGATAGCGACGTAGGTTCAAGCTGGCTGTCGATTGGACATAGGCGATGACATTCCCAGCGTCGTCGGTCAAAGCAAACTGAGGCTGGCCAGGATTGGAAGTGTGAACTTGGACCAACCAACCAGATGCGTCCCCTTCGGTAGTTGGAACTGCCCCGGGTTGCATGGCATTTGGCGTGCCTATCGGTTGTGTCGCCGAGGCGGTGATGACCCCCGTACCCTGTGCGGCCGCGTTGGCCAATCGCATCGATTGATCGCGAATGGCTTGCTGGGCGATGTTGGAAGTGTCTTGAGCCATCCCCAACGTGCGTTGTCGCAGCGATTCAAACCGTTCGATACGTTCCATCAATAATCTCGCTTCGCCTCGAACCATCGCAGTTGGTCCATTTTCGACCCAGGCCGCAGCTTGATTGCGAAGCGGACTCAAGTTCCAGGATTCGGTGGGGTTAGCCACTTGTTGCGTCAGTTCTACCAGTGCCGATTGGATCTCGGGCGTCCGAAACTCGTCAAGCGTGTTATCTTCTTCCTCATCGTCTTGGAATGAATCCATCTCGGTTGCAACCCGGGACATCCCGTTGCTGCTTGGCTGAGTGGATTTAATTCCGTACCACGAGTTGTCATTCCAAGTTGGAGACGACAATGGAGCAGATGCTACCGATGGCGGCACCATGTTTTGCGACATCATTTGTCCCGGCGAATAGATACCGGTGTAATTGGGGGGCATAGAGGCAATGCTGTTGGGATTGCCGACGGGATATGGACTTGGATAGTCTGCAGGATAAGGCGACTGGCCAAAGATCGGATCGCGAGAATTCAACCACTTGGAGAAAGTGCTCTCGCCCCCCTGCCAAGGCCCTTGATGGGTTGGGCCGGCTAGAGTGCTTTGGCTGGCTTGACCATAGGCCGGATCGAACGCTAGCGAAGAGCCTGACGGAAGAGTCATCGCAGGACCGCGTTGATTCGGGCGAGGAAGGCGATCAAGACGGCTCGAACCAACCGGTCCGACTTGTGCCAGATTCGCATTGCTCTGAGAGTGAGCGTTGCGAGCAATCTGAGAATGAACGGGAACTCGGTCCGCTTCCACCACGCTAAACCCAATCAGTCCCAGAACGCTGTTCATAGGACCGACACGCAAGTTCTGTTGCTTTCCCGATTTTTGTTCGCTGGAGCGTACTGCATCCCAATGGTGAAGCGAATCAGCAGCGGGATCGTAGGGTAGCTTTTTGGTTTTACCTTTCGCTGGGATCGGTCGTATCTTAGTCCGCTTCGTTCCAGACGATGGAGCTGCCATTGGCATACCTGTGGAGCTTTCGTCCCCCATTCCCTGTTGCGATTCCACTTGCTCGTTCCGAATCTGGCTTTCTACTTGAGCCAAAACTTCTTGTTCATTCGACCATACAATGGTTCCTGGATCATCGCTCCCAGGAGGTTCATCGGACATAGGGATTTCATCCAGTTCCGTTCCCGGCATGGATTGCGAATCGACAACAGGTTCTTGATGATTGGCAAGGGTTACGGGCGACTCCAAGGGTCGGCTTGGATTTGGTCGGAGCTGGGGCTTGGTGGGCTCGGACGGCGCGGAGGCAATGAATTTGGTTTCAACGGGTTGAAGTTCATCGGAAAGTTGAGACGATTTGATCCATCGAAATTCACCTTGCGGAGGAGCGATGCGGTACCATAGTTGCTTCGAGCCATCTTCGTTGACGTGCGTCTCTTCGCCAAGTACGACCACTTGTTGTGACTTTTTGAGAGCAACTTGCCATTGAAAATCGGAGACACCATTGGAATCGCTGCCAATCCAAGCGGGCGTTTCATCGTCCTTGATTTCAGCAGCCTTAGCCCCAGGCAATAAATAGGCCACGCTTGCAGGAATCCAACCGTGGCTTCCGGAAGGTGGGCGAATGCCGGACCAACCGTCTGACGTTTCAAGGTAAACATCCACCACGGCGCCTTGCTTCAACGTGCTTGTTGGATAGTTCTTGTCCGACGGGCCGGATCGAACGACAGCTTGGAGGGTATGAACCGATCGGATTCGTGGTTTTTCATGCTGCGTTGTGATGTAGGCAGGGACTTCTTTCCCTTTGTTTTTTTCGACGGGTTCCGATGTACGACAGTAAGGTGCTAAGGATATGGCCATCACGAAGCAATATGCCAAGCGATACCGTGGACTGGCGAATCCAAAGCTTGGTCGCAGTGCTGTTATCAGCAACCGTGCCATCAGCAAGCGTGCCAAGGCCCACAACGATCGGTATGAATGAAGCATGAATTGCGTCCTATTATCGAAGGGGGTTCGATGGGGTTCCGGTTGCGAGCAGAACTTGGTTGATTTGATCTGCGATGGAACTATCAGATTCTCGTTGCTTGAGTAACCGCAGCTTACGCATTGCTTCAGGGCTAGACATGGATCCAAGCATCGCAATGGCTTTGCGACGCACTTTCGGGTCCGCTTGTTCGGCCATCCAGACCAACCATGGTACCGAGTCGAAGGAGGTATCCCTGACCAATTGGTCCATGGCATCCGAACGTGCTTGCGCATCCCCTTGGGCCAAGGCCACTGCGATTTCTAACTGAGGGCCGGTCATGCCCCGGCGCAACAATTCGTTCGATGCGCTGACGGCGATCTTGGGTTGTGCGCTGGCTAGAAGACGCAAGATTTCCTCGAAAGGTCGCTTTTCCATCCCTTGGATTGCGACGGGGGTTTCTTTCGATTCCAAATCTTCCGTCAAGTTCTCAATCTTCTGAGACGTTTCAAGGAGGGGGGGCGGTACAGAACTGCCACGCCACGGGGCTCTCGATACATTCGATTCCGCTAATCGATTCGTAGCGGTCTTTGGCTCGGTAGGCACCGGGGGATCTATGGGGGGGGTCCAGGGCGCTAGGGTTTCACTGTCGGTCTCGAACGAGCCCATTTTTTTAGCTGCAATTCTTGGTGCCAACGGTGACGACTGGTTTTCTGGAGTCGTAAGTTTTGGTGCTGTGTCTTCTAATTGGGCAGGCGAATCCGTAATTCGATTTCGAATGACGCGAGTTTCTGCAATAGGCGCCGGTTTGTTCAGTGCGAGCGTTGGGCTATCCTCCGACTTTGAATCTACGACTGCAACATTGTAACTTGAAGTATTCGTGGCTTGGGGGTTGCGACCATCGTTCAAGTTGTTCGATGCTGCCTCAACGATCATCCGATCAAGCGAAGTACGAAGCGCTGATGGAGTGTCTGATTCTTTACTAGTAAATCGCAACATGCGAGCTGCAATCTGAGCGCGTAGCATTACGGCGTCGTGATTGCCGGCCGGCATGCTATCAAGCGACTTTGCCAAGGCGGCCAATTCCGAAGGACTGGGTTTTGCTTCCGTCTCCCATCGATCGATTCGTTTTTGAAGCAAATGGTAGGCAACGAGCCGCTTGTCTACATCGTCACTGGCAAGCTGTGAGACGACCGCAACACTATGGTCGGGGCTAAGATCATTAAGAGCTAATAAAATAGGAAGAACATCTTCGGATGACTTCTCGGTTGATTGAACGATCTGTTTGCTCCATTCCCAACGCAACCAGCTCTTGGAGGCAATCGGCCACAAGCAAACGGCGACAGCCACCAAACTCATGAACAAAAGCGTTGACAAAATTCCGCCTCGTTTTGAGTCTGGTTTCTTGTCATCAGGTTTCCGGGAAACGGCAGGGCTAGGCGAATCGCCCAGCAGCCAATCTGCGTCGAGAAGCACTCGTTCTGATTTTTGTTTCCACCGACCAAACATGAATGGCAGTTCGATTGCAAGCTAATGGATCAATACCTTGATCGGAAAAAAAATGTTCCGCGGATATGGCATATAGATTAAAGTCCACTCGCAGGACAACCCCAACGGTTCAAGTTGGGACTGTCGAAGGCGAATAACCCTAAGCCCATCGGGATTTTTATCCGATTGCTTGCAAAAGCATCTGTCCAAGTGGACGCCTTGGTTTGGTAAACTAGCGCGCGATGGATAAGGACATCCGCGAGTGAGGCTCCTTTTCCGTGTGTCCCGTGTATTCCGTGGTATTCACCAGCTCATCATGAAGCTAGCAAAGGTCCCGCATCCCAGGCCCACCCCCGACGGCACTATACGCTCGATTCAGAATGGTCGGTAACGAAATCAGGAACATGTTTTTTCTCTGGGTTTTTGAAGATTGTCTGCCATCGTGTTTTAGCTAAAATTTGACCATACCAGAGCATTTGAGTACCTATAGGAGTTCCTCAAAATGAGTCTTTTGCGTCAGATTGCCGCCATGATACGTGTTATGGTGATGTTGGTGGGTGGGCTTGGTCTCTTGGTGGAATTGGCAAGCGGGCAGCCAGCTCCATCCAATTTGGGATCGGTAGGCCCGGATTCCAATCCGGTGGAAGGAAAGGACCTGGAAACGGCAACTCTTGGAGGGGGGTGTTTTTGGTGCGTTGAGGCCGTCTACCAACGGGTCGATGGTGTTACTGCTGTTTTATCAGGGTATGCGGGGGGGCACATTCCGAACCCCACTTATGAAGCGGTTTGCACTGGGCGAACCGGTCATGCGGAGGTTTGTCAGGTGACTTTTGATCCGGAGGTGATCTCTTTCGAACAGATCCTTTTGATTTTTTTCAAATCCCATGACCCAACCTCCTTGAACCGCCAAGGCCAAGACGTCGGGACTCAGTATCGGTCAGTGGTCTTCTACCACGACGATGCCCAAAGGGGGGCAGCCGAAAAAGTTATCGCAGAAATCAGCAGCGAAAAAGTCTTCGGCAGAAAGAAAATCGTGACCGAGATCAGTCCCTTGCCCGATTTTTACCCCGCCGAGCAGTATCACCAAAACTACTTCCGTCTTCATCCAGAGGCGGCTTACTGCCAGACTACGATCCGGCCCAAGATCGAGAAGTTTGAAAAGTTGTTCAAGGAGCAAAGTCGGCAGCAAAAAGAGCGCGAAGCCAAGAAGAAAAAGAAGTAGTCGCCTCATGGATTTTGGTTTGCGGATCCTGTAGGACTTCGCTTTGTTTTTGCCGTTGCTAGGAAACGGGAGGTTGCTATACTACGCGACTCCCAAAACCTGAAAATTCTTTAAAAACGTTGAAGATCCTGCTAGGCAAGTCCACTGTTTTCGCAGTCGGAGGGCTGACCCGATCGAAACTGATTCCGAATAGGGGTTGGCAACGGTCTGTTTTGGGGTTCAACCGCCTGATTACCTGGAGATTAGCCAAATGAAAGTTGTTTCGTCGATTGGTGCTTTGAAGTACCGTCACCCTGACTGCCAAGTTGTTCGTCGACGCGGTCGAATTTACGTGATTTGCAAGAGCAACCCACGCTACAAGGTCCGTCAAGGCGGGGCCAAGAGCAAGCGAACGAAGAGATAAGCACGAACGCTTATTTTGAACGTTAAGTGTCGGTAAACTTGGTTTTATTTTATGAAATTAAGAATCGGGGTAATCGGGCAAGGGCGTGACTGGCAGTTGCGTTACCTACCGGCGCTTCGGTCGATGCGAGATCGCTTTCAGGTTGTTGGAATTTACCATAGCGTACCTGTCCTTGCTGAGACGGTCGCTCGGGAATTTGAGGCAAAAGCTTTCTCTAGCTTTCGTGCCATCATGGAAAGTCCCTCTTTGGATGCTGTTCTGGTCTTAGAAGAAGACTGGTACAAAGCGATGCCACTTTTTGCAGCTTGCGACTACGGCAAAGCTGTATTTTGTGGGTCAGATCTCACGTTGGACCATGATTCGGTGTTGCTCATTCAGAATCAGGTGCAATCCTCCGGTGTTGCATTCATGACGGAGTTTCCGCGTCGCTTTGCCCCCGCGACTCTTCGACTGAAGGAACTGATCGCGACTCGTTTAGGACGTCCGCGGCTGTTGTTCTGCCATCGACGTTTGGCTCGGGAGACCAAGGAGTCTCGTGGTGGAAAGACGTTGGACGCTCGGTCGCAGCGTGAACTGATCGAGCTTGTCGATTGGTGTAATTATATCGTTGCTGAATCCCCGACTTGGATTCAGGCCATTCGGCATACCAGCATCCAATTGCCGGGTAGCTCGGACTATCAGATTTTGAGTCTAGGGTTTGGGGATCCTGAGAATGACCCCAAGGCGATTTTGGCTCAGATCAGTTGCGGCGCTTACATTCCGGAGGTATGGCCTGAGGCGATTGCCTATCGACCACCAGCCGCGATTCAGGTTTGTTGCGAAAAGGGATTAGCGTTCATCGACTTGCCATCGACCTTGGTATGGTTTGACGATGCTGGAAGACATCAAGAAACGCTGGAGACGGAGCTGCCGGTGGGCCAGCAATTGCTTGGTCAATTCCATCGTTCGGTGACTTCCTTGATCCGAAAAACAAGCGATCTGGAAGACACTTGTCGAGCGATGCGTATTCTTGAGTTGGCAAAAAAGAGCACCAGCGAATGCTCGCGCGTTGCGATCTGATCAGCATGGTCACAGCATTGCCTCTGCAACGCCCTTACCTCTGCCATCACCCGGCTTCCGTCACAACTGGTAGCTTCGTCAGAATGCTTGCGGGTTGGGTAATCGGTAGCAGCCAAGTGAATACTTCTGATTAGGTAGACTTCTCTGCTCATGAAATGGTAGAGCGGGTTCGATAACCATAGCAGCAACCGACGGAAAGCGTGAGCCAGGACTGGCTGTTCGCGATCTCCGACGTTCCCACCTAAATCCAACACTTCCAAACGATGATGTTTGGTCCGCCGATGGCCATGGATGGCTGAATCAGCCACGGCGCTGCTTCAGCCTTTTCAAACCATCACGACCAACCTTCGGAATTATTCAGAGGTTTCTCGCTATGCGTTACAGATACTTACGTTCATTGCTTCGTACGGCCCTTGCTGTAGGACTTATTACTTCAGGTCAACAGCACTTGAAGGCTGTTGGATTAGGTTCTTTGAATCAGCCACACCTGGGCGTCTGCTTTGTTCACGACCTTGCATGGGAGCCATTCGCCGGTTCGAATTGGAAGCTGGAAGACGAATGTTCGCTTGGGAATTCAAGCAACCAGGCAGCACAACCAGAGGTGGTGATCAACACCGAACCTGCAATCGAAGATTTTAAGCAGCAAGCAGAAGCGATCTTGGATTCAATCCAGTCCCATACATCCTTCTGGAGCTCCCGGGCGAATCGATGTTTGATGCCAATCGTTCAGTTGCCAAGCCGATTGGATTCTGCGATCTCGATCGGCAGTGTTCGCATGGTAGAGTGGCTTCAAGTTCCAGAAGTTCATTCGGTGACAACGATTGAATCGGCAATCGTGAACGACACCGGAATCAATCTCGTCGAGCAAGTGGCCATCGTATCGGACTTCCAACCCGCCAGCCCCAGTGATCATGTAGTTGCTCCCCAAGATGATTTCGCGAACGAGGTTGAAGCCGAATGGAATTGTTCAGAATGGGATTGCTCCGATTGGCACTCGTCGTATCAAACCAACGTGGCGAGTGTTTTTCCAGCCAGAGACCGAGCCAATACCTTTGTTTTTGTTTTGGATGCCTCGCAGCCAGACACACAAATCATTCCGCCGACCGTGGTTGATGTGCAAGTAGGGATGGATCCTGTATGTCCTGAAATCAACAGCCCGATCGATTCCTTGTGTTGGGCAGATGTTTCCGACAAGCCTCGTGTTTGCTGCCCGTTGGATCAAAAGATGTTGGACGACGCGATTGCAACTTCACAAGTGGTGATCGCAGAGCCACGTGCTGTTCCCCCGACGCTCGAGTCCGATCTAGCTTCATCGGACCCGGTTCAAGTCGTAACATCCTTGCCCTTGGATTCGAACATCGAGCCATCAGCAGCCACGGATATTGGCTCCTTCGAAACCGAAGAAGAGCCCCACAAGACAGTCGGGTCTGCCGAGTCTGCCGATACAATAGGTGCCGCCGACTTGTTAGGTGCAGGGCACTGTATTGTCGAAACGCAACATGCAACCCGGCATCAAGATGCCCAAACGGAGCTCCCATCGACTTATAGAGACTGGCCCATGGATTACGCAACGCGTCTCGTCGGAAACGAGCTTCCGACCGGGATGCCCAATTGGATGGATAAGTCGATATGTAGCAGAGGATGGTGCGATTCGAACCCGATGCAACAACGAACAAGTTACATCGGTCGCTATACACGCGAAGACTTGCTGTACGCCAATCAGATCTCCGCGAAAGTTTTCAACCCAGCACAAGTCGACTGCCATACT
>JBIKLJ010000181.1:0-9983 GCA_044359895.1 Pirellula sp.
TAGGCAGGTGCCCTCGTTCGGCTGCCAACATTAATGGTGTCTCGCGGGCGGGACGGTTCTTCCGTTGAGGCAAGCGAACATTGACGCTCGTTGCCCCTTGCAGTTGAGCGCGGACAGCTTTGATGTCTCCACTCAAGAGCGCCTCTACGAGCAGGATCAATTCCGAACGTGCCGGCTTTCCCATTTGACTTCGGATTCACTTCTTGCCAAATAACTAATTGTCTACGGACTTTACCAAAAGTCCTTTTGCCTAAATTTACCATACCTTCGGTGGCTGGTGCAATCGACTTTGAGCACGGAAAAAAGAACCCTATCCATTTTTTCCAGCCTCTCAAGTCTGCTTTTCCACTGCTAGCCAACCACGGCCAATCGCATTATATTGAGTTTTGGATTGGCCGGATTTTCTTGAATTTTGGTTTTCCAGCTTATGTTGTTTTTGGCTTGGCAAGAATATACGGAGTTGCATTTTGGATGAATCCGATTCTGACTCGATGTCAAAAAATGACGGCCTTATTTCTCAGGTCCGGCGGCTGGCTCGCACCATGCATATCGCTAAAAGGACCGAGGAGGCTTACGTTGGGTGGATCACTCGATTCCTGGTCTACCAGCGTGATCTGAATGGAGCTTGGATCCACCCCCTACAATTGGGGAGCCCGGAAGTGAATGCCTTCCTGTCACACTTGGCAGTCGAGCGGAAGGTGGCCGCTAGCACTCAGAACCAGGCGGTGAGCATGTCATCGATGGGGATCGAATGCAATTGAGGCGGCATCACGTGAATGAGAACTCCGTTCAAGCTGCCGTGAAAGTGGCCGTGGAGCGTGCCGGCGTTTTGAAGAAAGTATCCTGCCACACTTTTCGGCATAGCTTTGCGACGCATCTGCTTGAAAGCGGTAAAGACATCCGGACGATTCAGCAACTGCTCGGCCATGCGGATGTCTCGACCACTATGATTTATACTCACGTAAGTTGGCTTGGAGCGAGCGGAGTGCAGAGTCCGTTGGATCTGATTTAGTGGGAATAGAGCAAGGAATTGCTGTGCCTGTCCATTTATGTTCCGCTATAGGGGTAGTGCTGAAAACGTATGCAATATCCAGGCTAGCTGCGTTACGGTTTCCCTGCCGAATACGGTTATCGCGGCTAGCGCCCGCGGCTCATTTCGAACAAAGTGAGTGCCATTGGGCGCTAGCCGATCATCACAGTGCTAAAGAAATCGGCTAGCGCCTCAGGCTCACTTGTGTTGGGCACTATTTATGGCGAGAGACGACTTAATTCGTTAGCAGACGATGCGTTGGAACTGGGCGACCGGGTCGAAAACTTTGAAGAGTTCTGATCGCTGCTTCGACCTTCCAGTCCAAGCTGGTTGCGAGCAAGATGCGTTCGATCGTTTTCGTTAACGATTCGGGTGCAACGGCAACACGAGCATTGATCACAAGTTCAGCTCGCAAACAATAGTGACCCGACGGCATGGACAATATCGCCGAGGTGTCGCTGCTAATAGCGTTGACGACAGCAAACTTGCCATCCGCCATGCCGATTGCCTTGAGATGCGCAACCTCCGAAGACTCCGAAGCCAGATGCGATTGAATTCGCTGAACCAAAGTCAGAACAAATTGGTCTAGATCCAACGCTTCTAAGCTATTGAGCTCGACCTGAGCATTGAGCCATCCCAGTTCAGCCTCTCCTTCCGCATAGACATCGTAGTCGACTTCCATCATACGCGTACCGTACTCCCCTTTTTGATCTAGCTGGTCGGATAACGCATCAAATCCAGCCCCGGTCGTCGCGGATATCTGAACCAACGGGACGTCGGGGAAGTGGGCCTGAATCAACGCTTGAAGCTCTGCCACTACATCCGCCGAAAGCTCATCGATGCGGTTCAGAATAATGAAGTCTGCTTCCTCCAATTGCTTCTTGAAGATGTACTCCGCCTGAGGCGAAAAACCACCTTTGGCTACCTTTTTAAGAATCTTTAAGCCATGGCTCGGTTTAACGATGACGCCGTAAGGGGCTATGTCAAATGGCTGATTGTAGATTTGTTGCAGAGGGCGGATAACGGTTGCGACCAAATCGGTACAACTTCCGACCGGTTCTGCGATCACCACGTCAGGTCGCTGATCAGCACTCAGTCGTTCTACCGTGCTGGTCAGCTCGTTGAAGTTGCAACAGAAACAAGAACCCGCAACCTCGCCAACATCAAAGCCTTGCGACCGCAATAGATTGGTATCCACCAGGTCGGTCGCCTGGTCGTTGGTCACAATCGCGACCCGTAGACCAGCGTCTTGGTAGTGTTTCGCCAAACGCGATATGGTGGTGGTTTTGCCTGCCCCCAGGAAGCCGCCAATCATGATGAAACGAGGATTCATGTCGTAACCTTAGCCTTGATCTTTGAATGAAAGAAATCGATAAGCTCCGCCACCTGCGACAGCCCCTATGATGGGTGCAACGATATACACCAACAACCAGCTCCAGTTGTCCAAGCCCGGCAAAGCAACTTTTCCCCAACCAGCAAAGTATGCGAATACCCTGGGGCCGAAATCGCGAGCGGGATTAAAGCCAGCCTGAGTCAGCGGCGCGAGGACGGAGATCAAGGCAGAAACCGTCAAGCCGATAAACACCGGCGCTAGGTTCGCGCCAGGTCGCGCGGTGTTCTTGGAATCTGTCACTGCAAAAACCACCATCGCCAAAATCATGGTCCCAAGAAACTCGGCAATAAAGGCACTCCCTTGACCAAACTTGGATCGCAAGGCATCCCAATCCGCTTGGCGAAACGGTCCTTGAGAAGTTGCGATCGAGCCTGGGTTGGGCGAATACTCGCCGTAGCACATGGCTGTCACGATGCTACCCTCGGACCCTCGTGTCACCTGCTTCTCGTTTTCTTTAGCAACGAGAAAGCCCTGAAACAGGAAAAACAAAATCGACGCAGCCAAGATGGCGCCCGCCAGTTGGGATGCGACGTAGGGTAAGACATGCTTCCAAGGATGCCGCCCCCAGAAAGCAAATGAGACCGTCATCGCGGGATTCAAGTGTGCTCCGCTGATGGAATCCACACAGAAGATCGCCAGCATGATAGCCAGCCCCCAAACGATAGCTACCTGCCAAATTCCACTTTGCGAACCCAACAAAACCGCGGTGTGTACGGCACCGCAGCCAAGAAAGACAAGCAAGAACGTACCGAACCCCTCCGCAAGCAATTTTCGGGGAATGGGTGGGGATGACGGATTCATGATTGGGTTTATTTCAAGTGAGTTCGATGAGGGCAATACAAGACTGCCCTGGAAGTAGCCCTCTAGCTCGACCGCAAGGACTAGGCTCGTCGCATTTCGACTTGATCCTTCATGAATCGAAGCCCATCTTCAGCCAGCTTTAGTTCGTTGGTGAACATACGCCGCCAGATCCGAGTCGCAGCGGCGAGTTCCGGAAGAGCCAAGCCGAAGGCTTCGATCACCAGCCAGCCGTCGTAGCCAATCGATTGAAGGGCATCAAAGTTTTCTTTCCATCGAACATTTCCGTGCCCCGGAGTGCTGCGATCGTTCTCGCTGATGTGAACATGGCAAAGCATGTCTTGAATGTCGTGCAGCGCCTTGGGGATGCTCTTCTCTTCGATGTTGCTATGAAAAGTGTCGTACATCATTCGGCACATGGGATGATCCACTTGCCGACAAAATGCTGCGGCATCGGCTTGTGAATTCAAGAAGTAGACTTCAAAACGATTCAGCGGCTCAACACCTAGCATTACGCCGACTTTGCCAGCATGTTCGGCGGTTTCACGCATCGATTCAACGCCCCAAGCCCATTCCTCTGCTGTTCGGCCCAATCCGGTAAAGTGCCCGAGGGCAGAATGGTAGGGACCGACAACCGTCTGTGCTCCTGCAGCGGCACAGCAGTCAAGCATCCTCTTGTTCAGTTCCACACCCTTTTTTCGAATCGATGCGTCTGGGCTGATCGGGTTATCGTCAACCGTTCGAACGGAAACAGCGGTCCGCTGAAGTCCCAGGTCATTAAAACGCTTTCCCCAAGCAGCGTAATCCAGGTCCAAATTGAAAATCGGGATCTCCACACCGTCGTAGCCCATCCCTTTGAGCTTTTCGAGCACAGGCATCATTTCGTCGCTAAGCTCGCCCGACCAGAGCAGCAAGTTCATTCCATATTTCATCGTGTGTTCCTTATCGTTGAGAGAGGTTTACGGTATACGTTTCCCACCGAACCATCTTGTAGAAAGGCCGGGTGAGTCTGCCAAGCGAAGAGCTAGCTTCGGGTTAAAGCAGCTTCGATTCGCTTGAGCACTTTGCTTTCGCCGGACGAAACGGCTGACCAGCCCAACAATCCACCGCTCGAAGTGGCAACCGCTTGAATCTCATTCAAGATCGCCTTCTTCAATTCGTCCGCATCGTGCGCTGGCAGCGATGCAGCCAGAGTTTTGGCATAGGCTTCCCATGATTCGAACATGTCGGATGATGGCTTTTCTTCAAGCCATTTTTCCAAAAGTTTGCCGGCTGGACATTGATTTAATAGGAAATGGGTCGAGGCAATGGCTTTGACCGTGGTGCGTTCCGCGTCATCCAGAGTACCGTCGGCCCACGCGACCGCCACCAACGGAAACACACGCAAGGCAGAAAACGACTGAGTCGTCACGCCAAGCTTGACAATTGCTTCCAAGATCGAATGGTCTTTGATCCCTGAAACACGAGCAAACTCGGCGACTAGGTTGTCGTGATCCTGCTTTACCTTCAGTTCTTCTAATAGTTTTGCGTCGAGATTGGCAAAGAACTGGTTTTCGAGCGCGTTGCCGCGTTCGTGCAATGAATCGCTTTTGGACATCGTTTCGCCTATCCTGAAATGGGCAATTAGGGAAGAATACTAGGAAGAACTCACAAGATAGCTTCAGGAAAGTATCCTTAACACCCCCGAGCCTTTGGTTCGGGTCGACTGTCCTGCCAAAAACTAGTTCTTTCCGTCCTTAAAATCGCAAAAACTTCCTCCAACCCTCCAAAATCCTGTTCCTATGTCCCTCGTCACATCCTCGCCGCGCACGATGTTCCAGAAGATCTGGGATAGCCACAATGTTCTCAGCGAATCGGGCAAGCAAACCATTTTGTATATCGATCTTCATTTGGTGCATGAAGTGACGAGTGCTCAAGCATTTGAAGGTTTGCGAATTGCCGGTCGAACTGTTCGACGCCCGAACTTTACCATTGCGACCCCCGATCACAACGTCCCTACCAACAATCGCAACTTGCCAATCGCAGATCCGATCGCCAAACAGCAGGTGGATACGCTTCGCAATAACTGCAAGGAATTTGGAATTCGGCTTTACGATCTCAACGATGTCCATCAAGGGATCGTTCACATCATTGGCCCCGAATTGGGATACACTCAGCCGGGCATGACCATCGTTTGCGGTGACTCGCACACAGCCACGCACGGTGCCTTCGGTGCCCTTGCATTCGGTATTGGTACCAGCGAGGTTGAACATGTCTTGGCAACTCAAACGCTGCTGCAATACACGCCCAAGACCTACGAACTGCGAGTGGACGGGAAACTAGCCCCCGGGGTCACTGCGAAGGACTTGATTTTGTATCTGATCGGTAAGTTGACCACCTCGGGCGGCACCGGATACGTTTTGGAGTACACCGGTGAAGTCATTCGAAGCTTGTCCATGGAAGAGCGAATGACGGTCTGCAATATGTCGATCGAAGCGGGCGCACGAGCCGGCATGATCGCTCCTGATCAAACGACGTTTGATTACTTAAAGGGACGCCCCTTCGCGCCAAAGGATTTCGCAAAAGCAGAAGCGATTTGGCGAATGTTGCCCTCCGATGCAGGTGCGAAATATGACAAAGTGGACATCTACCGCGGGGAAGACATTGAGCCTCAGGTCACTTGGGGAACCAACCCAGGTCAAGTCACCTCCATCAATTCCCCGGTTCCAAACCCGAACGAGTTCAGTGACGAAACCGAACGCAAATCGGCAGCTGGATCGCTCGAATATATGGGACTGAAGGCGGGCGTCCCGTTGACAGAAGTGCCCATTCAACGCGTTTTTATCGGTTCCTGTACCAACGCACGAATTGAAGATTTGCGGGCCGCTGCCAATGTCGTCAAGGGCTACAAGGTTAGCGATAAGGTCTACGCCATGGTGGTGCCAGGAAGCGGGCAGGTCAAACGACAAGCCGAAGCCGAGGGGATCGATCGAATTTTTAAGGAATCCGGCTTCGATTGGCGCGAAGCGGGTTGCAGCATGTGCCTTGCGATGAACCCGGACCGTCTGGAACCGGGCGAGCGTTGTGCTTCCACGTCGAATCGCAATTTCGAAGGTCGGCAAGGCAAGGGGGGACGCACCCATTTGGTCTCGCCCGCAATGGCCGCGGCTGCTGCGATTTCTGGACGCTTTGTCGATATTCGCAACTGGTCTTACCGAGCGTAAAAAACGCTGAACGCTACAACCGAAATCCGTTTCCTTCTCAACTATCCTCTGAAATCATGCAGCCATTTACCAAAATCACCGGCGTAGCCGCCCCGATGGATCGGGCCAATGTCGATACCGACCAAATCATCCCGAAACAGTTTCTGAAAAGAATTGAACGAACGGGATTCGGGCAGTTCTTGTTTTTCGATTGGCGATTCAACGAAGATGGTTCGCCGAACCCAGCCTTTGAATTGAACCAGGATCGAAACAAAGGAGCTCAAGTGCTTCTGGCACGTAGGAACTTCGGGAGTGGGTCCTCGCGAGAACATGCCGTTTGGGCCATTGCCGACTTCGGCATTCGGTCCGTGATCGCTCCTTCGTTTGCCGATATTTTCTATGGCAATTGCTTCAAGAACGGCACGCTCCCAATTCAGCTCAGCGAAGAGCAGGTCGAAGATTTGTTCCAAAGGGCAGCGGCCCAACCACTGTACGAACTGACGGTCGATTTAGAAAACTGCACCGTCAGCGATTCGACCGGTTTTCATGCCACGTTTTCGATCGAGCCGTTTCGTCGGCATTGCTTGCTTCATGGTTTGGACGACATCGGACTCACCCTTGAAAACGAAGCGAAGATTACCGAGTTCGAGCAGAATCACCCAACGCTAGCGTAAAGAACGGTTTCAATGGTGGTTGTCAGAGAAAAGCGCGTTCGATCTTTATCTCAAGGACTGCCTTGCGTATCTTGTTCATCCATGGTTTACGACTGAGACAACGTCCAAAGAGCGAATTCAAATGGCAGAAAGCAACTTCAAAGTAGAATGGGCACCGCGTGTCCACAGGCTCCCTCCCTATCTTTTTGGACGCATCAATGCCTTGCTCTATCAAAAGCGACGGGCCGGCCAAGATGTGATTGACATGGGGATGGGGAATCCATCTGACCCACCCGATCCAGCGGTTATCTCCAAGCTTTCGGAAGCCGCAAATGATCTGACGAACCATGGCTACTCCAAAGCCAACGGGATTTTGAATCTTCGACGCGAGCACACAAGCAAGTACCTACGGAAGTATGGTGTTCGGCTGGATCCGGAAACGGAATCCATCGTCTGCCTGGGCTCGAAGGAAGGTTTTTCGCACATGTGCTTGGCCCTGATGGGCCCTGGCGATACGGCCATTATTCCTGCACCGTATTTCCCTGCACATATGTTCGCTGTGGTGCTAGCCTCCGGGAACGTAGTGGCGCTGGATGTTTCGAACACGGAAAAATACCTGTCGAATATCGCTTACACTTGCGAGCATTTTTATCCACGGCCTAAGCTGCTCATCATCAACTATCCGCACAATCCGTCCTCGATGACGGTTGAGCCGGAGTTCTTTGTGGACGTAGTTAGGCTGGCGAAGAAGTATGGCTTGATGGTTATTAGCGACTTTGCTTACGCAGATGTGGCATACGATGGATACGTTCCACCCTCTTTCTTGTCCGCTCCGGGAGCCAAGGACGTGGGAGTGGAATTCACCACCATGAGCAAAGGGTACAACATGGCCGGTTGGCGTGTTGGTTTCTGTTCAGGAAATGCGGACATGGTGAAGGGACTGGCAACCATCAAAGGCTACTATGACTACGGTATGTTTCAGGCAATTCAAGTTGCCGCCATTGTTGCCCTGCGCGACACCGAAGCAACCGTAGAAAAGCAATCGTTGATCTATCAAGGTCGACGCGATGTTTTGATCGATGGCTTGAGACGATTGGGGTGGACCGCTTCTGTACCGAAGGCTGGAATGTTTGTCTGGGCAAAGATTCCAGAACCCTGGGCGTCGCGAATGACTTCCATCGATTTTGCCATGCATCTTCTAGAGCATGGGAACGTTGCTGTCAGCCCAGGTGCTGGTTTCGGTCCGGTAGGTGAAGGATACCTTCGAATGTCGCTCGTAGAAAACGAAGCGCGTTTGCGACAAGCAGTCCGACAAATCGGAGCGTGCTTGGATCGCAAGGTAAGCTCGGAATCGACCGCTGCGGATAGCAAAGGCCCAGTTGCCAAACAATTGACCTAGGGCAATATGGTCTATTGCTCCATATACTTCTTCAGAATGACAACGGTCTCCTGAATTCGATTCCACGCGTTCAGGAGGGAAGTCTCGGATAAATCTTCGAGCTGCCGAACCGTTGGGCTGATCTCCTGAAGAAATCGGTTCCATTCCATTGCCAATCGAGGCACCAGTCGCGCTCGTTCTTCGCACAAGGCCCTTCGTTCGGTTGCATTGCGAAGCATCTTCTTCTGAACGCTACAAGACTCTTTGTCCTCCTCGCGAGATTTCGCTTCGCAGCGCAACAGCTCCTGCCTTGCTTCGGTCCACCTCACCTCCGCAATACGTTTCTCATTGTTCCAGTAGTCAGGCAATTCCTTTTCAAGCCAGCTTGCAACGCGCTGCAATTGCTGTCGAAGCTCATCCACTTGCTTTCCGGTATCATGCCGAAGCTTTGCAATAGAGTCGCCGAACTGTTCAACGGCTTCAAGACTTGTTACTTTTGCATCAGCCATGGCCTCGTTGATACTCCTCAATCAGTTCCGCTTTGCGCATCAAGTAAGGAGCGTGTTGTTCACTGGACTCGATCAAACGCCGAAGCTGTTTCAATTCCTGCTCAAACTCGGCTGCGAACTTTGCGTGCTCTTGATCGCGCCAAGAGACCGAAAGTTGCTGCATCTGCTGGCCAAGTTTGATCGACGCGTCACCGAGCAAGCTTGAAAATCTCTTGAGCTGCAACGCAAAGTTGCGCAGTTGTTCTGGATCGACGATCGCTTGAGCCATATTTCACTCGTTTCTTGTTTGGACCGGATTTGGACAGAGTTCACTAGCCAAAATGCCCGCTGTGAACCAATCATCATACCATCCATGGGCTACATCCTGCCATCCGTGAACAAACCGAACTCGAGGTTCCGCGAAGATCGAATCCTAGCTTATAATGGGGTGATGGAACAACCAACTACTTCTTCCCCTGAAAAGCTTGTGCGGCGAGATCGGAGCATTTTCGTATCTCAGACGAAGACTTGGTCGGACCATCGGGCTTGGATCAGCAGCTTCATGCTTCATACGACGCTATTGGTCGTATTGGGGCTGCTTTGGTCGCCTCAAACACGTGGCACGCTTGGTGAAAAGGACCGACCGGCGGGAATCGCAGTTGTTCACGAGACAGCCAATGGCAATGAATACTTCCTGGCGGATTCATCCGGTGCTCAAACAGCAACCAGTTCTGCGAGCGCTGCGGCTAGCTCATCCCCATCGGAACCGAATGAATCGGAAGGGCCCCCTGTTTCTTTAGAAGAGCTGCTTCAAGACATGCAAGGAAGCTCGGACGCAAGTGCAACCAATGCGGCGGCGAACAGCTCTGGCGGTGAAGGATTGTCGGGGGAAGGGAACACAACCGGAAACGGCTCGGGCGTTCGTGGCGGCGCCAACAAGGCTAAGACCACTTTTTTTGGCGTCGAGGGATCTGGTGCGTCGTTCGTGTACGTGGTCGATCGTTCTGATTCCATGAATGTTTACGAAGCGGGACCGCTTCGCGCTGCGAAACGCGAAATTC
>JBIKLJ010000409.1:0-2734 GCA_044359895.1 Pirellula sp.
GTGAACGACCACGGGGCATAAAGAGCTCCGACATGCAAGGCAATTAACCAAATGGCAGGGCCCCAATTCACGTTCCAAACGGTCGGCACCGCCGATTCCTTCGGGGCTGCATCACGACCGCTGGACAAGCCGCTGCCCGCTCCCTTAACGCCAGGAAGAGCGACCTCTTCGACTTGCGGTTGCGGGGTTGAAACCGTGCCTGCTATGTGATGTTGGTAGATGCTTTGATTCGGTGGCTCGGGATTCGGTTTGTTGCCCAACATGCCTTGGTTTCCTGAAGTTTGGAGGGGAAATTCGGATCGTTTCGCAAATGCCGTTGCTCCTGCGCAAAGAGTCATTTGAGAATTCGTTCATACGACCTTTATATTAACGATCTTGGCCACCGGTGTATGTCCAAGAATCGTTTTGGCTGTGTCAAAGATATGTAAAAGTCAGGTTGTCCTACTTCAGCCCGCGACGAATCAAAAGAGCATCGACGTTGGGCTCTTGCCCCCTAAAATCAATGTATTGCTGCATGACTTCACGAGCACCACCGCGAGAAAGAACCTTTTCCCGGTACATTTTGCCATTCTCAGGCGTAAGCCCGCCAAGGTTTTTCATATGCGAGAAAGCGTCCGCCGCCAACACTTCGCTCCAAAGATACGCATAGTATCCCGCAGAATACCCACCCGACCATACGTGTGCGAAATAGGCTGTTCGATAACGAGGCGGGACGGGTGCGTAATTCACTCCGTACTTCGCAAGAAGCTTGGATTCAAATTCAACCACATCGCTGGGTGTCTCCGACTCGGAAATCGAATGCCAACCTAGATCCAACAAAGCTGCCGACATGTACTCAAGCGTTTCGAAGCCTTTGTTGAACTTATTGGCCGCAATGCTCTTCTCCAGCAAGTCTTTCGGAATAGGCTGGCTCGTTTGATAGTGCTTCGCATAATTGGCTAACACTTCAGGGTGAACGGCCCAATCCTCGTGGAACGTCGACGGAAACTCGACGAAGTCCCTAGGAACACTCGTGCCCGACAAGGATGGATACTCGACCGAAGAAAACAGGCCATGCACGCCATGCCCTAGCTCATGAAACATCGTGGTCACATGATCTAAACTTAGCAAGGTTGGCTCGCCCGCTGCTGGCTGCGGGATGTTCATAACGTTGACCACGACTGGCAACTGATTGAGCAATCGCGATTGAGGGATGTATGCGTCCATCCACGCTCCACCCCGCTTCGCATCCCGTTGATAGTAATCCGCATAAAACAATCCAATTGGTTGACCATCCTTTCCAAGGACATCGAAAACGCGAACCGATGGATGGTAAACGGGTAGATCCGTTCTCTCTTGAAACTGGATACCATAGAGTTTCCCAAAAGTGTAGAAGACGCCGTTCTTCAACACGCTTTCCAGTTCGAAGTAAGGCTTCACTTGGCTTTCATCGATTTGGTACTTTTCGGCTCGTACTTTTTCAGCATAGTATTCCCAGTCCCACGGAAGTACTTCCCCCTGAATCTTGTCTTGAGCCATATGGCGCTCAATGTCGACTGCTTCTAACTTCGCTTTGGCGACGACACCCGGGGCAAGATCCTGTAGCATTTTGAATGCGGCAGCCGGCTTACCAGCCATCTGATTTTCCAAGGTATATGCCGCGTGGTTTTCATAACCGAGCAGCTTGGCTCGCTGAGCGCGTAGTCTTGCCATGCTGAGCACAAGAGGTCGATTGTCCAAGCCACCGTTCTCACCCAAACCTCGATTCGCAGAAGCTTCCCAGACTCGCTTGCGAAGCTCCCGATTCTTGAGCGACAGCAGTATCGGTTGGCGCGTTGTGTTCGTGATCGCAAGGTAGAACTTTCCCTTGAGATCCTTGCTTTCAGCCATTTCCTTGGCCGCGGCAATGTCGGCAGCCGATAGTCCGTCGAGCTCCGCGATATTGTCCACCACAACACCACGTTCCTTAGTGATGGCCAGCAAGTTATTCTGAAACTGAGTCGTCAACGACGATAGTTCTTCGTTGATGGCTCGCACGCGTGTTTGATCTTGCGCATCCAATCGAGCCCCCGCCCGGACAAAACTCTCGTAATACTCTTTTAACAAGCGTTGCTGTTCTTCATTCCAATTCTGCTTCTCTTTCGAATTCCACAGGCTTTCCACCCGTGCGAACAGCTTCTTGTTGAGATAGATATCGTCCGAATGAGCAGCCAGCCGAGGAGCAATTCTTTCTTCGATCGCTTGAATGGTTTCGTCTGTGTTCGCCGATGACATGTTCAAGAAGACGGCTTGCACCCGTTCCAGGATCGCACCCGATCGTTCCATGGGAAGAAGGGTGTTTTCAAACGTAGCTTGCTGGGGATTGTCGGCGATCGCTGCGATCTCCGCCAATTGCTCACGAATTCCAGCTTCGAACGCTGGCTCGTAGTGTTCATGCTTGATCTTCGCGAAGTCAGGTGCTGATAACGGAAGCGTACTAACAGATAAAAAAGGGTTCATTGTTTCCAGTCGAACGAGGCGTTGGGTTGAAGTAGTAGAGTTTATTGGCTGGACGACGTTCAAGTCCCCTGCCAAAGTAGAAGCGGCGGAAAAAACGATGGCGAAAAAAGGATATCCGATTGTTTTTATTGGCTTGATTTGTGACATCATTGAAGTTCTCTCGCTGTTGAAGGGCAATGTCGCAACAATTGTAGCGACAAGCCTCGCAAAGCTCCCGCCGGTAGGAGCCGATCTCATTTTTTTCTTCGAATCCAAC
>JBIKLJ010000182.1:0-9972 GCA_044359895.1 Pirellula sp.
AAATCATAGGCATTGAGCCTGACCTCGGCAGTCATGGTTTCTAGCTCCGCGACTTCAAAGAGACTTTGACCAAGGGTCACGGGCATTCCAATACTGCGATGCCAATCTCCTTGAACAACCACACCCGCTTTGGTCGCGCGAATCTCGAGCCGTTTTAATTGCTCCTCAAGGCTCACGATCTTGAGACGTGCTTGTTCCATTTCGATATCCGCAATACCAGCGTTGCCCGCAGCTCGTGTCGCCAGCGCTGTATCGCGTTTCTTTTCCGCACCGTCAAAATCAGCACGCGCGGCCGCTAAGTCCCGCTGCAGCTGGTCGTCATCCAGTTTTGCAAGTAATTGCCCCGAAGTTACATTGTCACCTGGACGAACGTCGCACGAGGCAATACGCCCTTGCATGGGGCTCGACAAAAATTGCTTCGATTCTGGTTCAAAAACACATTCGCGACGCGGATAATATGGAACGGGCGCGATGAATAGTATACAGGCTAAGCCCAAAAGTGATGACCATAACCGCGGTTGCGAACGAATCCAATCGATAGCCCCCACGGTTCGCATGAATACGCTTGCACGATGCAAGAAATACCAAGCATCCAACTGTCTCAGCAACGACGCTTTCATGGACTTGCTCATCCAGAGCTGCTCCATACCGGTAAGAAATTGGTCAATAGGTGGGGCGGGTTCGTCTTTGGCTCGTGTCTCGACCAGTAGAACCAAGACTCCCGACGAATCTTCCAGCCGAAACGGAACGGAGATTAAGGGTACGTCAATCGCCTCGCTCAGCTGGTTCAGAAGCACGCTACCAGCGAATCGCAATGGTTGCTTCTTTCCCGTCAAATCAGGCGCAGATTCAGCCGCCGTAGAAGTCTCGACGGTGACAGGTTGAAGTTCTTCGTGCGAGTGCTCCTTGAGATCAATCGACTGGGCCATCTCATCCGAAGGCGGTGTATCTGTCTTCTCTTCTTGAAGTTGCTTCTCTTCTTGAAGTTGAGCCAAGGTGGCAAGGACGGAGGAAGACATACGTGGAACAAGCTTCAAGGCCGATTCTTTGGCGACCTTTTTCAGCAATTCACGTTCACTACTGGCTGTGTACGTGGGAAGTCCATAGTCAGCAAACTGAATCATCTTGCCTGCCTTAGTGACAACCATCAGCCCGATTGCCGCCTTGGCGTTCAATGCAACATATCTTGCGATCGAAGACAAGCAGTTTTTGGAAAGCAAGTCGATGGCCGGGACGGATGCGTTTCCCTCAACTTTGCCGGACAAGCCCTGAAACTCTCTATCTACTTCATCCAACAAGGCTTGAATGTATTCGAGTTGGTTGTTGCCGTTGAACCAATCCTCTTCGATGGATTCGGCGGAAACTCCGGACTCGGAAAGTCCCTTCTTGCACATCGCGTGGAGAACACCTGGCCAAGCGGGCTTCGTCGGAACCACCTTGGGTTCGTCCAAACTCGCAATACACGCAGCACCACCCTTTTCAGGCTGGCTCCCCGTGATGTTCTGATTGTGGGACCCGATATTCATGGTACGTATGGATTTAAGGAAGCACTAGATCGCAACTGGAGGAACGTATTTCGCGATTCGCGTTATCTATCAGAACCGTCATTTCCATGACGTGCCCTTCGGCGTCCTCAAAAGGAGCAATGAATTCGATCTTGGCTCGAACAACAATGTGATTTGGTAGACGTACTTCCGCGTACTCTTGCTTTCGAAATCTTTCAGCTGCATCATAGGATAAAAAGAATCGAGCTCGAAGCTGAGATGCATCTAACAATCGGATAAGCGCTGGCATATTTCCTGCTACATACTCGCCAGGATCCTTATAAACTTCTACGACAGTTCCACCATGGGGGGCACGTATCGTTCGTTCGTCCAGCATGATCTTGGCTTTGGCGAGCCTAGCTCGGGATACTTCCTTGGCCTCTTCTTGCGATCTCAGTTTTGCTTCTGCAATATGGAGCTCCAACTGATAACGCTCAAGCTCTTTGGGTGAACCCTTCCCGCCTTCTACGAGTTTCGACATCTCTTCGACTCGCCGACGGTTGAATTCTACTTCGTGTTTCGCAGTCTCAAGAGCTCCCAGTGAAGCCGCGTCGAGTTCTGCTTCGCGAAGCTGGACGCTTTGCTGCTCATTGTCGAGCCGACCTATCGGTGCGCCTGTTTCAACGTAATCCCCTTGTTTCACAAACACTTCGCGGACAATCCCAACTTCGGCCGTTGCGACTTCGGTTAGATGGATTGGCTCGAGAATGCCCACTTTGTCGGCAGCAGTCGCAGATCGATTGATTACCGATTGCGCAAACAGACCCTGAGCATGAAAGCCACAGGCTTGAACGACCAAGAAAATCGCCAGTATTTTAGGTAGTGAGTACATTGGTTAAAGTTCCAGTAGTAAATCCGTTGTGAAATCGGTCACTCTGGGGCTCGCCGAAAAATTTCACGCCAAAGGATTGCTCCGGAAAACCGCACAGAGCCCTTAAGGCGCAAAGTTTAACTCATTTTGTGAGGTGGATTTTTTCGATGTTGACGGTTGAACGAGCAAAGATTCGTGCAAAAAGCGAATTTGTCAGAAAGTCGGGTTGATGCTAAGATTTGAGCCCGTCGTGCTTTTGAATGTTCTGTGCTCGTAGATCCCGGTTCGCATTACGCGAAAATCGATGACAAAGCATATATTTGTTACTGGCGGTGTGGTTAGTTCAATCGGCAAAGGGCTTACCAGCGCGTCGATCGGAATGCTGCTCGAAGCGCGCGGACTCAAGGTCCGTATGCAAAAACTGGATCCGTACATCAACGTCGATCCTGGAACCATGAGCCCCTACCAGCACGGCGAAGTGTACGTGCTGGACGACGGAAGCGAAACCGATCTGGATTTGGGTCACTACGAACGATTTACCAGTGGCCAGCTGACCCGGGATTCGAATTATACAACCGGCCAGATTTACCTTCGTGTCATCGAAAAGGAACGCCGAGGCCAGTTTCTTGGCAAAACGGTCCAGGTAATCCCTCATATTACCAACGAAATCAAGGAATCGATCCTTCGACTCGCGGACTCCAATACCGATATTGTCATCACCGAAATCGGCGGAACCGTAGGGGATATCGAAAGTCTACCCTTCCTGGAAGCCATTCGTCAGTTCCCCCAAGATGTCGGTCGAGACAATTGCCTGTTTATTCACCTGACTTTGGTGCCCTATCTCAAAGCCGCTGGCGAAATCAAAACGAAACCAACTCAGCACTCCGTCGGTTTGCTACGACAAATTGGGATTCAGCCCGACATGCTGATTTGCCGTTGCGAGCAAAACATCTCGCGTGATGAACGCGAAAAGATAGCCTTGTTCTGCAACGTGGCTTTGGAGGCGGTGATCGAAGAAAAAGATCAAGAGTTCTCGATCTACGAGGTACCGCTGTCGCTGAAGGACCATAAGCTCGACGAATTTGTCATGAAACGATTCCATCTGACCGGCCAACCGCTCCAGTTGGATGCATGGAATGAATTGCTGTTCTCCTTGCGAAATCCCAAACATGAACTAAGCATTGCGGTCGTCGGAAAGTATGCCGAACACAAAGACGCCTACAAGTCGATTTACGAAGCAATCGATCACGCCGGCATCCACCATCATGCCCAAATTCGAGTCTCTAGGATTCAAAGTGCCGAGGTGGAAGAAGAAGGGCCAGAACGTTTGCTTGCCGGTTACGACGGAATCTTGATCCCTGGTGGATTCGGGGAACGCGGCGTCGAAGGCAAGGTACAAGCCATTCGCTACGCCCGCGAACGCAGTATCCCGTTTTTCGGTATCTGTCTCGGGATGCAATGCGCCGCCATCGAATTCGGAAGGAATGTTGTCGGTCTGGAACGAGCTCACTCCACCGAATTCGATAAAGACACACCCGCACCCATCATTTGTTTGCTGGACGAACAACGCCAAGTCACCAACCTGGGCGGTACCATGCGATTGGGGGCGCAACCATGCTCACTAACGCAAGATTCGGCCGCTCAAATCGCTTACCAAACAAACAACATCTCCGAAAGACATCGCCATCGCTACGAATTCAATAACGTCTATCGAAACCAATTCGAAGCGCACGGAATGAGATTCTCTGGCTTAAGCCCAGATGGCGATTTGGTCGAGATTCTTGAACTTCCGTCGCACCCGTTCTACCTTGCAGTCCAATTCCATCCGGAGTTTAAGAGCAAGCCCATCAAGCCTCATCCTCTGTTTTCTGCATTTGTAGCCGCCGCAATCCAAAGACGTCTCGGGCGAAAACATCGCAACACCCCATCCGATCAAGCCGATCGCACAGAAATTGGGACCGTGACCAACCCTTAACACGAACAGGGCAAATCACGATAGGATATGTGTCGACGTTCTGCGTGCGACTAAACCCACTGTGCGATCTGGAGCTCCCCATGCAGCCTGAACAGCCAACACCTAAATTTGACACTTCAAGCAACCCGTATTCTGTTTCTTCGAACCTAGAAAACGCCCCTGGCGTCGGGTTCACACAGGGTACAACTACCGGTGATGGCACCGGCGGCTTAATTCCATTCAAGAACCCCAAGGCTCTCACCGCCTACTATCTCGGGATCTTCAGTGGTCTTCCGTTGATTGGCCTGCCAATCGGCTTGGCAGCATTTATTCTAGGGATTATGGGACTGCGCGATCGAGCTCGCAATCCGATCATCAAAGGCAGCATTCATGCAGGCATCGGGATTGGATGCGGTGGTTTTTTCGCCGTGCTTTGGACCTTAGTTCTGCTGCTAATGGTCGTCACTTTCTTTGCCCGGTAACGCATGGCTCGTTGCCCGGTAACGCATCGATCGTAAACGGGCCGTTCGATAATGTTCCAAAGACTCGAGCGTATGTTAGCCACCCAGGTGCGTGAGCACTTGCAAAACACCGTTCAAATGCGCCATTCTTGGGCCGTAACGGTCAAGAAACTCGGAGAATACATAGTCGCTCTCCGACAACGCTTCTTTCGAATCCTCCACTTCGTTCGCCAGATTTTGGAGAAATTCCGTTTGGACTACTGACAGCGTTTCTAATGCTTGCTTACACGACCGTACCAAATGCGGATGTGCGTTTCGCCACTGAGTCAATTCGCTTTGGCGTTGTGCATTAGCTTGGTTGTTCGCTTGCAAAACTTGCTTGTTCACTTGCAGAAGCTGGTCCAGCAACTGATTTTGACGTTGCTGTGCCTCCAACAGTTGCCGTGAGACAGAGATCAACGCCGCGCCAACATCCGCCGCACGAGGCGGAGTATTGGAAGTTGCTTCAGCGGAAACATCGATGCTAAAGGTGGGTGAGAATTGAGCTGGGTCGTGTGCCATGGTGTTTGCGCAATCTGTTCCGATAAGGTGCGATTAAAACTGCAGATTCATCTCAGAATTCCTCAAGTCAGGTCGCTCTCAGTATAGTCGTCCACAAGGGGTCTCGTCGAGCATTTGGTTTTGGCAATTGTAAACTTTGCCGAATGTGCCGATTGCAGCTATTGCCTCAAATATCGGACCTGCATCGGTGACACTGATCATTCAGGCTTTGTTTCGTCGAAGCTATTTTGCCACCAGGACTGGCGCCAAGTGCCTCACCGTCCGGGGATGGAATATCTCGATTCGCCCTCACAGTTCCAAATCGGTATGCAAGAAAGCACTCGTAAAGTGACGAAAAACCTCGGTTTCCTAACCGTCCGACACCACGAATTGCATGGCTTCTTCGGAGGCTACTTGATCGTGAACGAACTTGCTCGGCCGCTGGAGTTTCACTGCACGTTGCCAATCTTGCCTACAAGAGCTCAACAGATTCTTTACGGAAACACACTGAACGAGTTTGTGTGCGGTGAGCAAATTGCACGGGCGCTCGTTACCAAGGCCAAAACAATTCCTGACGCACTGCTCGCGGATTCGCTAGCGGTGCTGACTCTGCGGCACATGCATTCTGTTCCGATCGGCTTCATTGATACGTTGCAAACAGGTGATAGCGGCATGAACCGACCCACAAGTGGCCGTACCGAGTATCGCAGGTTCAAGGCGCTGGGCCACCCTATGGCGGTGCTTCCACAATACGAGTCGGACTGTGGTTTCTTCAGCAACCTCTTTGCTCAAGGGAAACCACCCTTAGATCTGCTGGAACCTTTCGGAAGAATTGAAGAAGCTCTCCAAGAAGCCCATCCCGCAACCAAAGCTGCCTAAAGCCCATGTACGATCCGTCATCGCACGATGTTCAGCGTCCGGTTATTCATACCAGTTGGTCCTGCGAGCCTTGGCAAGTTGATTTTGCTGAATCCACGTTTTCCTTTGAAGACGAAGATGGCACGCAAGCGAACGTCCAGATCAATCCGGAGCTTAGTCAGTACAAACTCGACTCTTTGTGGCAAGCCCCTCGCGTTCTTCCGATCCAGCTGAGTCAAACGCTACCGAAAACCATCGGCTTCACTTTTCCCGAATCGCCGCAGTGGACTCCGCCGGCGTCTGCCAAAGAGTCGGTTCCACCATCGACTTCCAAGCCACCATTAAAAGATCCGTTCACGGTAACACCCTCGGATGAGGACGCCGACGAAGATCAGGCTACTAAGCCACGCATCACACGCATTCGTCCCCCGGGCGATTTGGTTCGATTGGAGGATAGGCTGTACTATGTTCTGCAGCCCCCCCTTGAAACACTTGTTCAGTCGGCAAAGCTGACGTTTCCGTTCCAGCCCTTTCCCTACCAGATGGAAGGGATTGCCTTCCTGTTTCCAAGATCGGCTGCAATTCTTGCGGACGAGATGGGTCTGGGAAAAACCATGCAAGCCATCACTTCGATTCGCATGTTGCTTCTTTCGGGCGAATTGCAGAATGTCTTGCTGGTATGCCCCAAGCCCCTGGTTACCAACTGGATGCGTGAATTTCGACAATGGGCACCCGAGATCCCGCTCGCCATCATTGAAGGGGACTCGGCCAAACGCAATTGGATTTGGACCAATCCCCAAGCTCCCGTCAAAATTGCGAACTACGAATTGATGATGCGCGATCACGAGATCTTGCATGAACAAGGGCTTCATTTCGATCTGGTTGTTTTGGACGAAGCACAGCGCATCAAAAATCGCAACAGCTCTACCAGCGAAATCATTCGCTCGATCCCGCGCACGCGTTCTTGGGCATTGACGGGTACCCCCATAGAGAATTCGGTCGAGGATCTCGTTAGCATTTTCGAATTTCTATCGCCTGGCTATCTCAGGGATGATATGCATCTGAAGTCACTTGGCAAAGCCACACGAGACTACATCCTTCGAAGAACCAAAGATAAAGTTCTAACCGATATGCCGCCCAAGCTCTTTCGCCCGGCCGAATTGGAACTGACGAGCGACCAACGCGCAAGCTACAAGAGCGCCGAAGAAGATGGCATCATTCAGCTTTCCGAGATGGCTGAATCGGTAACCATCCACCATGTGTTTGAACTTGTTCTGCGATTGAAACAAATCTGCAATTTTGATCCCGTCACGGGGGCAAGCGCCAAACTGGAACGCCTCGAGGCGGACCTAGAAGAAGTGGCCGCTAGCGGTCAGAAAGCTATTATCTTTAGTCAATGGGTAGAAACGTTAGACGTCTTGAACGAAAGGTTAGCAAAGTACCATCCCCTGCAATACCACGGCCGCATACCTTCGAACAAACGCGATGGCGTGATCGATCAGTTCAAAAACAATCCTAAAAACAAAGTGATCTTGATGAGCTATGGCGCGGGAGCTGTGGGACTGAATCTGCAATTCTGCCATTACGTTTTCTTGTTTGATCGATGGTGGAACCCAGCTGTCGAAGACCAAGCAATCAATCGCGCTCATCGACTTGGAGTCAAGCAACCCGTGACTGTAACTCGTATGATGTCCCTTGAGACAATCGAGCAACGGATTCATGATGTGTTAGAACAAAAGCGGGACCTGTTCAATACCCTGTTTGCGGAAACCGGAACACCTCAGAATCTAGGACTCAATCAAAAAGAAATCTTTGGGTTGTTCGGACTCAATGTACCGAAGTATCAAGTCAAGGCAGCTTAGCTAGAAAACGCAAGGCAAACTACAACTTCTGACCTATAAGGGACACAGGATTTGTTCGTGGCAATGGATTGCGGTCGTCAACACCTTTAGTCGACAGGCCAACGCACGAATTCAAATTGCAACTACTCACCCGAACACATGCTGTGTCCCTTTTTCGTCCTTTTGCCTCCCCCATTCGTCCCCCCGAGCAACAGTGTCTCGCACGGAGGCACCAAGGCACGAAGTTCAATTGGCATTGAAGCTGAAAAGAGAATCGGTTCAACAACGGCAATTTTATATCGCCAAATCGACCAATCTTCCTTTGTGTCTTCGTGCCTTTGTGTGCGATTTTCCGGTGCATATAGGAAATCAATTGGCTATGCGCTTGATTCCTTTTGTCCCCTCCGTTCGTCCCCTTGAGCATAAGTGTCTCGCACGAAGGCACAAAGGCACGAAGTTCAATTAGCAATGAATCTGAAAAGAGAATCGGTTCAACAACGGCAGGTTTGTATTGCCAAATCGACCAATCTTCCTTTGTGTCTCTGTGCCTTTGTGAGAGAATCTTACGATCGCGTCTAAATCGCCCTGAACTGGGCTGGACGTTTCTGTTTCTCGCACGAAGGCACGAAGCAAAGGTGACGTAGGGACACAGATTTTGCCCATCAACTTCTCGCTGGACTTTTCGTTTTGGGCAGAGCGTCCACCACCGCCGAGCGACTTCAGTATCGTCCCAGGTTTGGACCACGTCAGGTCTGGACCGCAGAACCGAATGTATGTTATTAAATACGATGACCTCAAAGGGACACAGGATTTGTTCGGGCTGTTCGCGCACACCCATTTGGGTGGAAAGCCAGTGGGCTGCAATGGATTGCGGTCGCCAACCCCTTTTGTCGACAGGTCAACGCACGAATTCAAATTGCAACTACTCACCCGAACACATGCTGTGTCCCTTTTCCGTCCTTTTGCCTCCCCCGTTCGTCCCCCCGAGCAACAGTGTCTCGCACGGAGGCACCAAGGCACGAAGTTCCATTAGCAATGAATCTGAAAAGAGAATCGGTTCAACAACGGCAATTTTATATCGCCAAATCGACCAATCTTCCTTTGTGTCTTCGTGCCTTTGTGAGAGCATCTGGCGATCGCGTCTAAATCGCCTTGAACTGGCTGCGGGACCTCATAATAAGCTACAAATTCTTGGTCACCGAAATACGCTTTCGAGCCACGTCCACTTCGAGCACTTTGACGCGAACAACATCTCCTACGGAGACTACTTCACTTGGGTCTTTGATGTAGCTGGTGGATAACTGAGAGATATGAATCAGCGCGTCTTGATGAACGCCAATGTCGACGAAGGCTCCAAAATGAGTCACGTTGGTGATCTGCCCTTCCAGAATCATGCCTGGTTTTAAATCCTGGATGGTCTTAGCCTCTTCAGAAAAGCGAACCGCTCGAAACTCGCTACGAGGGTCCCGGCCCGGTTTGCCTAACTCTTGGACAATATCGATCACGGTGGGCAAACCAACACCCCCTTGAACATACTCTTCAGGCTTGATCCGCTGAGACAAACTGGCGTTGCCGACCAGACTCAACGTCTCCACCCTCAGCGCCTTGGCCATTTTTTCCACGATAGGATAGCTCTCGGGGTGCACAGCGGAATTGTCCAAAGGCTGGTCACCCCCGCGTATGCGAAGAAAGCCAGCCGCTTGTTCGAACGCCTTGCCCCCAAGTTTCGGAACCTTCAACAATTGTTGACGATTTCGAAATCTTCCGTTCGAGTCGCGATAGCTGACAATGCTCTCCGCGAGCTTTGGGCCAATGCCAGAAACATACGATAGCAACGAAGCACTCGCCATGTTCAAATCGACCCCCACGCTGTTGACGCACGATTCCACCTCGCGCTCCAAGCACTTCTTTAGCTGCGACTGATTGACATCATGCTGGTATTGGCCAACTCCGATCGACTTGG
>JBIKLJ010000183.1:0-9969 GCA_044359895.1 Pirellula sp.
TCTCGAAAGAGTTTCTGTTGGCCTCAAACGGTTCACTGCCAGAATGGGCAAAACGATCGTCGACTCGTTTTCAAAATTGAGAACGCCCGAGATCAATTTCAGCAGCCCATCCACAATCTCGAACCGGTTGTCTGGAATCTGGAATTGATAGTCAACGTCGGAATCTGGATCCAAGACCCGAACACTGGCCAAGACAGATTGCAGGCCAACATTCTCTTCCAATTCGTTCGTCGAAACAACCAAATCGGAAGGTGCATCGTCTACGGCGAACACGTTGACCGTGATGCTTCTTTCCTCGGACCATGCCCAACCATCATAGGCCTGAACAGTAAACGAGTCGGTTCCGTTAGCGTTGGCCGTTGGAATGTAGGACGCGCTTCCATCCACGTTCCAAGTGACCGATCCCAGAGAGGGCTGGGATCGAACCAAGTAAATCAGCCTGTCCGAATCCATGTCGCTGGACACCGATCCCAACATGGAGTTCGACCACTGTATCGCGTCATCCTCGTTCAAGCTCAACAGGGCAGGTTCTCCCAACGAGGGTGCTGAATTTTGGCCTAGAAGCCTAACACCGATTTGCACCTGCGATGTTCCGTTTGCGGAAACCACCGCAGTAACAAGAACGGCTTCGGCAAGGTCATGGGAATAGACCCGGCCCAATCGATTTCCGATCAGAAATCGCCCGAACCGATCCATGCTCAATGTCGAGTCTCGACCAGTCAGTTCTCCGTTGGTAATAGGAATAGAAAGGCTTTGTTTCCATTCGCTGGTCTGCCATCCAATCAGTTCGCTCGAGTTGGTTTTGTTGCCAGTAAGAAGCAAGGATCGCCCCGAGTCGAAAAAGATCGGCTCCACTGCATCTTTCAAGATCGCAGCAGTGGGCAAACCCACTTTTTTCTCAACGATCAGAAAATCGTCCGCAGTGCTCACTGCGACGCTGGACCCGTCTGGAGCGGGTTGCCACGCCTTCACTTCGGAGGCAAACGAACGGCGACCGACAACGAAGGCAGATGTACCGGAGATTTCGTAAATCGACAATTCGCTTGTACTGCCCACCGAGTTGAGCACGGCAAAACCTGATGTTCCAGCTCTCTTCAAGACCGACGAAGCATCCAAAGTTGCTCCACCAATCTGCCCACTGGAAGCAATTTGGCCGACGCTGTCCGTTGTGACGCGGTGGAGACTGTTTCCATTTCGGATCAGGATTTCAGCTCCCAATGAAACGATTTGCGACCTAGTGCCAAGTTGGGCCGATGTCAACTGCACGGCGTCAGCTTGAACGTCCGGAATGGTCCATAACTTCTTTTGCCCCGCTGCATTATTGGCAATCACGTAAGCCCTAGAAACCGAATTCGAAGTATCTTCCAAAACAACGCTTTCGATTTCGCCTTCGAACGTAAATTCGCGTTCCGGGGTGTTCAGTTCGCGATTGAGCTTCACCAGTTGGTTACCGGAAAAAGTCCATGCGGAGCCATCGGATTCTACGCGGACGACGGTACCGATTTCATCATGCCAAACGCCGGTCGCAGATGGGGCTGCAGGTGACGATTGCAGGACGCGATTGTTTTCGCCGAGAAGTCGAATCGTGTACTCACCAGGCTCCAAATTTCTAAACCTAGCGATCCCGTCGATGTCCGTGGTTGTCCAGGGTTCGGACTGGTCAAATCGACCATCCCGATTGATATCCACAAAAACGGGTCTGTCGAACAGAGGCAAATCCGAACGGGACCCTAATCCCCGAGAAGCATCGACGTCATCAAACACGAAAACCTCGAGCCCCGCTAGCACTCGACGGTCTTCCAAGGTGTCAAAGCGAAGTACCTGTCGGCGGTGCTTTAGGCGCCTTTGCCGTATCTGGATTGTTCGGAGATGAGAAAACATGTTTTACAACTCAACTAGCGAGCTAAAGAAGAGAGGTTCTTGGAGACCCAATTGGGAAATCTGCAGTGATACCGAATCGTAGCGAGTGTGTGTATCACTACTTTAGCTGTTTACGCGGTGTCTGAACATGGTTTCCGCACTAAAATTCACACTTATCGTCTCCGTCCAGAAAGAATGCTGGAATGCCCCCATAAGTACTCATCGAAGACGATTTGGATGGCCGTCGCACCTAGAAAGTTCACGGGATCCAAGTTAATCTTGTAGCAACGGTTTCAAAAAAGCACTCTCTGATTCTCTTGTGGTAAACCATGAAGTTGTGTAACGCCCGGTTCTTTCCTTCACCAACGGCGGCGATTTTTGCGTTGACAGTCGGCGGTTTCGCTATGGCTCAAGAAGCAAAGACAAGCCCTGCTGAAAATAGCACGACACTTGGTATTAGCCAATCCAAACCTGAAAGCGGACCATTTGTTGCTATTGATGGCGGCAAGGGTGGCTACATGGTTCCTTACACTCAGGTCCTGGAGCGAACCAGCATTGTTTTTGAGATGATTCCCGTTCCGGGAGGCAAGACCTTGGTCGGCTCGCCCGATTCAGAACCAGGACGATCTGAGGATGAAGGGCCGCAATACACCGCCGAGCTGGAACCCTATTGGGTAGCCAAGACGGAACTGACTTGGGCCGAATACAAAACCTTCATGCGGTCCTACGACATTTTCAAAAAGCTGGCCTCGCAAGGAATTCGGCAGGTCGACGACACCAATCGAGCCGACGCGATCACGGTCCCAACACCTCTTTACGAACCCAGTCACACGTACGAATACGGAGACGATCCGAAACAACCTGCGGTTACAATGACTCAGTACGCAGCCAAACAATACACGAAATGGCTTAGCGGTTTGACGGGTGTGCAGTACCGGCTCCCGACCGAAGCGGAATGGGAGCATGCCGCCCGCGGTGGATCGAATACACCGTATTGTTTCGGTGATAACATTGAAGAACTAGACAAGTACGCCGTCTTCTCCGGAAATGCTACCAAAGGTGCAGCCCGAGTTGGAAGCAAGGCACCTAATGCCTATGGGCTCCACGATATGCACGGAAATGCCTGGGAGTGGACGATCGATCAGTACGCGGCAACAGGATTTGGTGACCGAGGCGGAAAGACTTTCACGGGTCTGACAGGTACCGCTTGGCCGACCGAATCGGACTCGCGCACGGTACGTGGTGGTGGCTGGCAAGATTCGGCAGAACGCGTTCGCGCCGCTGTTCGAATGGGCTCGGTGGACGAAGAATGGAAGGAACGTGATCCGAACGTGCCTCTAAGTCCATGGTGGTTCACCACCGATCCGGCTCGAGCTGTTGGGATGCGGCTGGTTCGATCCTTGACTCCCCTGAAGGTGGAGGAACTGAACAAGTTTTGGGAAATCGACGCGACCGGTATTCAAGAGGATGTAGACGCAAGGCTCAAAGAGGGACGAGGCGCACTAGGTCTCGCGGTGCCCGAACTGCTTCCTCTTTATCAACGCAAAAAGTAGCTAGTTCTCGTGAACATTTCGATTCGCGCTTGGGCGCAACTAGTTCGTGTGCCCAACACGTTGACCTCCTGTGCCGACGTGTTGGCGGGACTAGCCTTAGTTGTGGGAGCATGGAACTCCACCCCAAAGTTGCTTATCCCGCTGGTTGTCGTGTCTCTCGCCTCCGTTTGCTTTTACTGGGCGGGAATGGTCCTGAACGATGTTCACGATCTCGAAAAAGACAAGCTGCAGCGTCGCAATGGCCCACTCGTTGACGGACGCATCAGCATCCATGCAGCAAGGTTAGCTGGATGGGGGCTATTAGCAGGTGGATGGTGCTTGGCGTTGCTCGCTCGAACCTTGGTGCCAGATTCTTTGGTGGATGTGGCCGATGCTGGTCATTTCACTTGGATGATCTTGCCAATAAGCACAGCCTTGGCGGTTTGCATCATTGCGTACGACAGCAGGCTAAAAGCAACGCAACTAGGGCCATGGCTGATGGGCTTATGCCGAGGGCTAAATATGGCTTTAGGAGTGTCCATCGGAACAGCTGTTCTTTGGCCATCTTCACAAGTATGGGTTTGTATCCAGAGTGTTGTTTTGGGCCATGCTTTATTTGTCGTTGGAATTACTTTAGCTGCCCGACGCGAGGGTATAGTGCAGCAATCCAAGTTCAGAATGATCACCGCCTGGGGTACAAGTCTGTTAGGAGTGGCCGCAATCGCAACCAGTTCCCTGTGGGGATCCAAACTGTTTTGGTCCACCGAAACGCAATACCGGCTCGAACCCGGATCGTTGTTTCCTATTTTGGTTTTTTTACTCGCTTTGCCTTGGCTGCGACGAGCGTTACTATCCATATCGAAACCCGGCGTCGGAACACTTGTGCCCGCAATCAAGCAAGCGATCCTAACGATAATCTTTTTGGACGCAGCTGTGGCGTTGCAGTATGGTGGAAACGTGCCAGGCCTGATCGTATGCAGCTTCGCAATACCCACATTGGCATTGGCCAGAATCTTTCGAATGACCTAAGCGATCGCTCGATAAAGATAGCTCGGCAAACAAGGTTATCGCACTCTAGCCTGCAACAAAGATCACCAGTGCATCCCAGCAGCAACCAGGGGAGACCACTAAACGACTAGCTGCAGCCCCCCCAAGACAACTACTAAACCCAATGCTTTGCTAAGATTGAAAAACGGTCTTAACACGCTCTGAAGGTGCAACGAAGCTGGTCCCGAAACACATTGGGCTGAACTGACCATGAACACCTTCTTCAATATAATGAGGAGTCCAACCGGACGGATCTTCAAAGAATCGGATGCATCGAATGTGGCGATCGTCGCAAAGATTGAACCAATGCTTGGTACCTCGAGGGACATTGATCATGTCGCCACTTTCGACGGTGACCCCAAACACGGGTCCTCCTTCGGGATGAAGGTGAAAAATCCCCTTTCCGGAGACGGTAAATCGCACTTCGTCCTCGTCATGCGTATGCTCTTTATTAAATTTCTGGAGCATCGTATCCAGATTGGGCGTAGAGGGGTTTACGTTGATAACATCTGCAGTAACAAATCCGCCTCGCTGCTTCACCGCCGCAATTTCCGGCGCGTATTCGTTAAGAATGTCTTGATCGGTAGCTGTTTCCTTTAAGCGTCCGTCCACTTTCCATTGTTCAAACCAAATCCCGAAAGGTTTCAAGAACGCTGAAATTTCCTGGGGATCGTTGATGGTTTTTTGTTCGGAAGGTACGAAAACACTGGCCATGAAAAATCTCCTGGAAAAAGAAATGCGATGGAAACGAAGGGTTAAGATGATACCCTCCCGCGGTTGCGAGGGCTAGCGACAACCCCAGCCACTGGCCAAAGATGGGTGGTCGCGTACACTATTCCAGATGAATCGCAGGGGGGGCTGGCCGTCGACATGTGTGGCAATTCGGTTTTTCCTCGGTTTGAACCCGTTTTTCACTTTCCTTTGGAGATACCAACATGGCTTTTACATTGCCCCCTCTACCATATGCACTTGATGCCATGGAGCCACATATCGACTCCAAAACGATGGAAATCCATCATGGCAAGCACCATCAAGCCTATATCACCAATCTGAACAAAGCCATCGAAGGAACGCCGCTCGAATCGAAGTCGATCGAAGAGCTTGTTAAAGACTTGGCTTCGGTCCCTGACGACAAACGCAATGTTGTCCGTAACAACGGTGGCGGACACCTCAACCACGCATTCTTTTGGCAAGTGATCGGCTGGAACGCTGGCGGCAAACCAAGCGGAGCGTTGTTGGCAGACATCGAAGCCACCTTCGGAAGCTTCGACGCGTTCAAGGAAAAGTTTGCGGCCGCTGGCACAACTCGCTTTGGAAGCGGTTGGGCATGGCTGTTTGTGAACAACGGAAAGCTTGAAATTGGTTCAACTGCCAATCAAGACAGCCCACTCATGGGCAAAGCCGTTGCAGGAATTGAGGGAACACCTATTCTTGGTTTGGACGTGTGGGAGCATGCCTACTATCTCAAATACCAAAATCGTCGCCCTGATTACATCGCAGCATTCTGGAATGTTGTGAATTGGAATGAAGTGACCAAGCGATACGAAGCTGCGAAAAAGGCCTAGTTCCACAAGCCTTGCTGCTTCGATTTTGTTCATGGTTCTCTTGCCTCGACCAATGAGGTTAGCTACCTAATCATTTTAAGAAATGATAACCGGTGGCTAACCTTGATTGCACTACGAGTTTTGATCGCAGCTGTCTATGGTGTTTCGCATTCCTGACCCTCATGTTCCTTGCATATGAATTCGTCTCCAGCTGATGAATCCGAAGACTTTCCATGGTATGCGGGGGGTCTTGCCTTCGAATGCACTCAATGCGGAAACTGCTGTAGTGGGCCTGGGACAGGCTACGTCTGGGTTTCGGAGTCCGAAATCCAAGCGATTGCGAAATCGATCGGAATGGAGAACGAACTGGAAACGTTCGAACGAAAGTTCACACGGCGTGTAGGAACACGAGTTAGCCTAGTCGAATACAGTGACGGAGATTGCATTTTTCTTGACCAGGAAACACGAGGGTGTTCGGTCTATGCATCCCGACCCAACCAATGCCGAACCTGGCCTTTTTGGTCAGAAAACCTGGAATCCCCGAAAACTTGGGCGAAGGCCGCTCGAACCTGCCCCGGCTGCAATCAAGGCAAGCTGTACTCTTTGTCGGAAATCCAGTCGCGATTAGCAACCGACCAAGAATAGTTTCTGAATTCGTTTCGTGGCCCATCGAACGATTTGCACTCTGCAATTGCAAGGTTCAGGCTTATCCTATTCGGGACGTTTCGCATCCACGAATTGCGGCCTAACATCCATGGTCGCTCCACTCGCCAATACCATTTGTTATGACTCAGTCCTGGTCGCCCACTTCCTGGAAATCCCATCCCGCCGCTCAGCAACCTGCGTATCCTGACTCGGCCGAGTTGACTCAAGTTCTGAATCAGATCAGCGTCATGCCACCGTTGGTTACCAGTTGGGAAATCGACCATTTGCACACGGGCATTGCAGAAGCCCAGCGTGGCGAAGCCTGGCTTCTTCAAGGTGGCGATTGCGCTGAAACATTCGATCAATGCCAAACCGAGCCGATAGCAAGCAAGTTGAAACTGCTGCTACAAATGAGCTTGGCAATCGTGTTTGGCTCCAGGAAAAGAATCCTTCGCGTCGGCCGAATGGCCGGTCAATATGCAAAACCACGCTCAAGCGAAACGGAAACTCAGAACGGAGTTACCTTGCCATGCTATCGTGGTGACATTGTCAATCGATTCGAGTTTACCGAGGAAGCTCGACGGGCCAATCCACAACTGCTGTTACGTGGTTACGAAAGATCCGCGTTAACACTGAACTTCGTCCGTGCCTTAAGTGAAGGTGGTTTTGCAGATTTGCATTATCCTGAAAATTGGAACTTGCTGTTTGTGGACGAAGCCAAAGGCGAAGTCGCCGCACGCTACCGATCGCTCGTTAAATCGTTAGCGGACGCGATACGGTTTGTCGAAACCATTCTGAGAGAGCCTACTCCCGAATTGAAACGTGTCGACTTTTTTACGTCTCATGAAGCGCTTCATCTCGATTACGAAACAGCGCTGACCAGACCAAGCATTCGAGGAATTGGCTACTACAACTTGGGAACCCATATGCCCTGGATCGGCGAGCGGACACGTTCTGTCAACGGGGCGCACGTGGAGTATTTCCGAGGCATTCGTAATCCTGTCGCTGTTAAAATCGGACCGTCGATGCAAATCGATGAACTGTTGGAGCTAATCCAAAGACTGAACCCAGAAGACAAGCCAGGTCGTTTAACATTGATACACCGAATGGGTCGCAACAAAGTTGAGTCCGCGCTGCCTGCCATGATTGAAGCTGTGCAACGCGCGAACAAGACCGTGCTTTGGGTTTGTGATCCCATGCATGGCAATACCGTTTCTACCACTCATGGCCGCAAAACGCGCCGATTCGATGATATCGTGGATGAACTAAGGTTGTCCTTCGCAATTCATCGAGCCTGCGGTTCGATGCTTGGCGGAGCTCATTTGGAACTCACTGGCGAGAATGTAACGGAATGCGTTGGCGGGTCCCGTGGTCTTACCGAATCCGATCTCGGAGTCGCCTACCAAACCCAACTCGACCCAAGGCTCAACTTTGAACAAGCCCTTGAAATTGCTTTCGAAATTTCAAGCCAATTGTCGGCTCAGCGTATCTAAAACGACGTCACCGAAAAATGAAACCGAAGGCTCGTGCTTGCTTTCGGTTGTTAACCCAGCCCGTACTCGATTGAAGCCATCAAGATATCGATTTCTTGTTCGCTGATACTGAGAGGTGGTATGATCGGAATCACATTCCCGAGCGGTCGCAGCCACACCCCTTTTTCGAGAATGCGTTTGCACACCTTTCCCGATCGTTGCTGCTGCCAGGGGTGCGCTGTTTTGGTTTGCTTATCTTGGACTAGTTCGATTGCCCCCATCAAGCCGCAAGAGCGTACATCACCTACCTCGGGATGTTCTTTGAATCGATCTAGCCAACGTTGCATTCGGGCTTGTTTTAGCGGAATGCTACAAAGCGTTTGATCCATTTCGAATAGATCGAGCGTTGCATGCGCGGCGGCGGCACACAATGGATTGCCGCCGTATGTGTGGCCGTGAAAGAACGTTCGCAAGTCCTCGTGCCGCCCTAAAAAGGCGTTCCAAATTCGACTGCTGGTGAGCGTCGCACTCATGGGTAAGTAACCACCCGTAAGTCCTTTTCCCAAGCATAAAAAGTCCGACGAAACCTGCTCGTGCTCGCAAGCAAACATGGTTCCCGTTCGCCCCATCCCAACCGCCACTTCGTCGGCGATAAGCAAACAATCGTACTGTTCACATAGGGACTTGATACCTTGCAGAAAACCGCGTGGGTGAACGACGACTCCGGCCGCCCCTTGCACGATGGGTTCTACAATCACTGCGACCAATTCGTCAGCGTTCTGTTCGAAAAGCTCTCGATATTGATTCAAGTAGAAGGCTGTGGCGTTCGCGGGATCGACTTCGGGCGGGAGGCGATAGGGATCAGGGCATGGACCTCGCAGCACGGGAAACAATAGCGGTTGAAACATCGCATGGAACCGGGAAACGCCCCCCACGCTGACTGTTCCCAGGGTATCACCGTGGTAAGCTTGACCTAGCGCAAGAAACTTGGTCCGCTTCGTTTGTGGGTTCTCGCATTGCCGCCAAAACTGAAACGCAAGTTTCATCGCGACTTCAACCGCAGATGCGCCATCCCCTGAAAAGAAAACGTGCCCCAACCCTGCCGGAGCCAGTTCGGTTAATCTTTTTGCTAAAGTGATCGTGGTGGGATGGCTCATCCCAAGGTTGGTCACATGAGCGACTTGGTCGAGCTGCTTGCGAATCGCCTTATCGATATGTGCGTGTCGGTGTCCGTGGATGTTGCACCACATCGAACTTGCACCGTCCAGATACCTTCGGCCATCCACATCGGTCAGCCAGCAACCTTGCGCATGGTCGACGATCAGACCATCGTATTCTTGCATCTGGGAAAACGCGTGCCAAACAATGCTCTTGTCCAGCGATCGCAGTTCTGAAGCCGAAAGGCTATCCGTACATGGACTATTCATCGGGTAATTCCACGTGAATGTCGTCACCCTCCACAGACACTGCGAAGATATCTAACTTGATTTTTGGATTGTCTAGCCAAGTGCCATCCGTCAGCGAAAATCGCCATGCGTGCCAAGGGCAAGACACGGTGCAACCATCAATCCACCCGCCAGCAAGGGATGCCCCCATATGAGGACAAAAGTCATCCATGGCAAGAAACTTGTCGCCTTGATTGAAGATGGCGATCATCCGATCGCCAACAGGGAACGCACGTGCTTCGTTGACGGGAATCTCGCTCGTCCTGGCGACAATCACTTTTTTAACCATTGCGAAGTATCTCTAAACGAAGAAAGTTCAAGCCCGCTTTCGCAAGTCGATGGTAAAGCACATCAGGATGAGCACCAAGCGTGGTGCGCGTGTGAATGACACTCTGGTCCCGTCTGGCTAGCGCAAAGGAAATGT
>JBIKLJ010000041.1:0-30917 GCA_044359895.1 Pirellula sp.
CAAGCCGTTACGCATCGGGTTGTGAAAGCAGTCTGCATTGTTGGCAACCCAACGTAACAAGTTACGCGAGCTTGACTTACTTTCAAACCGAACTAGGTTCATGAATAATCCGCGCTGGGGGGGCCCCCTGAATCATCGTCCCTATTTTTTATCGAACAACTGCTGTCGAAGGTACGTGTATGCGAGAGCTTGCATGAACGCGGATTGGCGATTGTTGGCAGCCCCACCGTGTCCTCCTTCGATGTTTTCATAATAAAGAACGGAATGGCCCTGTTGCTCCATCTTCGCCATCATTTTCCGCGCGTGCCCCGGGTGAACTCGGTCGTCGCGAGTCGAAGTCGTGAATAGCACATTGGCGTACTTCTTACCCGCTTGAACGTTATGGTAGGGCGAGAAGTTTTTGATGAACGACCACTGTGCGGGGTCATCCGGGTTACCATACTCGGCCATCCAAGAAGCACCTGCCAGCAGCTTGTTGTAACGCTGCATATCTAGCAACGGAACTTGGCATACGGCCGCTTGAAACAAGCCGGGGTAAAGGGTCACCATGTTTCCAACCAACAGTCCCCCATTAGATCCACCTTGGATTCCAAGTTTCTCCGGCCTGGAAACTTTTCGGGCGTACAAGTCTTCTGCAACGGCTGCAAAATCTTCGTAGGCTTTGAGTCGATTTTGTTTGAGTGCTGCTTGGTGCCATCTTGGCCCATACTCGCCGCCCCCTCGGATGTTGGCAACGACATAGACACCGCCTTGGCTAACCCAAGCTCGTCCAACCGCTGGGCTGTACCCAGGTTGCAGCGAGATTTCAAATCCACCGTAGCCGTACAACAAAGTCGGATGGCTGCCGTCCAGCTTCAAGTCCTTGGGGCCGACCATAAAGTAAGGAACCGAAGTTCCATCTTTACTTTTGGCGAAGTGTTGGGAAATAGTCGAACCCGAAGCGTCAAAGAATTCAGGCGACTTCTTCAGCGGCGTTGGCTCGGACCCAATCGTTCCCATCGAAAGGGTCGTAGGGTTCAGATAATCTGTTGAAGTCATGAAGTAATCATTGGACTCGTCGCTATCGACCGCTGTGATATTGACCGTGCCAAAGCTAGGAGCCCCCTTCAGCAGTTCGCGTTTCCATCCTTCTTGGGTCGGCTTCAGGACATAGATCCGGTTTTTCACATCCTCCAAGACATTGATGAACGCGTAGTCTTTGGTAAATCCAAAACTGGACAACGCGGTCGTATCGCTAGGTTCAAAGACCACTTCGAGATTGCGATCCCCCTTTAAGAAATCATCCAGCTTCGTCATCAACAATGAACCGGCTGTGTAGGTCTTGTCCCCGAGCGTCCAAGGCTCGCGCAATTCAAAGGCAAGATAATCATGAAAAATCGATTTGTTGGCGCTGTTGGGGGCATCGATTTTGACCAGCTTGTTGTTCGAATCCAGCAGATACAATTCGTCATTATAAAACGCAAGCGTTCGGCTCACCATGTTTCGCTCAAAGCCCGGCGAATCATCGTGCATGGCGCCGATCGACATGTCATCCGGTTTTCCTTCGTAAATCAATTCTGCCGACTCGAGCGATGTGCCTCGCTTCCATTTTTTGGCAACGCGAGGGTAACCGGATTCGGTCATGGATCCAGGCCCAAAGTCCGTCATCACAAACACATGGTCTCGGTCGATCCAGTTCATGCTTCCTTTGGCTTCAGGACGGGTGAACCCGTCGGTCACGAACTGACGTGTTACCATATCGAACTCACGAGTCACATCGGCATCTGCTCCACCGCGGGAAAGCGTCACCAGAGCACGTTGGTAATCCGGTCGCAACAGGCTTGCACCCTTCCATACCCAGTTTTCCTTTTCGGCCTTGCCCAATGCATCCAAGTCCAAAATGACTTCCCATTTTGGATCCTTTTGCTTGTACTGGTCTAGCGTTGTGCGTCGCCATAGTCCGCGCTCGTTCTTTTTGTCTCGCCAAAAGTTGTAGTAAAAATCCCCTTGCTTGCTGACGAACGGAATCCTGGCATCCGAATCCAGAATGGCGAGCAAATCTTCACGGAGTTCATTGAACCGAGGGTCCGCCTCCATCACCGCTTGCGACTTGGCGTTACGAGCCTTCACCCAATCGATTGCTTTTTCGCCCGTTACGTCTTCGAGCCAAACATACGGATCATCGGATCCTGCAGCTTGCGACTCGGTTGCGGTTGATTTTGAATCTTGAGCCATAAGCGTTGCGTGAAGACCGATTCCTAAAAGGGGGAAGAGGAGAAATGGATGAACGTTTTTCGCAGACCAAGCCATAAAATAGTTCCTTTGAAAGATTTTGATTCGCCGTCGGCAACAGCAAAAGAACGTTGTAGCAAAATGAGACGACCGCGCCTATAATCCGGTGGAAGTTCCCACCAACACTTAAGAATAACTATGTCGACGTACTTGGTCATCACGCGAGGCCGCGAACTGGGCCTGCGTTATCCTTTAGACAAAACTATCGAAAATCAGCTAGGACGCGGACTCGAGTGTACGGTCCAGTTGAATGACCCCTTATCGTCCCGTGTGCACGCCAAGATCGTTTTTGAAGATTCGCATTGGCACCTCCGCGATGCGGGTTCTCGAAACGGAACGTTGATTAATGGATCGAAGGTAGACGTCGCGACCTTAGCGCACGGCAACATCATCCGCATTGGAAACACAGATTTAGAATTCATCGATGACACCCTGACGGACGATGTAACCGTCGAACGGATCAATCTTTCGCACGACTTACGCGGCGACAAGATCGGCAGCGGTGCAGACGGCTTAGCCTCTGGGATGTCCGCGTTCCTCGCTTTGCGCAAGGCGGGTCGTTCCGAAGATCTTTCCGACCTTCATGAACTGTCGATCCGTTGCATCTCGCTATCCTCGCCAGACCAAGTCAGCGATCTCGCAATCGAAGTGCTTCGCAACCGAACGAAAGCAACTCTGGTGGCATTCTTGCTGGCGGATCATGATGACAAATTGATCATTCAAAGAAAGCATCCCAATACCCCTGACAGTCGGCTTACTCTAAGCGACAAGCTAACCGACATCGTTTGCAAACAAGCCAAGGCGGTGTGGGTCAAGAACGAATCGAAGGAGATCGGTGACGGTCCGTTGCGGCATTACGCAGACGCGATTTGCGTTCCATTGCTTCACGAAGGAAAAACCATCGGCGTTATCCATCTCTATCGCGAGAAGGAGGTCTTCGAGAAAAGCTCGTTCGATTTCACCATCGCTGCCGCTAGCTTCTTGGCCGTTTCACTGGTTCGTGCTCGAAACGAATCCTCGCTAAGAATCAATCATGAGCGACTGCAAGACAAGAACGCGGATTTTGATGAGTTGCTTGGCGAATGCAAACCCATCTTGGACATGAAGGAGCGGATCGTTCGAGTCGCCAAGGCTTCAGGCAGTATTCTCATCCGAGGTGAAAGCGGTTCTGGTAAAGAATTGGTTGCTCGCGCTATCCACCGTGCAAGCACCAGATCGGATCGCCCGATGCTCAGCGTGAACTGCGCCGCGATGCCGAGCGAACTCATGGAAAGCCAATTGTTCGGTCACGTGAAAGGGGCTTTCACGGGCGCTGACAAAGACCATATCGGATGGTTCCAACAAGCCCATGGCGGCACGCTGTTCTTGGACGAGATCGGCGAAATGAACCTCGCTGGCCAAGCGAAACTGCTACGAATCTTGGAAGGGCATCCCTTTCTACCCGTTGGAGGGCGCAAGGAGATTCGAGTCGACGTTCGAGTGATCACGGCTACCAACCGTGACCTGAGCGAGTTTGTAGCGGACCAACGCTTTCGAGAAGATCTTTTTTATCGACTCTCCGTTTTTGAAATCAAAGTGCCCCCGCTGCGTCAACGCGGCGCCGATATCGAAATGCTCATCGACCATTTCCTTGTCCATTTTGGCAAACAGCATGGGCGAGTTGGCTTAAAATTGAGCAGTGCAGCTCGCAAGCGATTGCTCGAATACAGCTGGCCGGGCAATGTGCGTCAACTTCGAAATATCATCGATAGCGCTGTCGTGCTTGCAACGGGTGAATCGATCGAATCAAACGACGTTTCGCTGCATGAATCCAAGTCAGAACTTTACGACTCTTTGAACATTGAGCTTTGGGAAAAGCGGCTGATCGAAGAGGCCTTGCGACGTACCAAAGCCAACATCCCAGAAGCTACGGAGCTTCTGGGTATCTCGCGCGCAACCATGTACCGAAAACTGGAAACCTACGGAATCAATAAGGACGAGTATCTGTGAAGTATAGACCCAAGAATTTTCTTACCTGTTTCGTTTTTACCTTCGCGACAACGACGATAACCAACCTTATGAGCCACGATATCGCATCCGGACAAAGTGAAGCAGCAGGCGCTCCCACCAAAAATGAGTCCACGTATTTGACTCCTCCCAAGGATATTGTCGACATCATCGATATCACCCCAGAGCCTTCGGTGTCAACCAGCCCCGATTCCAACTGGATGCTGTATCTGGATCGTGACTCCATGCCAGACGTTGCAGACTTGGCTCGGCGTCGTCTGGCATTGGCAGGCATGCGAATTGATCCCATGACCAACGGTCCTTTTCAAACCGACTTCAACCGAGGAATCTCGATTCGCCCTCGCGGCAAAGAGGACTTGATCCGAATCCCTACTGCTTCACCAACGCGCATCGACCGGGTGAGTTGGTCTCATGATTCAAAATCGTTCGTGTTCACCCAATTAACCGATCAAGGTACAGAACTTTGGTGGGTCGAAGTGGCCAACCCGACCAAACCCGTTCGTTTGACGGATCGACTTTCGACAGTCATGCAATCGCTCGACTGGATGCCCGATGGACGCCGAGTGCTTTGCTCGCTCGTACCCAGCGACCGAGGTCCTGAACCCAAACCACCCATCGCTCCCACTGGTCCCAGCATTCAGGAATCGTACGGCAACACATCGCCAACGCGCACGTACCAAGATCTTCTCCAAAGTTCCCATGACGAAGCGATGTTCGAGTATTACGGAACCACCCAGTTGGTCTTGCTTGAAGCCGGAAAGGCTCCGCTGTCGCTTGGCCAACCCGCCATGGTCACGGGTGCAACCAGTTCGCCAGACGGCCAGCATATCCTGGTGACCAAAATCGTTCGCCCCTACTCCTACCTGTTGACTTCAAGCTCGTTTCCAAAACAGATCGATGTGATCGGACTGGATGGAAAACAAAAGTATCATGTGGCCGATATACCTTTGGAAGAAAACATTCCTATCGAAGGTGTTCGAATCGGTCGACGAGCGATTCAGTGGCGGGCCAGCCATCCAGCCACCCTGATCTGGACGGAAGCACTTGACGAAGGTGACCCTCGCAGGAAAGTGCCACATCGCGATCAACTGAAGTCTCTGTCCGCCCCATTCTCGAGCGAACCCACCAATCTCGTCCAATTAGAACACCGTTACGCAGGTGTTGGATTCTTCGCCAATCCCAACTTGCTCATGACGACCGAGAACGATCGCGATCGACGTTGGGTTCGGTCCTTGCTGCACGACACATCGGCCCTTGACGTTCCGCCGAAAATTCTAGTCGATCGAAGTTCACGTGATCGCTATGGCGACCCTGGGCGCATGCTCACCAAGCCGGATGCAGCCGGCTTCCCTATCGCTCAGCAATCGGATTCTTGGGTTTGGCTAGCCGGCCAAGGAGCGACGCCAGAAGGAAGCCTACCTTTCTTGGACCGAAAGAACCTGGATTCGCTTGAGACAGAGCGACTATGGCGATGCCAGAGCGGTGTGCTTGAGAGCGTGGTCTCGGTGTTGCCCAATGCCTCCGGGGCCAAGCCCGATTTCATTACGCGTCGCGAATCCCCCGCGGAACCACCGAACTACTTCCTTCGCAATCTGGCTAGCAACACGGAATTCCGACTAACGCAATTCAAGGACCCCACCCCACAACTGCGATCCATTCGAAAGCAGATCGTCAGATACCAACGCGCTGACGGAGTGCCCTTGTCGGCGACACTCTATCTACCAGCCAATTATGTCGAAGGAACCAAACTGCCTTTGATTGTTTGGGCCTACCCGCTCGAATTTAGCGACGCAAGCACTGCCGGCCAAGTTTCCGCAAACCCCTCCGAATTCACTCGGATTGGCGGAATCAGCCACCTTACCCTTTTAACTCAGGGGTACGCGATCATGGATAACGCGACCATGCCGGTCATCGGCGATCCAGAAACCATGAACGACACCTTCATCGATCAAATCGTCGGAGCAGCGCAGGCTGCCATCGACCATGCCGTTTCTCTTGGAGTGGCCGATGGAAAACGCGTCGGGGTAGGCGGACACAGTTACGGGGCCTTCATGACCGCGAACCTATTGGCCCATAGCCAATTGTTCCGCGCTGGGGTCGCTCGCAGCGGAGCCTACAATCGAACCCTTACCCCGTTCGGATTTCAATCCGAACGACGGCCTATCTGGGAAGCCAAGGAGATCTATGCAAACATCTCCCCATTCATGCACGCGGACAAGATCAAAACTCCATTGCTGTTTGTTCACGGTGAAAACGACGACAATCCAGGCACCTTCCCGATCCAATCGCAGCGCATGTTCCAAGCGGTCAAGGGGAACGGTGGCACAACGCGTTTGGTAATGCTTCCCTCGGAAAGCCACGGCTATCGTGCGAAGCAATCGGTGCTGCATACTCAAGCAGAGATGGTTAACTGGTTCAATCGCTATGTGCGCGATGCTAATTAACAGTAATCCATCATTGGCCAAGTTCTGAAAAGTTCTGAATAAACTGGCGTTCCATCAATGGTCCGGAAATACGACTTCAACTCGTTTTCCGGACTTCTTGAATTCGATGGACGCCTTCTTCGCTACAAGGCTTAGCAATTCGTCCATCGTGATTTCCTTTACGTCCAGGTCGATTTGCTTCGTGGCGTACTCGGCCGGAAGTGGCAATGGATAAAATTCCAACTGGAATTGATTCGACATCCAATCTAACAGTCTGGGCAAGTCGGCCTTGATGGTTCCCGAGAACACCTTCGTGCTATTCTTGGCTGGCTTAGGGCGTGGCGGAGTCAGCAATTTGGCAAAGTCATAATGAGCCATAGCCGTCGCGGTCATTCGAGAACCAAGTGGCTTCGCGTTTCGAACTCCTTTGGAATCTGGCCATCGCAGCTTCCATGCCTTGCGATCCTCTTCTTTCGTGCGGTCAATCATTTTCTGGTCGTAGAGCCATTCGACCAATACGTCTTGCCCCAAGGATGCTTCCCATTCCGACAACGGTTCAATGACAAGACCCTGCTCGCTTTCTACCAAGCACAAATCGAATCCACCCAGCAGACAGACACTGACACTCGCAACGGTTGCCTCTTGAAAATCGAACGCCGGCCATAGGTCATGTTCGATTTTTGGGACTTGGGAAATGGATGGTAGATGAACGCTTCGAAACTGCTCGAGAAGATCCGATGCTTGCGTTCCTTTGGCCCAGGGCTTTTGTTTCGATTTTGACATGGCCAACGCGTTCGATTTCTTCGACACAAGCAGCTTCCAGTAGACGGTTGCGAGAATGTCTCGCTTGGATTTCGGAACGATAGCGATGACTCCATCCAATGGAAGAATGGCAGCATCCACTTGGTCGCACGCAGCGGACAACGACTGCTCGATCGTTGCCATTGACCGTTCGTCATCCGTTGGTTTGATCGTTACAAGAGTATCCCGCGCGATTCTTCGATCGCACCAAATGTTCAGTCCATTTTCTTTGGCTGTCCGCTCTAGCAACCATTCCAAGCTTGCATTCTCAGAACGGGACTCGTTCGGTGATAACAATACCTGCGTTGTCGCAATCGCGCCGGGACTTAAGTATGGGTGAACGATGGCTTGAGCTTGAAGGAAAGTTTGCAAAAGGAATACGAAGAGCACTGCTAAAACGATACGGACCATGAAGCAACATGGAATCACGATGATTGTCGCTGTCAAGGAAGTTTTGGATGCATTCACGAATATGGATTGGTGAGATATCCAGAGATTGCGGAACGTGAGGCGAGCAACTAGAGTGGTCATATAAGCGTTACGCAAGGCAGTAGTGTGGCATTTTCCGACGAGTCCTTTTCACTTAAGCATCTTACCTTATCCCAATATCAGATTCGTCCTTCCAACATGGCCAAGCTAGTTCAATTTTTTGAAAATTACTGCCAGCAAGTAGAATTGTCGCTCGGGACAACATCTCTGCTGTCGGATCCTGCCGTTTGGATTGAAGCCGTACGGTCGACTTACGCTCCCAACACATTGACGCGGATGCTCGCCTCAAAACACTCCGACGTGCGGCGTGCGGCGGCTTGGGCCTTAAGTCACTTGGGTGATGAATCTCACTATCAAGCCCTCGGATCATTGCTTCGCGATTCCGTACGGACCGTGCGAACCGTCGCCGATGATGCTCGACGAGCAATCGCGCAAAGAACCCAAAGCCCTTGGCATCGCAAGACGGCGTCGCATGTCGAACAGCTCTTGGCGGATGGTTGCTTTTCCTCCGCGACGGAACTTGCCAGCCATTTGGTGGAAGAAGCAGACGATCGCGCGGACGTGTACATGTTGCGAGCCTGGGTCCGGTTCAGCGATGGAGCCATCGAATCTGCGGTCGACGATTGCAAGAAGACCTTATCTTTGGACCCGTTTTGCTACCAAGCCTGTGTTGCCTTGGGACAATGCATGTGGCACTTAGGACGCGATCTCGTGGCTCGTGAATGCTACTGCGAAGCCGCCCGAATCTATCCCGATTGGGAACCAGCGCGGGCTGCCCTGCAGATGATGACGCACGAATAAGAAGCACTCGCACTTGATTTTTTCCCAGCCTTTCGCTGCTGGATGACCGCAGGCTTATTACGGTCTAGCACAAAAAATCCGAAAATCCCTCCCGAAAGTACTGGGCAAAATCTCCAAATTGGGAGGGTTATTGCCAGTGCCCGCCCGCGTATGTTATTGTCTTAGCATGAACAAACAACCACTCTCAGGGGTTTTCACCCCGAACATCACACCCATCAATTCCCGTGGTCAGCTTGATGAGGACACGTTGCGTGCCTACATCGATTGGCTGATCGAACATGGGGTGCATGGCTTGTATCCGAACGGAAGCACGGGCGAATTTGTACGGTTTACCCCGGACGAACGCAAACGAGTGATCGAGATCGTGGTCGACCAAACGCGAGGTCGTGTGCCTATTTTGGCTGGAGCTGCCGAAGCCAATATCGAAGAAACGATTCGAGCCTGCGATACCTATGGTGCGCTGGGGGTTCGAGCCGTAGCGATTGTCGCTCCGTTCTATTACCGTTTGGCTCCAGACGGTGTTTATGCGTACTTCAAGGAGATCGCCGACCGAGTCTCTGTGGACGTGACTTTGTACAACATCCCGATGTTCGCGTCGCCGATCGACGTGCCGACAGTCAAGCGACTTGCAATCGAATGCCCTCGAATCGTAGGGATCAAGGACAGCTCTGGGGATATCCCACACATGATGCGGATGATTGCAGAAGTTCGGCCAATCCGAAGCGACTTCTTTTTCATGACAGGCTGGGATGCTTCGTTGGTCCCCATGCTGATGATTGGTTGCGATGGTGGAACCAATGCTGCCAGCGGTGTTGTCCCGGAACTGACGCGAGCTATCTATGAAGCTGCAAAAGCGGGTCAATGGGAGCGGGCGATGCACTTGCAGTACCGACTTCTGCCTCTTTTTGATGCAATGGTGGGCACGTCCGAGTTCCCTGAAGGGTTCCGACGCGGAGCCAAGATTCGGGGTTGGGATCTAGGTCTTTCACGCCAACCGCTAACGGCTCAGCAATCCACTGCTGCCGATGTGGCTCAAAGCAAGATTCAGCAACTGTTGTCCGGCTTCGATTTTATGCAAACTTCCGGTTCCAACGTGCGAAAGAACGTTTCGAATTCGGCCACACAGTCGGAAGATGGAGTGATCGATCGCATCGTCAGCGAAGTATTGCAGCAGCTTCGAGCTCGGTAAGCCCAATACCAACTGCCCCCGTCGCTTGATTGTTTTCGGAGAATAACATGAAGAGCCTGGATGCCTCGGAATTCTTTCGCATACGCAATCGCTCCCTAAGCATCGTCTTGATCATTGCGGTCGCCATCAGCACGATCGCTTACGTTTCCGATTCAGTTCAGAAGAAAAATCTGGAGTTCAACAGGTCACACTTTGTCGTCGACCTAAATCATGCAACTCATGCGGAACTTAATCTGCTTCCAGGGGTCGGTCCCAAACTTGCTGACGAAATCCTAAATCTACGAGCCAGCCAAGGTAGGTTTTCATCCGTAGACCAGATCAGTACGATTCGAGGTATCAAGGGAGCTCGATTTGCTGCGATCAAGAAGTACATCGTCGTATCCTCCGATCGCTAGCTGAGCTACTTTTGAAAACCTTGCGATCGCTCTTCCGAGCTCAGTTGCTTGTCCTTGCCAAATGATTCTGTCAGCTCGTTCCATTTTTGAGAACATCCCGCCATGATCTTGTCCGCCTGGTCCGGCGTTCGTATGGCTCGCAACAAGGCATCGGCAAGTGCTTCCCGATAGTCTAGGGAATGAACCAATCGCAACGACCACGGCATACCATCCTGCGGAACGGGGCGATTTAATACGACGGTGTACTTTTGGTAATCTTCGCGAACGATGTTCCGGTCGGGCTGATCCGCCAAAAGTTCGACCCGAGAGCAAACACTTCGCAATGCTTCACGTTGCTCTGGTAATGACAACCAACGCAGGAATTGGATAGAAACCGACGTCTGACGAGTCCCTTTTCCGATAGAAGCAACCAATCCACGATTGGGGTTCCACAGGATGGGAACAACTTGAACATTGCCATCAGTTTCTGAAGGGCTGTCGGATTGCGAATCATTCTGACGCGAAACCGCAGATGGCCACCCCAATGCAATGAACTTGGAGTCTTTCGAACCGGCCCCAGCAGCTGCCCAAGCATCTTCCGCCGGAGAAAAAACCGCCTCTGGAAACAAACGCGCCAAGCGAGCAAGTACTTTAACGGAATAGATGAATTCGGGTTCTTTTAAACGAGATTGCATTTTCGCCAAGTCAAAAAGGCCGCGGCGTTGCTTATCGGTCGTGGATGCGATCCAAAGAAACTGATCGACCAATCTTTGCTTCTCCAGTTCGCCCGCTTGCTCGATTCTGTCAGACAGTAAATTTTCCGACTTGGTAACATCAGCACCTGATTCGACACTTCGCAACCACGACTCCCACAATTCGAGAGATTTAGCAGTGGTTCCCTGCGGCATTGCTAAGTTGCTGTGCAATTCAGTCAGGGAAGCAACGTCCATCCCCTTGGACACCAGCGCCATCGCATTGGAGCCCAACGGAACGGCATAAAGCTTTCCCGCGTAGGATGCACTGCTTCGAAATCTGTCGGGCCAGTTCTTGGACACGTCCTCCTGGGACTCATTGGACGATTCATCGCGTGTGCCTGGCTGGGTTGATTTGGCACTTGATTCGGACGTGCCTTGCATGGTTACCTGCGAGGGTAACTTGCTGACAATATCTCGTTCGACCATGTCCCCCAATAAGTTCCCAGGAAAGAGAATCGTGTCGAAGGCAAAGGCTCGTCCGTCGAACAAATCCTTGGACGAAACATTTTCAATCGCAAGCGCTTGGTCCGAAGAGGCACGCCAGCGAGTCAGCAGTTCTTTCTCAAGCTCGGGCGCGTCGACGATCCATACTCGAAGAGGTGGTCTTTCTTTTTGTACCGCGGTTGAATTATCGGCTGGGGGGATGGGCTTAGGCTCGCATCCAACACACGCTAAGCAAAGTGTCAGGACAGTTGCAATTCTTAGCAAAAACATGAATGACCTAAATTCCTTCGTTTTCCAAACGCCCTACCCAATCAGCGATCGTCGCAAAATCCCGGGCTGTTAATGTCGTTCGGCAATAGTATAGTATCGGTTCATTTGGCATGAACAGCTAAAGTCGCCAGGACAATTTGGCTTGGATGGAAGAACTTTTTGATACGGGAAAACAACATGGCTTACTACATTGGCGTTGACATAGGCACCTCCGGAACCAAGAGCCTGCTGATCGACGAAGCGGGATCGATTATTGCAGAATCGTCTGCGGAGTATGGACTGAGTATGCCAAAGCCGTTGTGGACGGAGCAAAATCCTGAAGATTGGTGGCAGGCCGTCAAGAAAACAATCCAAGGAGTCATGAAGGCCAGCAAAGTAAAAAAAGGGGATGTCAAATCCATCGGTCTTTCGGGACAAATGCACGGTTCGGTTTTCTTGAACAAAGCAGGAAAAGTAATTCGCCCCGCTCTTCTCTGGAACGACCAGCGAACCGTAGCCGAATGTGAAGAAATCACACGTCGAGCCGGGGGCCGCGAGGCGTTGATCGAAATGGTTGCCAACCCAGCGCTGACCGGGTTTACCGCCCCTAAGCTCCTGTGGCTACGCAATCATGAACCAAAAAACTATGCAGCCCTAAAGCATCTGCTCCTTCCAAAAGATGATGTTCGACGCAGGCTTACGGGCGAATTCGCAACCGACGCAAGCGATGCCAGTGGAATGCTGCTGCTGGATGTTAAGAATCGAACTTGGTCAAAAGAACTTCTGAGCAAGCTGGAGATCGATCCATCGATCTTGGCAACGGTTTACGAATCGGAACAAGTCACAGGAACTTTGTTGCCAGAGGTAGCGATCGAGCTAGGATTGACGCCGGAATGCAAGGTGGTTGGTGGTGCTGGCGATTGCGCCGCGGGTGCAGTCGGCAACGGAATCGTTAAGCAAGGCATTTTGACTGCGTCGCTCGGAACATCCGGCGTTATGTTCTGCCATAGCGATTCTCCTCAATACGACACACAGGGGCGCCTGCATACGTTCTGTCATGCGGTTCATGGAAAATGGCACATGATGGGTGTGACGCTGTCAGCTGCGGGTTCTTTGCAATGGTTCGTCAATAACTTGTGCACGGAACTTCTCAAAAAGAAAGGTGTCGATCCTTACCAAGTGATCAATGAGGAAGCGGAAAAAGTGGCTGCAGGCAGCGAAGGCTTATTCTTCTTGCCCTATCTGGCGGGCGAACGAACGCCGCATGCCGACCCGAACGCTCGAGGGTGCTTTATTGGCCTGACGAACAAACATTCGCGCGGTCATATGGCTCGTTCTGTCATGGAAGGGGTCGCTTTTTCATTAAGGGAAAGCCTTGCGATCTTGGGGCAACTGGATGTGCCAGTGAAGGAGATTCGCGTCAGTGGCGGCGGGGCGAAGAGCCCGCTCTGGAAGCAGATTCTCGCGGATGCTTTCGGACAAAAGGCCTGCACCATTAACGCGGAACAAGGACCAGCCTACGGGGTTGCTTTGCTAGCGGCGGTGGGCGATGGCGCCTACAAGAATATCGAGGAAGCTTGCAAAGCTACGATCCGAGTCACCGATCGTGTTCCGCCCAAGAAGACAAGCCAAAAGAAGTACGACGAGGCTTTCCCAGTTTACCAAGAACTCTACACAAGCTTAAAGTCAAGCTTTGCGAAGATCAGTCAACTTTAGGTTGACGGCTTCGTCTGCTAGCAATGATGGAGTGTCGTCGTCGATTCGATAAAGCCAATTGCCGTTTTCGTTGATTAGACCTTGCGACGAAAACGGGGAAATAGTACGACCCATTGTGTCAAAGAGTTTTCCATCTTGTGCTAGTCGATTGACGTTTGCCATGAGCTCCCGATCCGCTAACCGTAGTCCTTCGCCTGTTTGTGGACATCGAATCCACTCCAGCAACCATTCTGGCATGAAAATGCTTTCCGTTATTATTTTGAAGTGGATTGCGAACACCATTCCCCCTGCGGGTATGGCCTTCATCGTAGTATGCACTTCAAGTCTTGTGAATGGAATGCAGTTGGAGGGAAATCCGGGGAACTACACGCCAGTTCCAAGCGGTATCCCTGGACAAGTGCCCAACCTGGCTGCGTCCGCAGCCCCAACGGGTCCCTCAGCGGACAACTTTGCAGGGACAGCACCCGTGATGACGTTTGTGGATCCCAACAACCAACCGTACGGTCGTTATGTCGTCAATGAAACGGTTCCAGGGGTTGGGTACACTTACGAACCCGTTACAGAAAAGCTGTTTGTCGCGAGAACGGTTACCGAACCAAGAACGATTACGCAAACTCAATACACACCGGTTTATTCGTATCAGCCTCAGCTAAAGAATGTCTACAGTTGGAATCCCTTTGAGCAACCGCGACAAGTATGGGAATACGTCCCCATCGTCCATTACCAACCAAGCTTCGTGCCCGTAACGCAGAATGTTACGTATCAAAAATACGAAGAACAAAACGTAACTAAGATGATTCCGGTCCTGAAGCCAACGTCGGAACAAAAAAGTAAGTATGTGGATCGCCCCATTGCCGCGCTGCCACCCGGGGGCAACATGATTTCCAGTGTTCCGATCGTCAATCCTGGCACATCCAACGCGTATAACGCAAACGTGATTCAGCAAGGGGCGATGGTGGCACAAGCCAATCGTAATACGACTCAGCTACCGACGCGACCGATTCAGTACCCAACCAACAATGGTGCATACCCGGGCAATGCAAGCTTCCTTGCAAACGCGCCCAGCCCTTACTACCCACCTGCCGGCTCTACCTACGGCATGAACCAGCCCATGGGAAACAGTGGTACCAGTGTCGCACAGGCAACTCCTTCTTCCGCATCCAGTACAACAACATTGATTCCAGCGGTTCCCGTCCAACCTGGATACAATGCGAATGTGTACCCCAATCCTTATGCTGCGAATCCCTATCTTGCAAATGGTTATCAGCAACCGGGATACTATCAGACCGCCTCGACAGCTCCGATTCCGATCCCTGCGTTTCTCAATTGGCAGGGGAGCCTGTTTGGTAGCAGTTCGTTAACCAACAATTCAGGTAGTAGCTCAGGTGCTGCCACCTACGTGGCGTCGAATACCCCTGTGAGTCAGCCCTATCTTTGGAGTCCATCTAGTCAGAGTCAAGCAGCCGGTGGATTCCGGCCAACGACCAGTCCTTATTCCGGGCCCGCAGCCTATGGGGCTCCGCAATCCACCTGGGGCATGAGTCCGAGCTCGACGTACCGAGATCCGATGCAAGGCGGAATGCAACCGACCGAACTGCGTTAAGGTCCTGAAGCTGTAGGCCGAATTAGTAGGCCGTAACAAGCGCTAGCGCAGTTACGGCAGCCCCGTTCGAATCCAATGGCCCCATCGCACAGCCAATCCTATCTATCACGCCATACTGTAACGGCCCCCTCATTGCCCCTTGGACGACATCATCGCAGGGCGGCATCCTGCCCCCCTGAGCCCGGAGGGCGGCATTTCGCTGCCGGCTGCGTGAGCCGCCGGACTTGGGTTAAACAGGCTACAAAGCCCGGGGGGCGACACCTGGCATTTATTGGTCGCGTCTGGCAAAAGTGCCCCTCTTGGTCAGTGCCATGCACTGTTCTACCTATCCGTCAAAAAACCGATTTTGGAACCACGGAACACACAGAACACACGGAATGGAAAACATAAAGAAGACTGGCTGTTTTTCCGTGTGTTCCGTGTATTCCGTGGTTGCTACTAACTGATCCTTTGGTCAGAGCCGTGCACTGTTCTGCCTATCCGGAAAAGAACCGATTTTAGAACCACGGAACGCACCGGAACACACCGAATGAAAGCCATAAAGAAGACCGGCTGTTTTTCCGTGTGTTCCGTGTATTCCGTGGTTGCTACTAATTCGATGAGAGGGTTCTGGAAATCGATCTTTTGGTCAGTGCCATGCACTGTTCTACCTATCCATAAAAAAACCGATTTTAGAACCACGGAACACACGGAACACACGGAATGGAAAACATAAAGAAGACAGGCTGTTTTTCCGTGTGTTCCTTGTATTCCGTGTTTGCTACTAATTCGATGAGAGGGTTCTGGAAATGGAAAACTCTAATGAATTTCTTGTAGCAGTTACATCAATCGATGACCAAATTCTCGATAACATAATGACGCACGGCATTGTCATGTAACAGTTTTTGCTGATCTGATTCAGGACGCGATGCAATGATCTCTCGAAGGGCTGTGATCCACTGAACAAGCGTGGCTCCTGTCAAGCATACTGGCCAGTCGCTCCCCACCACCACGCGATCCGGTCCGAAAGTATCAAGGCAAAAATCGATCGCAGGGGCCAGGTCTTCCGCGGCCCATCCCTTGGTGGCTTGCGCGACGATGCCGGAGATCTTGCAAATCGTCTCGGGGTTCGCAGCCAACGCAGCCATGTCTCGTTTCCAGTCAAGAATCATTTTGCGACTGGCGTCATCATTGCGATTCTGCGGTTTCCAGGCCTTGATCTCCACATTCCCACAATGGTCAACAATAAATCGCGTACCTGGACAGCTCTTCATCAACTTGACACAGTTCGCTAGCCCCTTCGGACTGGTGCAAAGATCGAATCGAAAACCTGCCTCCCCAATGGCTTGGATTCCCTTCACAAAAGCCGGCATAATGCATCGGTCGTTGTCACCAGACAACACGGTCCTAAAACCTCTTACATATGGATTCTTTTTCCACTGAGCAAGATAACTGGAAAAATCAGGAGCGTCCGGAATACAACCTAGAACGGACGCAACCGTCAACGAACCCGGTTGCATACACAATTCAGTTATGATCTCCCCCTCCTTCGTCTTTTCCTCCGGGTCGACGTCGACTTCCATGTACACAGCTCGGGATATGCCAGTCCCCTCGATGGCTTCCAGATAATCCTTCATCACGAAACTACGCCCAAGAGTTTCGTTCCCTTTTAGCCAAGACAACTTCTGACGATCCAAGTCCCAAAGATGCTGATGACAGTCTACAATTGGAATCAATTTCTTGACGTCGGATCGTACCGGAGAAGGCAACAAGCAAGCGCCCGTGGTTGCTAGACCAGCAACCAATACTTTACGGCGATTGATACCTACCGATCCATGCGAATTGGATGCGCTCTTCATCGAAGTTCTCCCGTGTGAACTAGTTGATCAGTTGAAAACTAATGGAAGTCTGTATTGTACTTCATTTTTTGGTAAGTAGTGGATGAAGATAGTCGCTGAGGGATCTGTAGCCAGATCCCCTATCGGGTTGTTGCGGTATTTTGAGTTTGCGTCTGGGCGACTTTGCGTTAAAACTCGATCTTTTTCCGGGATGCAGCGGAGATACAATGGCGACAAAGGCGACTGTTTACAAAGCCGAATTAGAAGTGAGCGATATCGATCGCGGCTACTATGCAACCCACCACTTAACTTTGGCCCAACACCCTTCAGAAAATGATCGTCGTCTGATGGCACGGCTGATCGTTTTCACGTTGTTTGCGGACGAAGGTTTGGAGTTCGGGCGTGGATTGAGCAACGAGGAAGAGCCTGCGCTTTGGCAAAAAGATCTGACCGGCGGGATCGTCAAATGGATTGAGCTCGGACAACCCGACGAATCGGCAGTCCGACGCGCTTGCGGTAAAGCCCAAAAAGTCATCATCGTTTCGTACAGCGGAAATTCTGCCGAAGTTTGGTGGACCAAAAATCAAGCAGCCTTCGGGCGACTCAAAAATCTGTTAGTGCTCGACTTGGACGTGGACGAAGTCGACTCAACGACCCGTCTTCTTCAACGCACCATGCGATTGCAAGCCACCCTGCAAGAAGGTGTCTGCCAATGGATGCAAGGGGACACCACGGCTTGCATCCGCCCTCGCATTCGTATGGATTCGATCGTCAAACGCTAAAGACATCGGCCGCAAATCGCCAGGCGATGCTTCGATGGATCCTCATGGCTTGCTCGTTAAATCGCGATCATTTTGCGACCGCAAAGTAACGATGGGAGGAATCAAGAATCTCGACGATTCAATATACCAATCGCAGCTCATCTTACGGGTCTATTTACCCGCATGATGAACCAAGTGAGCTAGCTCCGGAACAATGAGTCGTTCCATCGCCAATCGAACGCCGGCAGGCGAACCAGGCATGGTTAGAATCACTTTTTTACCGACACGTCCGCCGCTTGCTCGGCTCAGCATAGATGCCGATCCGATCTCGCTAAACGAGAGCATTCGAAACAGCTCGCCATACCCCGGGATCACAGCATCATAGAGAGATTCAACCGCTTCTGGGGTACAATCACGCGCAGCCAAACCTGTTCCACCGGTTACCAATACCGCTTCGCATTCTTGGGACGCCAAAAGACTCGCTGCAGCAGATCGTATTTGATCGGTTTCATCAGCCACGATCTCGCGAAAATGGACGAGATGCCCAGCAGCCAAAAGCATATCTTCGATTAGCTTTCCTCCCAAATCATTGTCCAAAGTGCGAGTGTCGCTGACGGTTAGAATGGAAACACAAATCGACCGTGCCGCATCGCGACGGTGTTTCTGAGTGGATTCGGAGGTCATCGTTTGGGTCCAATATTGGTAAGGGTGGGTTAAGCCGCCGAGGTTTGCAGCTACAATTGTGCAGACTTGGCGAAAGCCACAAGTCCCCACCCAGCCTGTTTTGATAGTGTATGTTTCCTATGGGCCTGTTTCGATTCGGCTTGATTCGTTCTTAGACTCCTCCCTCCACGAAAGATTCTAAAGTGCAACGTTTTGTCCAAAAACCTCTCCTACTTTTGGCGTTGGCTTCCCTACCTTTCTGCAATTTGGTCGTCGCCGACGATGGCTTTATTCCTCGTCGACAGTCCGCACCACCAGGACCAGCACTTAGCCCGGAACAAGCGATCGCCAAGATGACGCTGCCCAGCGGATTTCATGTAGAGCTGGTGGCATCGGAACCATCGATTCTGAATCCCGTCGCAATGGCCTTTGATGATCGCGGCCGAATTTACGTGACGGAAAGTTTCGAGTATCCGCGTCGCGAAGCTGGTCCCGGTCGAGATCGAATCAAGATCCTGGAAGACAAAGATGGAGATGGGTTAGCCGAAACGGTCAAGATCTTTGCTGAAGGGCTCAATATCCCGTCAGGAATCGCGGTGGGACATGGCGGCGTCTGGGTTGCAAACGCTCCTGATCTGTTGTTCCTTGAGGACACGAATGGCGACGATGTTGCCGACAAGTCGACCGTTGTGGTGACAGGCTTTGGTCGCGACGACACGCACGAATTACCCAATGCTTTGACATGGGGCCCTGATGGCTGCTTATACGGATTGAATGGCGTTTTCAATCGATCGGTGATCCAGCAAGATGGCAAAACCTTTGATTTTACCTGCGCCATGTTTCGCATCGATCCGTTCACTCGCAAGTTCAGCCTCTTTTGCGAAGGGACCAGCAACCCTTGGGGTATTGCTTTCGACCCTGAAGGCTCCGCCTTTATCAGCGCATGCGTGATCGATCACTTATGGCACTTGACCGAGTCGGCCTACTACCAACGTCAAGGTGGCCCTTACCCGGCTCATACTTGGCATGCCGATTCGATCGTCAAGCATCAACATCAAATGGCCGCGTACTGTGGCATTGAATACTTTGATTCAGCAGCTTACCCCGCAGCTTTTCGCGACAAGCTTTATATGGGAAACATCCACGGCGGATGTCTGAATTGCGACCGCGTCGAAAGGTTCGGGGCTACCTACAAGGGCTTTGGCGAAGATGATTTTTTGACTGCAAACGACGTGTGGTTCATGCCCGTGGCTCAAAAGGTTGGCCCAGATGGTTGCATGTATGTTCTGGATTGGTACGACCGTTACCATTGCTATCAAGATGCCAACGCGGACCCTAATGGAGTTGACCGAGGTCACGGGCGTTTGTACCGCATCGTTCATGATCGTCGCCCCAAGCCAAAGGTGAGTGATTTCGAGAAGCTCACCAACCTGGAACTTGCTGCTCTCCTGGCCGACGACAACATTTTTAATCGGCAACGGGCTCAGCTTAAACTTCAAGAGCGCAAGATTATGACTACCGACAGCGTTGCCGTGTCGCAATTGGAATCGGTGGTGTTGGGCTCGGACTCTACAGCCAAGCATCGAATGCATGCGCTTTGGTCTTTGTCAGGATCGGGAAATCTGAGTGCCAAGTTGCTCAACAAGCTGATGGACCACTCGATGCCAGAATTGCGCACTTGGGGAATTCGGATTGCGGGTAATCAGAATGAAAGAGACCCGGCGAGCTTGGATCGAGTTGCCAGGCTGGCGCAGGACACGGATCCTCGAGTTCGGCTTCAAGTTTCGATCGCCGCACCGAAGTTAGCTCAAGGGCAATCGGCATCTTTGGAGAATGTTCAAAAGCAGATCGCGGTCTTGCGCAGCAGCCAACCCGATCCGCTCTTGCCTCGGGTTGTCTGGAAGAACTTGCTCCCCGATTTGGTAGAACAACAGACTTTGGTTTTGGATGCGATCTTGGAAGGGCAAAAAAGGGATCAAGATCTGTTGCGTGACATGGCTCCACGTATTGCCGCCCGGCTTATCGCGGATGTTCGATCGGACATGAATGACGAGCCGAGCAATAGGGCAGTCAATTCGGTTCTGCGTTTAGCGAGCGGACTGAGTCGAACCAACCAAGATCTCGCTTCGGCGGTAATCGAAAATCTTCTTGTGAAAACTCGGTCCGGTGAGATCAAAGCGGACGCGGTTCGTCCCTGGCTAACGAAATGGTTGTCAGCCAACTCAAAAGAATCCGCCACCCCCGCTAAAGACAACCAACTAGTGGCAGCCCAGCAGACGAGTTGGCAAAAGTCCATGCTTGCGATTCGATTGCTCTGCGGTGAAACGGATGCCATCGAGACAGCGAGAAAGTGGGCTCTCGACCAATCACTCGAAACTGGGCTTCGAAAGCAAATGCTTCAAGCAGTTGTGCAAATGAAGCCCTCGATCGCTTCCGAAGCACTTTTGCAAACCCTTCAGGTTTTGAAGGACGGCAAGCCTTGTGACCCCAGCTTTCGAGACACGTCACTGGATCTTGGTATTGCAAGAGCGACCCCCAACGATGTTCAACAGTTGGTCGCAGTATTGCCGAGCCTGAAAAGTGATATGCAGGCAGCCATTGCAGAACGCATGTGTCAACGCGCGGATTCTGCACGAGCTTTGCTGGAGCAATTGGTTCAAGGGAATGTCCGCAAGGAATTGCTTAGCCCCAACCGAGTACGTCTGTTGGCTGCGGATTCCAATGCTGCGGTTCGCGATGCTGTCGCCAAAGTTTGGGGTAATGTTAATTTAGAAGGGACTCAGGAACGCGAAGCCGTTATCGATTCTATCGCTAACAAACTGCGTTGGGATGCACGAGGGAACGCAGAGAAGGGCTGGGTTGTCTATGACCGGATTTGCGGCCAGTGCCATATCATGCACAATCGTGGCAACGAAGTCGGACCCAACATCACAGCCAATGGACGCGGGTCGTATGAGCAGCTGTTGGTCAGCATTTTCAACCCAAGTTTAGTAATTGGGGAAGCCTACAAGAGCGTCACGTTGCGAACCGTAGACGGAACCGTGGTGACTGGTCTGCTCGTAGAACGTGACGACAAACGCACGATCATCAAAGTGCAAGGTAACAAACTTGAAACCATTCCCGCGGATGAAATCGAAGAGTTCAAGCAAGACAAGAAGTCGCTGATGCCTGAAGGAATTGAAAATCAGCTGAGCAGCCAGGAACTTGCAGACCTGTTTGCTTTGCTTACTTTAGAGAGCCCTCCAAGCTCGAAAGAGAATGCAAAAATCTCTGGAACCCCCCAATTCTTGCATGATACGAAGCAACCTTAATGCCTTTTCTTGCTCACAAGATTTACGAATCGATTCCCCGAATGCATTCTGTTTCAAAGCTCGTTGCAACAGAGGTTTTTGCTCTATGGAGCTTGCTGGTGATCGCCCCCTTCACGGCCACTGCGCAAGAACCTTTGTCGGTTCCGGTCCCAATTCCCGATGCCAAGCCGACGAGCCCCGAGCTTACCGAGTTGGTGGTTGTTCATCAGGGCGAAATCCCCATCTTGATCTCAGCACCGCACGGGGGCACGTTGCCGATTGAAGGGGTACCGCCGCGAGAGGGAAAGGGATTGAAGGCGGGACCTTCGGGGTTCTTTACGGGGCGTGATGGCGGGACTCAGGAATTGGCGGAAGCAGTCGTCGTTGCCATAGAAAGAAAGTTTGGGAAACGCCCGTATGCCGTCATCGCAGCTTCCCACCGGAAGCACCTTGACCCGAATCGCCCCCCCGAGATTGCTTACGAGGATTCGGACGCAAAGCCAGTTTACGATCGTTACCATCATTCGATGCAGACCTTTACGACTCGAATCGTCAACGACTTTCGACATGGCTTGTTACTAGATCTTCATGGCCAAGGAACCAGTCGCGATACCGTTTTTCGCGGAACCAGCAATGGCAAGACAGTCCATGGGCTTAAAGGACGGTTCGGAGAGCAAGCGATTGTTGGAGAGAATAGCTTTTTCGGGCTCTTGAAGCAGAAAGGATGGAAAGTGGATCCTGACCCGTTTGACGATAAGGAACAGTCGGGATTCACTGGCGGCTACATCGTAAAGACCTATGGAAGCCATAACGCGATTGGCCTGGATGCGTATCAGCTTGAGCTCGGAGCCGAATATCGAAGCAAAGCGGCTCGAGAAAGAATTGCTAATCAACTTGCGGATGCAGCCTTCGATTATTGGCAACGATATCTCCATGGAGCAGATCAACAGTCCATATCTCGTTGAGCATAGCAACCGGAATGAATCTTCCGGTTGTTGTTACCGTTGTCACTAACGATCGCTAGTCTATTTTCGACTCTGTTGACGCCGAAATGTTGGGCCTTGGACGATCTTTCGTCGCGTTAGCGTTTGGGGTAGGCTTCGATGGGCTGGACGAGTTGGGATTGGTGTTGACCCAAATATTCCTGAATGCAACTGGGTTGCCGTGATCCTGAAGATACAGCGCTCCCGACTTTTCCGATTCGGGGTCTTTTCCTGGAGTCCCTTTAGGCAGTTCGACGTCATCGTGGATGAGGATACCGTTGTGTCGCACCGTGATGCGAGCATTGGTCATTTTTTGGCCAGCGGGTGTGTATTTCGCCGCTTTGAAATCGATGTCATACGTTTGCCAAGACAACGGCGGATAACACATATTCACCTTAGGGGTTGCGATGGTGTAGATCCCGCCGCACTCGTTGTTTTCCCCTCGCAAACCAAAAGAATCTAACACCTGCACTTCGTATCTCCCCTGAACGTAAACGCCACTGTTCCCGCGACCTTGTCCCGAATCGGAGGGTTGGAATGGCGTTCGAAATTCGATATGAAGCGTATGATCCGAAACCAATTCGGAACTGGAACAACCGACGGAAAGCAGACCTCCCTCTACGATCTTTCCATCGGCGAAAGTATTGACTTCGTTTTCCGCGAAGAGAACTTTTGCACCCTCAGGGCACTTTGCACCCAGAGTTGAGCTTTCGCGAATCACCTTGGTTAACGTACCCAGTAACTTTCCATCCAAAAGAAAAACACCAAGGGTATCCGGCTTGAGCGTTATCGTAACGGTGTCATCCTTGGCGGTTGCTTTTTCCGATGTTGCATCCAGGGACGCAGTCAATTTGCGAGTCGGTTCCCTTTTCTCGAACCCTTCACCTGGAAGTCCACCTTCCAGCAAATGAACTTCCAGAGTTTTGTCACTTGTTGCGATTACCTGTGCGCCCCAATTTCCGCCCCAAGCTTCAATGACTCCCAAGTATTCTCCTTGGACCTTGAACAAAGCGCCAGCATCCTCTGGAGAGGTGTATGTTTCTCCCGCTGATAACTTGAAAGAGCTGAACAGCAATAGCATGCAAAGCCAACTGCAAACCAGAATCGCTCTACGAGCGAAGAAACGTTGCGATAGAACCATGGGTTGGAAATCCTCATTCAAGCTAAAGAAAATGCATCGAAAACATAGCAACCTTCCATTGTAGCGCTAGAGAAACACGACGAAAAGAGAAACTCCCCGACTTAGACTTGTATTCCCGCGAATTGTAAAAATCGGGTCTTTTGCATTTGGAATTCTTGGTCGAACTTGATTATTCGATGGGATACCTTTAGTCTGACGCGTAGAAATTTGCTTCTGCTAGATCGCATTTCCAATAGGAGCTCGTCCATGTTTTGGAATTTTACCCCGCACGTCCCATTCTCTCGTTCAACCAATCGCTGGACAGCCTGCTTGCTCGCATGCTTTGCTTTCCAAGCCATGATGAATGATACGCAAGCTGCTAACCCGGAGCCAACTCACAAGGCGGCACTGTCGATTTATCCAAAACTAGATAGCAAGAAGCTACCCTTCAAGACTTTCTCGATGAGCCCACAACGGGAGTTATGGTTATGCTGTTCAGCATTGCCAAAACAGTCATCGGATAAAGCATCAGGAATAATTCTTGTCTACTCCGTCGAAGGCCAATTCTTGCGTTCTATCGATCTTGCGTTTGCACCGCAAGCGATTGGCTTCTCGCAAGACGGTAGCACTGCATTCGTCGCAGGAAGCGGTACGATTGCGAAGCTAGGCACCGATGGCAGTGTCGTCAAATCCATCGACGCACCCAATGTAGGAAATAAAGAAGAAGCTCTTGAAGCGATGCGTAAGGCCGCGGAAGAGCAATCGAAGCAGTTGCGTGAGAGCATGCAGCTGCAAGTGAGCCAAGTTGAAAAGCAAATCGCGAAAATGGAAGAAGCACCTGAAGAGGAAACGGAAGCACAAGAAAAGCGACGAAACCGAAGACTCAAAATTTTAAAGCAACAGCTCGATCAATTCGAACAAATGCTGACTCAAGTCGAATCGTCTCAAAGCGTCGTTGATGAATCAAGCCTCTCACAGCTGATGCGGTCGACCGGAGTGGCTGTAAGCAAGCAGGATCTCTTTGTTTCGCTTCCTACATCCAAAGGGTTCGGATACGACGTTTGGCGAATGAACTTCGATCTCGAAGAGCCCACCATCGTTATCCAACGAGGGAGCGGATGCTGTGGACAATATGATATCCAAAGCGACGGTGAGAATTTGGTGATTGCCGAGAATGGCAGCTTTCAAGTGGCCGTCTACGATCGCGATGGTAAAGCCGTGAGTCATTTCGGGGAACGAGCCACGAATAAGCCCGAAGGATTTGGATCCTGTTGCAACCCAATGAATGTACGTTGCTGCGAGAATGGAGATGTCTTAACGGCGGAATCCAGCATCGGCCATATCAAACGTTTCAGCTCCAAAGGAGAATTCCTTGGTTTTGTCGGCACGGCTCCAATCGGTGGTGGTTGCAAACACGTGGCAATTGCCCACGACACGGTCAGCGATCGCTACTTCATGTTCAATCAAGATCGTTCCTGCATTTCGGTGCTCGTGCCCATCGATAAGCTGGAAGGTGAGACGGATGACGAGAAACTCGCTCGCGAAGCAAGAGAAGGACTAGGAAAGAAACTTGTGGGTTCCTGGGAAATCGAAGATGCGAACAGCAAGACTAGCCCGGCTGGATTGCTTGATGCCGATTCCCTTTATGATTACTACGCGTCGCTTATGAAGCACGTGGCTTTCCACGCAGATGGCACAGCGGTTCGCGGACAAACGCCATCCAAAGAAGGCTCGAAGGAGAACGCAGAAAACCAAGGCCTGTTTGGCCTACTTACCAAAATAGCCGGAGAGGAATCTTCGCAGGAATCGCCGCAAGGGGATGGGTCGGACTGTTCTTGGAAGGCCATTTCGCAAACCGATAAAGAGCTAACCATCTCATTTTTGGAGGGCGGGATTCAGTCGTTCAATGCCAAAATCGAATTTGAAAACGACAAGGCGAGGATGACATTGTACCTTGGTTCGGAAGAGTCCCTTTCGAGGAAGCCTTTGATCTTCCATCGCACTAAGTAGACTTCGGAGTAGGTTTCTATGATTCGCTATCGTTTGCCACTTCTTGTTACCGTTCTGTTCTGCTTAAGTGTGTATCCAAGAACAGCGTTTTCGGTTCCTCCGTACGGACCCGATCAAGCTGATTTCACGGTTGTCGTGATGGACCCGATGGCAGGCCCCTTAGCTTGTGATTGCGTCCAAGGATACGCCCAGCGAAAGTATGAGGCGTTGGCAGATTATTTGGCGCACAAGACAGGTAAAACGTTTCGGGTGGTATGGTCCGAATCTCTAGAAGTGGCGATCGATGGCGATGCATTAGGCAAAGCGGATCTTGTGATTGGTAAAGATTCCGTGATTCGCCACGAATCGAAACAGATCCATAAAGCATTCGAACCCGTTGCAAGCCTAACGGACAAACAGGGAAGCCCAAACCAGCGAGGCCTGTTTGTCGTTCGGCAAAACTCAATGGCAGCCTCACTATTGGATATAGACGACTACGAAATGTTGCTGGGGCCAGAGGACTGCGAAGAAAAACACAGCAGCCCAAAAGCAACCCTGGACGACCTTGAATTGAAGGTAACCTTTGGAAAAGAAGCGGCTAGCTGCTCACTTGCCGCCAAGCAGCTACTTGCAGCACCCACGTCAGCGAAGCAGGTTGCTATCATCAGTTCCTACGCGGCCCCTTTACTTGAAGGTTGCGGGTCGATCAAAAAAGGGGACTTACGGGTCATTGGGGAAACGGACGAAGTTCCTTTCATTTCCGCTTTCGTAAGCGATTCTCTTTCCACCGTAACCAAAAAGCTGCTAGCCGATTGTTTAACGAGCATGAAAGAACAGCCTGAAATGCTTTTGGCGATGGAAACAAAAACTGGCTTCCTCAGTTACGTTCCAGCCACTTCTCCCAAGGATGGCTTAAAAAAAAAGTAACTGAATCGGTTATTGGTTTGGGCTGGTCTCAGTTTCGTGGAGACCAACGCAATGGAGCCGGAAAAGGAATACCCGGCGGGACGTTTCAAGCGGTTCTCGAATGGTCCTTTCCTCTTCCTAGCCAAGGGATTGGTGGTCTAAGTGCTACCGACGAATTGGTGGTGGTCAGCAGCCGCGATCGCAACGATCTGTCCGATCTGTTTTTCGTTTTGGACCCTTTAACCGGTGCTCTCGTGTGCAAATATGAAATTCGTGCCGAGGGCCATTTGGACTATGGAAACTCACCAAGAGCAACCCCAGTTATCGGCAGCCAATACATCTACCTACAAAGCGCATTCGGAGAATTAGTCGCGCTGGATCCAACCGAAAACAAGGTTGTTTGGTCAAGAAATCTGGTCCAAGACTTTCATGGCGAAATGCCAACCTGGGGCTTTTGCAGCTCGCCCCTTTTGTTCGAAGGAAATTTGATCGTCCAGCCCGGCGGGAAAGCTGCTTCTGTCGTATCGTTAGATGAAGCGACAGGTGAAGTGCGTTGGCAAGCTTCAGAACTACCGGCAGCCTATGCGTCGCCGGTTGTGGCTGTCACGAAGCAGCAGCCTAACACAGACTCAGCTGCATCGAACCCAGTGTTGATTGTGACGGGTGCGAAGTCTATTCGAGGCATCGACGTAACTAACGGCACGCAATGCTGGGAAATTGTGCCTGAAACTAGCGGCGATTTCATGGTTCCTACCCCCATCGTTACTGGAAATCTCCTTTTGCTCACAAGCGAGAATAATGGCACGCGCATGTATGATCTAGCTGCCAAAAAGAACCAAGGAGCGGAATCCTTACCGCAACTCGCCAAATCGAAAACGCTTTCAGGCGACACGCATACACCGGTTGTCATAGGTGATTTTCTTGTAGGTGTCGATGGGGATCTTATCTCGCTCAACTACAAAGCTCAACTTCGCGAAGCCTCTGTGTTTTCAGACGACGCACTGGACCAATACACCACCCTGCTTCAAGAGAACAACCGTCTGCTAGTATGTTGTTCCAACGGCACTTGCATTGGGATAAGAGTCGAGCCGAATGGAGAACTTGTCGAATACGCTCGATCGAATGTAGCCAAAGAATCTTCGCCGATCATGGCCCATCCAGCGCTTGTCGAAGGACTTTTGCTGGTTCGCCATTCCGATCGCGTGAACGCCTATCGCCTTGAGCAAGACGCACCGTAATCAACGCATTTCGGTGCTTTGAAAACACTTCCTCGCAAAGCCTTCAGGACATCCACGGATCGTACGGTTCGTGTTACACTGCTGGGGCGAAATCTAAAGTATTGATCGACAACGCAAGATTTACCAGGAACGGGACTGCGGTGACAGGGGGACATTGGTCGATAGGCAGCGTGCGAGGCAATAGCTTCGACCGACTTTTATCGAGTGCAAGCCAGATCATTTCAACGGAAATGTTAACGCAGTGCGATGGCATTGGTGCGGCGGATCCCTTTGCAATCCAACGCAACGGGACATGGTACTTATTCTTTGAGATGTTTCGAGCAAACTCTGCGAAGGCCGTGATCGCAGCTGCGACAAGCCAAGATCTGGTCCACTGGGAATTGGTTGGTACAGTCCTAGAAACGCCCCATCACTTATCCTATCCATTTGTTTTTGAGCATGAAGGTGAATATTACTTGATGCCAGAATCGAAATCCGTGCGACGCGTTGACTTGTATCGAGCCATCGAATTCCCTACACGTTGGGTATTGGATAGAACGCTTCTAAGAGGGCGATTGATGGATTGCTCGATGGTGCATCATCAAGGGCGATACTGGATGTTCGCTGGTTGGCATTCGTATTGGCTCAAGTTGTTTCACGCTTCTAGTCCCTTGGGACCATGGACTCGTCATTGGATGCCCATGATCCGCAATTACTCCAAGTCTTCGACGCGCCCAGGAGGCCGTCCTATCCACTGGAAGAATCAGCTGATTCGCTTTTCCCAAGACAACACCGATTATTACGGACAGCAGTTGCGATCCTGGACCGTAACGCAAATGAATCGGCTATGGTATTCCGAACAGCCTTATTCTCAAGAACCCATTTTGCAGGGCACAGGTGTTCCATCGGACTGGAACGGTAGATGCATGCATCACATCGACCCCTTCATCATCAAGCAACATTCTAGGCTCGGGAACGCCGAAGCATCGGATGAACTTTTTGCTTTTGTGGATGGGTGCCCCTATTAAATCATCGATTCCTAGAATACTCGACGAAATCGATCACCGATTGCCGCTTTCGCCGACAAACCCTTCTATCATGGTGAGAACAAAAAAGTAGTGCGGTTGCCCGTTTTGGTCGAACACCGACCCAAGGACTAGATATGCTCATTCGGGTCGGATTTGAGATTGCGTTTACATTCCCAGAGTCGACATCGATGGTTTTGATGCTGAGTCTTCATCCCTCGCTGGATTCGCAAGTCCGCTCACTAGAGAAGCTTCGGGTAACACCGGAAGTGCCCATCTCCAGTTACCTTGATTTGTATGGAAATCGTTGCAGTCGGGTTTCGGTTGCTGCAGGACGTTCGACCTTCTCCAAGGATGTGGTCGTGGATGTGGATAGTTCACCGGATGTTTTAGGATGGAACTCCTCCCAGCATACGCCGCCGGAACTGCCGAATGAGGTGCTCGTATATTTATTGGCTAGCCGTTACTGCGAGGTAGACGGGGAGCTGAAGGAGATCGCGTGGGCTCTGTTTGGAAACCAGCCGGCGGGATGGAGCTTGGTTCAGGCGATTTGCAATTTCGTGCATTCCCATATTCGATTCGACTACATGCAGGCTCGCTCGACCCGAACCGCCCTGGAAGCCTATCGTGAACGAACGGGCGTTTGCCGAGATTACATGCATCTTGCAATCACGTTCTGCCGTTGTTTGAACATTCCCGCCCGCTATTGCACCGGTTACTTGGGGGATATCGGAGTTCCGGCGGCGCCGTATCCAATGGACTTCAGCGCCTGGTTCGAGGTGTATCTGGGCGGGACTTGGTTCACCGTGGACGCTCGTAACAATACGCCACGGATCGGGCGTGTTTTAATGGCCAGGGGACGCGATGCTGCCGACGTTGCCATCACCACGACCTTCGGAGTCAATCGCCTGGAGCTTTTTAACATTCGAACCGACTTAATTTAGGCTGCTCCTAGGGATTTCGAGGTCAAATCCTGGACGAAGGGGCCTTTTGCGGAGTAAGATTCGAGCGAGCTTAAGTTTCCTTAATGACCACCCCTACATTTCCGAAACCGTCCTTACCTAACCGGTCAAGCCACGATTTTATGTCGAACGATTCGAAACCTGAAGAGCCAAAACCAGGCGCCACGCGAGCCTTTTCGCTCGACGACGAGCACGATGGAGATTTTCTTCTCAGCACGCCAAGCCCAAGTCCGGAAGAGGAAGACGATCTGTCGGTTCGGCGTTTGGACCAAGATCGTGAAACGCATCTACCTGTTTTAGGCGAATACCTGATCGAGGACAAAATTGGGGCCGGGGGGATGGGGCAAGTCTTTCGTGCGAGGCATCGCACGATGGATCGTTTGGTGGCACTGAAAGTCTTACCGCGAGCGTTATCCGAAGATCCCATCGCCGTCGAACGATTTTATAGCGAAGTGCGTGCGACAGCAAAACTGATGCATCCCAATATTGTCACTGCATTTGACGCTGGATGCTATCGCGAGGCAAATTCTCCCGTCCATTATCTGGTGATGGAACTGATTGAGGGGGAGGTCGTTTCGGATCGGTTGGCTCGAACGGGGCCTTTGGGGGTACAAGAGGTGGTTGAGATCTTGCGGCAATCAGCCTCGGCGCTTGCCTACGCGCACGCTCAAGGGATCGTCCATCGCGACATCAAGCCCAGCAACATGATGATCACGTCGGCGGGTGTCTTAAAGATTCTTGACTTTGGTTTAGCTGTCTTACGAGACCATATCGAGCAACGCAAAGGTAGGGAATCGCAGATCGTTGGCACGGTCGAGTTCATGTCTCCTGAACAGATCAATGCTCCTGAGACAGTAGACCATCGAAGCGATCTTTATTCTTTAGGGGCTACGATTTTCTATCTACTAACCGGGCGTCCCATGTTTCATGGGGAAGCCGTTCAAACCGCTTTGGCTCAGATCAATCGTAAGCCGCAAGCACTTTATGAAGTAAGGAGCGACTTGGATATTCGATTGGATTCTGTGTTTCAGGCTTTGGTTGCCAAAAACCCTGCAGAAAGAT
>JBIKLJ010000410.1:0-2717 GCA_044359895.1 Pirellula sp.
TTAACCCTTGGAAGAATCCAATTTGGCGTCGCAAATGCTGACGATGTCTTGATTGCACGAAGCCAAGACGTTCCGCTGGTTGCTTTGATGGCTCCCATCCAAAATGGACCACGTTGCATCATGGTTCGCAAGGATTCTGGAATTGCCTCTTTCGCGGATATCAAAAACATCAAGCTCCAAATCGATAAGTCCCGTCCCTACGTTCCCTTTTTGAAAAGCAAAGGTTACTTGAACGAAGGGGTCGAAATTGTTCCGTTCTTTGGAACTGTCGACCAGTTGGTTGCTGGTCCCGGTGTGGCGACTCAGGGATACAACTTCAGCGAGCCTTTCATGGCTAGGCAAAAGGGAGTTGAAGTGAATGAATTGATGATGTCCGAAATCGGCTACAACCCGTACTGCAGTCTGTTGGTTTCAACCGAAGACTACATCTCGAAAAACGAAAGTGTTTGCAAACGAATGACTCAAGCGAGCATCGAAGGATGGAAAAAATACTTGGCTTCGCCAAGCGAAACGAATGCATTGATTCTGACCAAGAACAAACAAGGTCTTGAAAAGGATGCATTGGAATTCGGGGTAGAAGCCTTGAAGCCTCTTTGCTTCACAAGCGCCAATGGCGATGATTCCGCTATCGGAACCATGACAGCAGATCGTTGGAATCAGCTGGCAGAAACTTTGGCGTCCCTCAAGATGATCGACGCAATCAAAGCCAAGGTGGAGAAAGCGTACACCCTTCAGTTTCAGCCCAGCGAGTAACGAACCTGACGGCGATATTTTTCAAAGAAGAGACAAAGAAACAAGCACCTTCTCTGTTGCTTGCTTTCACGTGACTTGCCTACCACTTCATCGCTGCTAGCCTCATGAACAGTTGAGCGACAACCGTTCTACATTGTACGCAACCAATCAGTCGACAAAACAGAACTCATTGGTGCACAGAAGTGATTTTGCGAGATCCTGCCAAGCAAGGCTTATCGGGTTCGCTTCTTGACTCGCTTGACCTTGCAGCAAATAAGCCCGGCAACGATCCATTTGAATATCAGTCGGTTGTCTCAACAAGATCGATTGGAACATCTTTTGGATCAGATCTGTTTGCACAGCCTGAGTTTGTTCTGCATCCTTGGCTTCGGTTCCTTTGGCTTGCTCCAGAAGCTTTGTGGACATCGCGACCGCAAGCTGATCCATCATGGGGCTATTCATCATGAACAAACCTTGCTGAGGTACTGTAGTGGACAAACGAATTGGAACATGTGTATCGGGAGATGCAAAATCAAACGACCGAAACACTCCGGGCAAATTTTGCCTATCAATGTAAGCGTACAACGTTCGGCGATTGCTGAACGGGGCATCCATCATTCGAATGCTGGCGCCACCAAGAGTTGGGTCTAGCTGATTCGTTGCGACAAGGACAGAATCTCGAAGGGATTCCAAATCCATACGTTTTCGAACGGCACGCCACCAAAGCAAGTTTTCAGGGTCTTTGTCAAAAGCGGCTTGGCTCCAAGCGCTGGATCTTCGATAAGCTTGAGACATCAAAATGCGTTTGATCAAACGCTTGGTGCTCCATCCATCCGCGACAAATTCCGCAGCCATGCTATCCAATAGCTCCGCTTGAACAGGCTTCGGACATCGCAGACCAAAATCGCTTGGCGTGTCCACCAAGGGGGCTCCCATAATCCAACCCCAAATCCGATTCACGTAGACGCGAGCCGTAAGCGGATTATCGCGATTCGCGATCGCTTGAGCCACTTCCAGTCGGCCGCTTCCGGTCACCATGGGCCGAGTCACGGAAGTAAGAAACTTCACAAACTTCTTTTCCACCGTGGCTCCGGGCGAGCCTGCGTTGCCGCGCTGAAATATGACCGCCGGGCGTATCGAATCTGCATCTTTCATCAAGAGCACTCCAGGCTCTTCCTTGGGCTCAATACTGCTTACCATGGCTGCATGAAGCGAGTAGTAGTCGTCCATTCCAATCGCGTCAAACTTGTGATCGTGGCAGCGAGCGCAGGTAACAGACAGCCCCAAAAGCCCGCGGGTCGCAACGTCGATCCGGTCGTCCGCGATGTCGTTCTCGCTATTCAGAAATCTTCGGCCCAATGTCAAAAAACCCATCGCATGGAAGTTGCGGTTCTCCGGTCCTGGATCCATCCGATCCGCCGCAAGCTGGTACATCGCAAACTGGTCAAACGGCAAGTCTTTATTGAAGGAGTCGATCAGCCATTCGCGATAACGCCAAGCATGAGCATATTCGCGGTCCTCCTGAAAGGTGTATCCCTTGTTGTCAGCATACCGCGATACGTCCATCCAGTGGCGGGCAAAGCGTTCACCGAAGTGAGGCGACGCCAATGTCTGATCTACCATGGACTCATATTGGTCTTTCGATTGATGCTCCAGTGCCTGGTACTGTTCCCAGGTAGGCATCAGCCCAAGAAGATCGTAAAACAATCGACGGATAAGCTCCCGTTGTGAAGCCGGGTTGTTCGCGGTGACCGATGCCGAGGCTAGCTTTTCATCCAAGATCCGGTCGATCGTATTGGTCGTTATGTTACGATTGCTTTCGGCAGGATTGGTTTCGTTGGGGGGAGTCGGCATCGGCGACGGGGCGGGCAATGGCTGAAAAGACCAATGCGATGCAACAGCCTGCTCTCGAATGCTCTTGGCGTCCATTGCTGGGGCGGAATCAACTCGAGGGTCAACCGCTCCTTGCTCGAGCCACGATCGAA
>JBIKLJ010000184.1:0-9902 GCA_044359895.1 Pirellula sp.
GCCATGAGCATCGCTGTCGACGCAGCAAAACTTGCAGGCCAAATCCTTCGCGAAATGCTGGAGTCGGCTTCCTCGTGGACGAAAGCTCCCAAAGATCTCGTAACCGAAGCGGACCTCGCAGCCCAATCTGCTATCGAAAAACGAATCTTGAGCGAGTTTCCAACTCATTTCTTCTTGGGTGAAGAAAACGCCACTCCCCAAGAAAGCTGGGATGCGGTTTCCAAGAAGGAATTCTGCTGGGTGGTTGACCCGCTCGATGGAACCGTCAATTACGTTCATCGGCTGCCAAACTTCGCGGTTTCGATCGCACTGATGCACAACAATCAGTGCGTTTTGGGGGTCGTGTTTGACCCCATGGCCGGCGAACTCTTCACGGCAATCCAAGGCAATGGAGCCCAGTTGAATGGAAAGCCAATTCATACAAGTTCCGTCAGCCGTCTCGAAGACGCCATGGTGGCCGTTAGCTTTCCACCCCAGGTTCATCGCGAATCCATCGAAATCAAACAGTTTATCGAAGTCTTACTTGCAAGCCAAAGCGTCCGTAGACTGGGGTCTGCTGCTCTCAATCTTTGCTACGTGGCAAATGGTCGGCTTGATGCGTACTGGGCTAATTCCTTGAAGCCCTGGGATGTCGCTGCAGGGGCAATCATCGCCCGAGAAGCATCCGCAAATCTGACTGGCTTGGGAGGAAATCCTTTTGATCCTTGGAGCGGAGAAGTTTTGGTGACGTCAACTTTAACTCTTTGGCAAGAACTTCAACACACCCTCGAAAATATGCATGTGCAATAGAAATCAATCCAACTTCCTGATGGCTGAGTAACTGCGGTGGGGCAAAGAGCTAAACCTATGTTCCGCAACCAAAGTAAAAACGGACTTGATCCGTTTTGTTTTTGAACATGGAGTCCATGGCCGAACCTCGCTGTTTCGGCAGCGAATTGCCCCGGCCATCATTTAGGTTCGTGGCGTGGCCCGGAACCTATGCGAAACCAAACCCAAAATCAAGCTTCAGGTCTATCGACCGAGCACAGGATTAACGACAGCTCCTGTGTCATTAAAGCTCTTCCTTATCGCAACGGCGACTTGGCCAACACTGGCGATGACAGCGGCTGCGATCAAAGACACCATCACGGCGTACTCAACCGCCGTCGGACCATCTTCGTCCCGCAGAAATCTCCGCAGGCTTTTCGAAAAGAATTTCGACATTTCCGTACCCTTTTTGGCGACCATTCGCACAATTTCTGGAGTCCATCCGTCTTTATCTACGGTCGTATCGAGCGCTACCGAGCCGGCCGTGAAGGAATTTTTTCGCTTCCTTCTCATGAAGATGGCTTTTCAGCGGTACAATCCGACCGAACGTTAAGAACCAACTTCCATTTTGCGGACCGACCGAAACATCATGCGAAATTGCCCAAAAAAAATGCAAGCGTTTTTGCTGGCAATCGGTTCAGTGCACATGCTGGGCGTGCTGGCGGAACCATTGCGTTTTTTTTCCCGAAGTGAAGTGGCTGTCGCACCCGATTTCGAGCTGCTCGCGGATACCATGCACACGTATTCCCAATGGCTGTATCTCGATCATGGATACTTTTTCTTTGCTCCCAACCCCGGTCCTGGCAGATTGATTCAATGCAGTGTTCAACCTGAACTTAAGACCGATGATCTCCAAGCCAGCCCAGACTTGCAAATCGCTGTAGATGAAGCGGCCATTTCAACGCTCCCAGACAAGCAGAACCAGCGACCTAGGCTCCTTTACCATCGCTATCTGATGCTCGCCGAGTTTTACAACAGCCGCTTTGCACCGAGCCAAATTTCGGCAGAGAGCAGGAAGGATCCTGAGTTTGCGGCCAGATGGGCGCAGGACTTAGACATGTACAAGCGATTGCAAGCGTCCATGATGAAGAGCCTCCAGTACAAACGAGGCGCCAGCAACATGACACTAGGCCGGCTCGAACGATCCCTTCCTACACCCTACATGGTCCTTCATGAAAAAGTTCCGCTGAACGATCCGCGATTGTTGGATGTCCTTCCTGAGTCCTTCCCTGACCCTACCGTTCAGGAACTTCCCGCTGAAACGCTAAAAGAGCCCGATGCAAAGCCTCAATAAATTAAGTGATGATCAAGGTAGCTCCTGGGCAGACCATTGGCAGCCATTGTTGGATTTTTTTTTCCCACCTTCCAGCTCGCACACGTTGGCTTTGATCCGAATCTTCACCGGCTCGATGATCGCCTACATTCACTTGGTGTGGATGCTTGACCTGGAGGCATTCATGGGGCCTCGGGCATTGGTCGATAATGCATTTTGGCATGCATTGCACCGGGAACAAATGTTGGATGCAAAATGGACTTATCTGGCTCTGATTGATTCCATGCCATTGATTTGGACTCACGAGATCCTGGCGATGATCGCTGGATTGTTGCTTGCGCTCGGCTTGAAAACTAGAATCGTCAGCATCCTGGCTTGGTTCCTTACTTTGATGACGGTTCACCGTATGACCGGCATGCTGTTTGGGCTCGATCAGATCGTAATCATGTTGTCTATGTATTTATGCATCGGTAGATCGGGTGATTCATGGAGCGTGGATGCTTGGCTTCTACGAAGGTCGTCTGGTCAGGTGGAACAGCCCGAGGCTTCTTGGTCGAACACCTTTGCAACGCGCTGGATTCAGTTGCACCTGTGCGTGATTTATCTGTTTGGCGGGATCGGCAAGATGCGTGGGGACATGTGGTGGGATGGAAGCGCCATGTGGTATTCGGCAGCTGCCTACGAATACCAATCGTGGGATCTGACTTGGATCGGCTATAGCCCCATGCTGGCCTCCATCTTGACACACATGACGGTCTTTTGGGAATTGAGCTATTGCGCACTGATATGGCCCAAGTGGACTCGCCCAATCATGCTAGGAATCGCCTTAATGGTGCATGGCGGGATCGCGATTTATTTGGGAATGATTACCTTTGGCTTCATGATGTTGGTCGCCAATCTTGCGTTTGTCTCTCCTAAACTGCTTTTCGATTGGAGCACGGTTTTCTCCAAAGTGAGCCGCGAGCGTTAGCTGCGAGCGTGAATACTTGTTAGGGAATCCATAAAGCGGCTGTCGCCCGCGATTCAAAACGTCTTTGGAAATCGAGTTTTAACAGTGCCTAAGAAAAATCAGAGTAAGCAAGATTCGATTGAGAAAGAACTGGCGGATTTGAATGATGCTGCCGGAAATCTAATGGACTCCTCGCATTGCCAATCCGCCTTTCGCGTCTACGGCGAATTGCGATCGCGCGCGAAATCCGAAGGGCACCTCGCTTATTATGTTTTTGGTACGTTCTTTCAAATGAACCTGGCTCAGAAATTACTGCAGTTCGAAACTGTTCGGGAAAGAGCGGTAGAACTGATCGCAATTTTCGAAGATGAAGAACAGGCTCGAAAGATCGAACCGTCGATGGATCTCGAACAGTACGGTAGCATCATCTACTCCATGGGAGCATGTGCGTACGAGGTCCTAGCGGAAGCGACAGGCGAGCTGGATGGGTTCAATTCGGAAGGGATGCAAGAATGCTTGACGGGTGGGATCGAAGTTTGCCACCGCATAGGAAAGCTATCGTGTGTTCAGTGCTTCCGCGAATACGCTTGCGATATTCATATTGCGGCTGATGATTATGAATTGGCTCGCTATCACAGCAATCAAGTTCTGCAACAGAATTCTGATTTTCCTGAACGAGGTGATCGGCGGTGGCTGGCAAATCTACGGCTAGCCCGAATGGATATGCTGGAAGGACAACATGAATCGGCACGAATCAAGTTAGAGCAAGCGACCTTGCTCGCGAAGGCCAAGTCGGTGACGGATTCCATGGGGGCTCAAATCGCGGTCATGTTGGAACGCCGTACGCTTGATCTGCTCGAAGATCGACAAGTCGATGCCCGAACCGAAGAAACGATTCAGCTGCTGCCACCGCGTGGGGAATGCCCTGAATATGACTTAGCCATGGATAGCTTAGCGGCTTTGAAGTTTGCGAAAGAATCGAAATGGGATCAGGCCGAAAGCCTGCTCGTTCCATGGAACCGGTCGCTTCGTCAAAACAAATCGATCACCAAGTGGCTTGAGAACGGCGTAAGACTGGTCGCTCTCTATCGCTTGCAAGGGGATTTTGTTAAAGCCAAAAGGCTTTGTGGTCCGTTTGAAGATGCTGCGACCAAAGCCAATGATTGGCAGACGATTCGTCGATTGAATCAGACGCTTGATGATTCGAAGCCGATCACACCGCTCGGGACGGTCATCAAGAATTCGCGATTCATTTCATCGAAACCATTGGAAGAGTTGGTAGAACCGTCCAAGACGGAAACCGTCAAGCCAGAGCTATCGCAAGCTTCGCCCAAATCCTCGCCCGAAAGCGAGATTACTTCGATTTCTGCTTCGCCACTGTCAGCTTGGCTCGATGACTTAGCTGTACGAACCCGAAATCGTGTCGATTCAAAATGGGAGCGGGACGATGTCGCTATCGACCCATTGCTAATTCTTCGAGAACTGCTGGACAAAGATCGAAGCGCATTCATCCATCCCGTCGATATTGGAAAGGCATTGTACCTGGTCAATTTTTTGATAACGCCGGTCATCGACCGTGTCGAAGTTTGGAAGTGGGCAAACCAGTTGGTGTCCACTCACCAAGACGTGGGTTATTTGATCTCATTGCTGGGACGTCTTGGAATGACCATCAGCATGATCGATCGACTTTCGGCCGAAATGGCCCGTGAACTCGCCTTCAAGGATTTTGATGATGATCCCATGATGCCCGATTTCACCGGAACCGAAGAAATAGACGATCTTGAAGATCTTGATCCCAGTGATCTTGACGATGAGGAAATCGACGACGGGGAAATCGACGACGGGGAACCCGGAGACGGGGCTTTCGAAAAGTCGAGCCAGAACGGGGCTTTTACCGATTCCCTGAAATTGCCGGACGACTCCTTTCTCAACGCTGATTTAGATTCGAACGATGAAGAAGAGGATCTGATTCATGATCCGGAGGAATCTGAGGAGGTCAGTTTCGCCACTTTTTTTGGAAACCTTGCCGCTCAAGCCAGGGACCTTTCGGGGCTCAGTGATTCTTCGATCAGCAATGAGCGGCTCGATCAATTGGTTCGTAAATCGTTGCTGATCGATTCCACTAGCGTGAACAACAACTTCCGCGCTGCGGAGGTCTACGAGTACATTGGCAAAGAAGGCGAAGCAGAACGTTGCTACGCCCGTGCATTCAAACTGGATCGAAGGCGGGACGATGCTGCTCTGGCTTTGTCGAGAATCTATTCCGAATCCGATCGGCTTCAAGACTCACTTTATGTTTTAGATCTGTGCATTCGCGAAGGAGGGGATTCGCCCGAATTGCTTTTTGAAGCGGCTCTCAAAGCGCATGCATTAAGCCAATACGAACTGCAAGTCAGCTTCCTTCAAAAATATCACCAGCGACATCAACCGATCTCTTGGACCTATTACTATTTGAGCTCGGGATTGCTCGAACTAAAACGTCCCGACGAAGCGCTTGTTGCTATCGAAAAAGAAGTTAGTTTGTTCAACTCGCATGGGTTACATATCGATTCCGTTCGAGCCGCTGCCTACGCTCAAATGGGTCAGTCGGATCAGGCAATCGCGCAAATCAAAAAGGCGCTCGCCCATCCCTTGGTGGAAATAGACAATCTCACGATCAGCGGTATCTCGGGTGCTTACGAACGTTTGATCAACGCGGCTCGTACATGCCCCGACGAAAAAGATATTCAAGCGTTAGTCGAAGACCGTATGCTCAAAGCAGGTATCGCAACGGAAAGCTTTTTTGAACACGCTCGATCAGGCGAGAAACCATGCGATCTTTATTTGTACCAATGCTATGTCTTGCAACCGCTTGAATCAACCTGGTTTGACTACGAAGGTTGCCTAGCCAATCAGACCGAATGGGAAGCCTACATGGCGCAGTGGGGCGTACTGGCACGGGACGAAGATGAGGCGGAAGCCATTGCTTTGAAATGGCAACGCAAGTGCTACACCTTGGAACCTGAGCTGATGGATATTCAAGTCGACGAAGAGCTTTTGCATGACCGTCCTGGGATCGCCTTTCAAGGTGCTCGCTTCCCCGACCTGGACGATGATGAGGAGGATGAACTCGATTTCGAAGACGGATTCGGCGGAAACGATCACGGCGGATTCGGCCCGAAATTCGACCGTGACGCCCCGTTCTAAACATCTACGCTAGGTTCATTGAGTGAATAGGCAGTTAGCTTGTTGCTTTATTGAGCCGCTGGCGCTGAGTACGAGTACGGAGAGCCTCGATTCCCATGTTGCGGGGGTGGCGAGGCCGGTGCCTGCGGATCAAGGGGTGGTATGACTACGGCTGACTGCATGGCTTCAGGCCTTTCGGCTGGTCCTGAACTTCTGTGAACGACAAGAAAATGCTAGCAAACCCCACTCAACAAATACGCTGGACCTGAAGCCCCGCTTTTTGCTACGGTCCCATACTTGAAGTTATTGGATCTCTGCGGGATGGGAGCGGTTGGCGATGGCTGACTTTAGAACACATATTTCTGTTAGTACGGCAGCCGGAATTCTTTACGGTATGGGCGGCTACCAAGCTGGTCTCGCCTGGGAAAGCTGTGTCCTGGGGACCGCATTGTGCAGCGTCAGCGGTATGCTTCCAGACCTGGACAGCGATTCCGGGATCCCCCTTCGTGAAGCGGTTGCGTTCTCCTCTGCGTTTGTCCCCATGCTGATGGTGGATCGTCTTCAGCGGCTTGGATGCAATCATGAAATGATGTTGCTGATCACCGTGGGGATCTACTTTATGCTCCGATTTGGCATCGCGGAAGCATTCAGGCGATATACCGTTCACCGTGGAATGTGGCACAGCATCCCAGCGGCTTTCATTGCTTGCCTTTTTGCATTTGTGGCCAGTTCTTGTGTGGACATGAATCTTCGCCTCTTCAAAACCGTGGCGGTCTTCGTCGGCTTTATGTCACATATCCTTCTCGATGAGATTTGGTCCATCGAATACCGCCGAGGGCGATATCTGTTCAAGCATAGCTTCGGAACGGCTCTTAAATTCTGGAGCCAAAATCGAATTGCAAATCTGTTCTGCTATTCCTTGTTGTTTCTGCTTTGCTTCGCCGCTTACCAAGACGAAGGTCTGATGAATCGCTTTGGTTACGATTCGCACTCGGTACCTCATACGGCAAGTCAATGGATTGAAATGGTCCGCTCCTACTGGTAACCAATCCAAACCACTCAGCTATTCTGCTTTTCAAAGTTCAGCACCAAACGAAGATGCTCATACGGGACTTCTTGGTTGAGATGCTCGAAGATGGGCTTCAAGCGTTCCCGCCCAACTTCATCCGCTGCTGCAAGAATACGGCGCTGGGTCGCGTCGGAAACCCACGGTTCAATCGAACTGATCGCCTCGGTTTCCATCAGCTCCAACAAATGAGAAGCAACGGTGCCGGGGGTGATGCCTGCCTTGGCTGCGATCTCGTCGAAGGACTTCCCTTCCCTTAACATGGGAATGGTAATGCCTTTGGTTCCTGCTGTTCCCGTGCGCCCCACACGCAAGGCCGACGGCGAACTTCCCTGCAATGCCGCCGACGACTTCCACTGGGCGTCCATCTCCAGGGAATTCTGGGCGCAGTAGTTGGATATCTCGTCCAAGAAATCCTGACCATACGTATTCAGCTTGGTATTGCCTACGCCCGAAATCATCAGCATCGCCTCAAGCGAAGATGGCCGCGTGGCGCTCATTTCGATCAACGTGGTATCGCCGAAAATCACAAAAGGTGGCACGTTTTGTTCTTGGGCAAGCTTCTTTCGTAAAAGCCTCAGCTTCTCAAACAAGCCGCTATCCGCATGGATTGAGGCTTCGCTTGCGGCTGCCTGCTTGCGTTCTTTGGCTTTCGTGGCGGTGCGAATCAAACGTGGCTGAGCGTCCCCGAAGAGAATGGCTCGGGAGTTCGGATTCAGCCTTAGCACAGGAAATTCCGTCCCGTCGAAAGTAAGCGCCCCTTGGCCAGCCAATTGATAGACCCAATCTTTTAATTGCGCCTTGGGAACTTCTTTCAAGATTCCATACGTACTCACTTGATCGTGCCCGCGTTGGACCACCGCCTGAGTTCTCGCGCCCAGCAGTACATCCACCACATGATTCACGCCGAATCGTTCCTGCACGCGAAAAACACAAGACAAAATCTTCTGCGCAATGACTTTGGAATCAGGGACTTCGTCGGTATCCCCCAAGCATACATCGCACGCGCCACAGGAAGGTAAATCATAGGACTGACCAAAGTATTGAACCAAGGCGCGATGCCGGCAAACAGGGGTTTGGCAATACCGCGACATCTCTTCAATTTGAAGCTTCGATGCATTTACGATTTCTTCCGATGCATTTGCTTCCCGTAAACTGCTCTCGGTGATCCTCTTCAAGGTCATCACATCCCCAACACTATGAAACAGGACGCATTCGGCCGGCAGACCGTCGCGCCCCGCGCGACCTGTCTCTTGCTGATAGTGTTCAATCGACTTAGGGATCGATGCATGCAATACAAACCGAACATTGGACCTGTCGATCCCCATTCCGAATGCCACCGTTGCAACCGCCACATCGACCGATTCCGTCAGAAACGCCTCTTGAGCTCGCTTGCGTTCTTCATGGGACATCCCTGCGTGATAACCTACTGCTGAAATTCCCTTGCTTTGAAGGAACGCCGTTATCACCTCCACGTCGTTGCGTCGAAGGCAATAGACAATCCCACCCGACCCTCGATGCCGCTCGCAAACTTCCAGTATCTGATTCTCGAGCTCCACCTGAGGTAACACGCGGTAGGTCAAGTTCGGTCGATCAAAAGAACTGATCAACATTCGCGGTTGCTTCAGTTGCAGTTGATCCATAATGTCCGCGCGCACCTTGACCGTCGCCGTTGCCGTAAAGGCATGCATGGCCGCGTTCGGAAAAACATTCCGCAGTGAACTGAGTTGTCGATACTCGGGTCTAAAATCATGCCCCCATTGCGAAACGCAATGCGCCTCATCAATAGCGATGGTGTGAACTTCGTTTCCTTCCAACAAACGTACAAAGTCAGGACTTGCGATCCGCTCCGGCGAAACAAACAGCAAACGCACGTTGCCCGATCGAAGCTCTTGAGCGATCTCCCGTTTCTCTGGCAGTGTTAAGGTGCTGTCGACTCGTACGGCATTCACACCAACCTGCTTCAGCGAATCCACCTGGTCCTTCATCAGGGCTATCAGCGGCGAAACCACAATGGTCATGCCGCCACGATAGATCGCAGGGGCTTGATAACAGAGCGATTTGCCACCACCGGTCGGCATAATTACAAGCGTATCGCGTCCCTCCAAGATGGATCCAATCGCGGCCTCTTGGGAAGGACGCAAACTTGAGAAGCCCCATACGTCCTTTAAGATCTCATAAAATCGGTCTGGTATAGCAGCCTGGGGAACAGAGGGGGCAGTCGCTTGAGTGCTGGACATGATGGTGCTCGTAGAATGAAAGACTCTGTGTTTCTTGTCAGGGTAGGGTAGGGCAGGGGGGCCCGAGCCTTGAATTATACACAGTTTGTTAACGGAGGATGGTTAACGAGAGGTCTTTAGGTGAGCGACAGGATAAAAACTACCAATCCTAACCCGAAACGTGAGTGAGGGACCCTTGGAATTGCCCCTCGCTGTTGATTGAATGGTACGACGGACTTCCTAGTCCGTCGAATTCCGCATGGCCGGACTTCCTAGTCCGTCGAATTCCGCATGGACGGACTTCCTCGTCCGTCGAATTCCCCATGGACGGACTTGGAAGTCCGTCGTACCGCCCTTACCCAATAACGACTTCACTAAAGCAACAAGCCGTCACGCGTCGGGTTGGGACAACATGGACTGCCG
>JBIKLJ010000185.1:0-9852 GCA_044359895.1 Pirellula sp.
AGCCAAAAAGTGGATATCATTGACCTTGCTCGAGCGGTTGACCAAACGACCATCGAGGTAAACATACCACCCGCTTATCGCGAGCGCCCCGTTTCTTTCGTATCGCTCATTCTTGATTTGCAGTTGTTGAACTTGCACAACCGAAAACGCGTTTACATTCAAGAACGGGAGGGGGTCGTGATCATCGGCGAAGAAGTTACGATCGCCCCGGTAGCCATCGCACACAAGAATCTGACCATTTCCACGCGAAGCTCCCAAACGGTCACGAATGGATTTGTGCCGGTCAGCTCTCAAGATGGAAGCCTCATCGGTCCCACGGCAGCCAGCAACAAGGGCCGGCCAACTCTGAAAAATCTGAGCGATGCACTGAACACGTTAAACGTGCCGACATCCGACGTGATCGCGATAATCAAGGCGCTCAAACGACAAGGAAACTTGTACGGCGAACTCGTCATCGAGTAAACAAATCTATGCAAGTCAATCGCACCCCTGCCCACATACCCACGGCCGAACCCACGCAGTTCTTGAACGGAATTGCATCGTCTGCATCCAAGAATCTGGCGCAAGCGGACTCCTTCGGTGCAGCCTTGCATGCAGCCGACGCCAACCAGCTCGAATCCAAAAATGTCGACGCTATCGATGCCCAAGCACCTGAGAACGACGAGCTTCGGCAGGCATTTCAAGACTTCGTCGGCCAGACTTTTTTCTCACAGATGATTGCCTCCATGCGGTCGACTCAGGAGGGTGCGGCTTACTTTAATGGTGGAAGGGCAGAAAAGATTTTTCAAGGACAGCTGGACCAGATGCTTTCGGAAGAGCTTTCCGACGCCAGCGCTTCCAAAATTTCCGACCCGATGTACAAGCTGTTTCAATTGCGACGTCAGTGACATTGAAGCCCGCGTCTGCGATACTCAATCGTCTGCTGTCGAGCACCACTCACTACTGCGTAGACTATCGCTAGGCCAATCAGCAGCTTTGCTTCGCACCCCATTTTTGTAAATCAGCATGAGGTCCAGGGTTTGACGATGCAATCTTCGTGGCTCCTTTACTTTGGCTTTGTTTGGAATCGATTTGTTCCCTCGTCGTTGGCAATGATCGCAATACTCACGAATTCCAATGTGTCTTCTCTGGGCCAAACCGTTGATGCTCCCACGGAAGTTCGTGTTCTGGAGAATTCTGCCCTGGGGCCATTCATCCAGGAGCGGTCAGGTCGATTATTGCTGTGCGGAGGGAACAAGCTACCCAAGTCCGTCTTGGATTGGTTCTTTCAGGCTGGAGGAGCTGAAAAAGGTAGTCTTGTCATCATTCCCACTGCATCTCCTCAATCGGACTTAGGGGACTTTTCTCGTTGGACTTCCATGTGGAAGGATTATCGATGGCAGAACGTATCCGTATTGCATGCGAATGCATCAGACGATGCGAAGAAGCCCGAATGGATCGAAATGCTCAAGAATGCCAGCGCGGTCTGGATACCTGGCGGTAATCAACAAAGATTGGTGGATCGGTATTCGAGCACCAGCGTTCTCGCGGAGCTCCGATCGCTGCTCGCGCGAGGAGGGGTTGTTGGCGGAACCAGCGCAGGGGCCGCGATTGCGTCGAAGGTCATGATTGCAGGGGGGCTGACCGAGCCGCGAACGCAAGAGGGCTGGGGATTGCTGCCCAACCTGATTGTCGATCAACATTTTTCACAGCGTGGTCGGTTTGAACGACTCCGGAACGCGATTCAAAAAAACCCGACTCAATGGGGGCTGGGGATTGATGAGGCAACCGCAGTGCTCATTACTGAGGGGCGCATGCAGGTCATGGGGAACGGTTCGGCTTATTTGTTTGGGGCGGATGGCCGTCCAAGCGACATTAAAAATTCGGGACCATTCAACTCGTCGCGGCTACAACACGGGGACGTGGTGGTTCCGTCGATGCCTTCGAAAGAATGACCGCACGCTGAACTTAGCGAGATACGCTAGTGCCAATGAAAAACGGCAAGCCGAAGCTTGCCGTTTCACTTATTCGCTAATCAACTGATTGAGGAATCAGCTGAGGATATCGACTTATCTACGTCCGTAGCCGCCACGGTCACCACCGCGATCGCCACCACGTCCGCCGCCACCACCGCCGCCGCCGCCACCGCCACGGTATCCACCGCCGCCGCCGCCGCCGCCGCCTTCTTCGCGTGGTCGAGCTTCATTAACGGTCAATCGACGACCGTCAACTTCTTTCTCGTGTAGGCCACTGATAGCATCGCGAGCTCCATTCTCGTCTGCCATTTCAACAAATCCAAAACCTTTGCTTCGACCGGTATCACGGTCTTGAATGACTTGAGCGCTGCGTACTGCACCGAACTCTGTGAACATTTCTTCCAAGCTTTGGCTGGTAACACTGTAGGACAGATTACCGACGTAAAGTTTCTTACCCAAAATCCCAAACTCCCAAAAAAACTAAATCTAACGTTGCTGCTTGGCTCGCCGAAAAAGACGGGTCTTGTGCGCAACCCTGGCGAATGAGTCAGAAGAACAAACCGATTCCAACGGAATCTAACGCAGCTCGATCAACAACCTCACCGTCTGTAAACTGTAGCGACTTGTTCCGCTCCGTGACATACCCATTCCCAAAAACTAGCCTCATCTTCCACAGTTTGTCGTTTTTTCCTCCGATTAGGAGGGCGAACAGGACTGAATCGCGGCCATAGAGACTAGCCGCGTCCGGTTTTTGCCGGGAAACGTTGCTGAGCAATTGGGCGATGGGACCCACCTTCGCGTTGACTTGAATGCTGAACGCCGAACAAGGAATTTCGAATTGCGCGGTGTTTTACGAATTTGTTTGGATTTCGACATCCCTTGTTCGAATGTCCTCGTTCGAAATTCAATGCGGCTAAGGCTGCGTGGTTGCGAGACGCTTAAAGTAGGCCTCGATGACTTCGCGATAGTGGCTAGGCAGATCTTTGGTCATGTTTTGCAGGGCTTCCTGGCGTTGAGCTGGTGGCAGATTCCCCCAGCCGCTTCCATTGCCTATATCTTTTTCATCAACCTCCCCTTTTCCTCGATTCTCTGCCAATTGGCTGTCTTCCATGGGCTGGCTTCCTTGCTGAGGTTTTTGGCCCTTGGAATTCCCGCTGTTCTTTTTCTTGTCCTGCTGTTGTTGTTGCTGCTGCTGCTGCTGCTGTTCTAGCTTGTCAATGATTTTGTCGAGCTTATCCACAATGCGTTGCTCCTTGTCCCGAACGACCACGCCGGTTCGCCCAAGGGTCAAGCGTCGCTCCACGTCGTTCATGAGTCGTGCGATTTCATCAAGCGAATCCTCTTTGAGCGGTTTGATGTCAGCCTGCATCAGTCGCGCCGTGATGGCATAACGCGTTGGCAATTCTGTTTCACGCTCCAACAGCCGATCCAAGGTTTCGAGGCATGTAGTGCGTTCTAGCAAATGATGTTGGCAAATTGCCATGCAAAACAACCACGTCGCTGGATCAGAAGTAGATTCGTTTGCCAGAGGGAGCAATCGGAGCAAAGCCTCGTCAAACAATTCATGGTGAACTTGATACCGACATCCAATCAGTTGAAGATCCACCTTGAGCCAAGCAGGAATGCTGCCGTTGGCCAGAATCGAACTCAGTTGTGCTTCCATCTTGGAATTCGAATCAACCGTGAAGGGCGCATCCAGAGAAACTCGAAACGCATCGATCGTTGGCTCGGCTTTCGAAGTTGCGTTCAGGATCGCGTCCAGCATGCCGACTCCGCTGAAAAAAGAAGAGGATGAAAGGCTCTGTTGAGCTTGCGCTAGCTCATCTCCCGACAGGCGACTGGCTACGAAGGCCTGAACCTGCTGCTGCACTCGCTCGACATCGGGCCAGTTCCAGCTCGATTGCTTTTTCAGAAGCAACGGGTCAGATCCGGCAGCACGCTCCGGATGCCCAACTCCCGAAAACCAAAAAGGTGCGCTGATTGCGGTGAAGATGCAAAGCCATTGTCTCATGATTCTCTCGCTCGATTCATTCCTGGTGATCCGATTTGCGAACGACTGAAGTATACCGCACGGCAAACCGCGAGTGTTGCAATCCTCAAAATCTGCAATGTTTTTCATGGTTTTTGTCCCGTCACCCCGCCATTCTGATTGGACACCCAGGAGAAGTACCACGAAGAAATTTTCCGGAACAGCGCAAATCCCAGCTGTTGGCCAACTTAGCCCAAAACCCCTCTCCAGGTGGGGTTGCCTCCTCAGGTTGGATCCCCAAGAATCCCCCCGTCTGCATAGTCTAGGTAGCTCGCCTCCTCAGAAACGCTCCGTCCAGCACCCCTCTTTTGGGTGTTGCTTTGCGTTTTTTTCAAATTCAATTTGTAGGGAGGCGGGCTTCAAAGCAGACTTGTTAGGAGCAGGGACGCGAACCCGAAACTGAGCAGTGCCATTTGTTGGAAGACAATTGGCGTTGCCCCATACCTCCTACTCTTTGGAATTAGTGATCGCGTCTTATCATGGCCAACGTCGACCGTGCATATAACCAAGTCCGAAATGAACTCGCTGAAATTGGCTTGCTAGCTGATGGTGTCTACCTGGACGCTGTGGAGCTGTGCATATCGAGTGCGAAAAGTTCAGGCGAGCGAGGGTATGTCTTTGAGCAGGTAGGGCACTATGGCAAACGAGGATATCGACCGGGGGTTATTTACTTACCTCGAGACCTACCGCATCAGCCGTACAAGCCTGGCATGACCCTGTGCGATACCATCCGACATGAATACGCCCATGCGTGGTACTACATCGACCGGGAGTTCTTTCGTCAGGCTTGGTTTGAACGAACCTTCGGAGCTCCGTACGACAATTGTGCATCGTCTCCGTATCAATCTTGGCGTCGCAATTTGAAACGAGACCCCAGCTATCAAGAGGGCAAGAGCCGTCGAAAAACAGACCACGGCAAGCTCAAGTTCTTCTACGGATGTTTGTATCAGCAATTCATCACTGATTATGCATCGACCAATGCCAGCGAAGATTTTGCGGAAACGTTCATGTTCTTCGTGAAGTACCGTCGTTCCCTGTCGCGGTTTCGAAATAGACCGGTGGTGTACCACAAACTGAAGATGGTCGAGCGAGCTGTTTCGATGGCGAGCCGACGGGTCAAGCTCGATTCGGACCGACCATACCGTTCGCGAACGGCATAGCACCTATGCATGGATGGTGGGTGGGTGGCTGAGCACGAACTTTGGTGTAGTGCAAAACCGGCCCCACCACCGCACTCCAGGAAAACATGGCTTTTCTTGCTCGTGCTCGTGCTCGACCAGCGTGTTTCGAGTGCGAGTACAAGTACCGTTTCACTAAGTACGAGTACGATAGAAAGCCAAAATGCGCAAGATCAAATCGAAAGGTGCGAGCTCGGGAGCGGGGCCGACGTTGAACTAGTCACTCAAGATGGGTAGTCGCGATAGCATTTGTTCTGGTTACACTACTGTCATCGTAGGAACCGGCTGTTTTGAACAAACTAGACGCTCTAGGTCTTGCGATGCTTTCATAGTAGTTTGTTGGAAGGGTTGCTATGTCGGACCGCCGTACACGAGTTTTGCTGTGTTCATCCTCCATGGATGGTGGGGGAAGCGAGCGCCAACTCTTGTACCTACTTCAGGGACTGGACCGAAGTCGTTTCGAGCCCATTCTGTACCTGCTTTACGAATCCGGCGTTTTGTTGTCGGAAGTCCCTAGCGATGTAAAGCGGTATTCGTTTTGGACCGACAAGTCGTACCCTCGCTGGAACTGGCCAGGAAGAATCCATCGGATGCAGGTTCAGCATCTCGAGACTGTGTTGAAGCAAGAGAATATCGACGTCACGTACGATCGCCTTTTTCACATGACCTTGATCACCGGCCCTGCAACAAAACATCTTGGTATTCCGCGTGTCTCCACCATCGTGTCGCCTCCTCAATTCGATTTGGCGCGATCGGAAAAGCGATGGAGAACATGGAAAAAGTTTAAACTGCGAAATGCATATGCCACTGCGGACTCCGTATTGACCGTGGGTGCGGGTACCGCTGAAAACGCATCGCGGTACTACCGCCTTCCTCGCGAGCTCTTTCAGGTAATGCTCAGTCCGATCGATATCGAACGGGTGGACCGCGAAAGCCAAGTCAACTGGACCGGCATCGTCCCGCGTTCCGATCGCAAGCATATCGTTTCGATCGGCAGATTGAGCGATGAAAAGGGCCATCGCTATTTGATTCAAGCTTTTGCAAAGTACACGCAACTGGCGAATCAAGACCGAGTGCCAGCGGCTGATCTGCACATTGTAGGTGATGGAGTTTTGCGCAGGGAACTTCAGAGCATTGCCGCGAATTGCGGAGTGGCGGATAGCACGTTTTTTCACGGTCAAGTCTCAAGCCCTTTCGCACTCTTGAAGCAATGCGACTTGTTGGTTCTGCCATCGCTCTATGAAGGAATGCCGAACGCATTGCTCGAAGCGATGGCTTGCCGAGTTCCAATTCTGGCGACCAATACTGCTCAGGGGGCTGGCGAACTCTTGCGAGCCAATCCGTTGGGGACTTTAGTCTCCAAAGCCAGTTCGGAAGAGCTCGCGCAGGCAATTCGAGACCGATTCGAACGGCCTGCAATGTGGCTGTCTCGTATTGAAGCCGCACGCGATTACGTGGAATCGCACCATAGCATGCAGGCTTGGATCGATAAATTGGGGGATACGCTCGAGCAAGCGACCAAAAAGCCGCGAATCGGCTGATTTGACTTGAATCCAGCCATCATCCCGATTCCAATAACGAACTATGTCGCAACGCACTCTCTCGGTCCCTGCCAATATTCCGCCCCCTGCTAGGCAGCTTGCGAATATTCTTCAGATCCTTTTCAAGATTCCAAAGAATCAAACCTTCCAACTCTTGGAACAAGGATATGTTACGCTCAATGGGCGAGTAAAGCGTCAATCCTTTCACGTGGTCGAAGTGGGGGACAGCATCACCGTCGATGTGGTTCCTCAGCCGATCTCTGCCCCAAGTCTTTCCGCAAAATCAAAATCATCCAATCGTGCCATCGATTTCCTGTACGACGATGCCGATATCGCGATCGTGAACAAGCCGGCCAATCTGCTGACCGTGCCCACCAAGCATCGCGAGGCTCACACCCTTGTATCATTGGTCGAAAGACAACTCAAGAAACAGGACGCACAAGCCAAAGTCTTCTGCGTGCATCGGCTCGACCGAGGCGTATCTGGTGTTTTGGTGTTGGCAAAGTCGCTGGAAATGGCCGAAGCACTGCGGGATCAGTTTGCGATGCGAAAACCCAATCGGCGTTACATTGCCATCGTCGCCGGGATACCAGCGCCCGAGAGTCGCGTTCTCAAGAATTACCTATCAACCGATGCAGATCTCAATCGTTACATCGTTCATTCCCCGGATCAAGGTGAGCTTGCGATCACTCACTTTGAAACCAAACAGGTTTGGCGAGATGCTTCGATGCTCGAAGTCAAACTGGAGACTGGTCGACGCAATCAAATTCGCATTCAGCTCGCGGAAATCGGGCACCCCATTTTGGGCGATCCCCGATACAAACCTCGGCAAGCGGAACATTGGGCTTGGCCACATCACCGCATCGCCCTGCACGCCGAAACACTAGGGTTCCAACATCCGAGGACCAAGGAAGCCATCCAAATCGAAACGCAATGGCCTCAGGAGTTTCGTGACTTTATGCGTCATCAGCGGAAGAACACCTAGAGTCGAATAAAGCCGCCCTGCGGCCTGGACTCGGGAATCTACTTTTCTCCCCACTCAAAAATTACCAAATTTGCGGGTCGGTTAGGAAAAAATGAGTCGGTTAGGGCTCGCCCCTTGTCTCTTTCGTCGATTGCTTGAGTACCATAAACTACTTGTGAGCGTTTTGAATTCAGAACGGTCGTTGATTGCCTTTCCTAACCCCCTCGTCACTCTTCGAATTCCAACCCGGAGTCGCTATGCAATTCTCTTTTCGGCGCGTGCGGTCCCTCGTTTCTTACGTCGCTTCGTTCGGTTTGACGGTCTCCGTCTTGTCCAGCAGTCTTCTCGCCCAAGAAGCTGGCACCGCGAAGAGCGAGAATCTGCTCGTTAAAACCTGGAACTCTCTAGGCCCAATGTATGCCGTGATCTTTTTGATCATGAGTATGATTCTGGTTGCCCTAGTGGTCCGCGCGATTCTGGCCGTCCAAAAGAACAATTTCATCCCGGACGACCTGATTCAAGGGGTGGAAGCAAGCCTGACTGAAAACAATGCTCAGGCCGCTGTCGAACTGGTACGAGCGGATGAAAGTTTCCTCGGCCAAGTCCTATCTGCCGGTTTGGGCAAGCTCCAAAAAGGAAAAGAGCCAGCGATCGAAGCAATGCAGATCGTCGGCGAATCGGAAACCATGCGGGTCGAGCACATGCTGAGCTATCTTGCCTTGATCGGCAACATCGCTCCTATGGTGGGCCTACTGGGAACCGTTCAAGGGATGGTGGCATCCTTCGGTAAAATTGCAGGAAGCGAAACAACACCAAAACCTAGCGAGCTTGCTGGTGGTATTGAACAAGCTCTCTACACAACACTGTTCGGGTTGTTCTTGGCGATTCCTGCAATCACGATCTACAACATCCTTCGAAACCGAGTGCAAAGGATGATCATGAATGCCGGAACCATCAGCGAAGAGATGCTGGAGAAGTTCCAAGCCTTCATCAAAGGCTAGTTTCGGAACGCGACTTTACTGCAAAAAACATCTCGGACCACACGGTGAGCTATGCGTCCTCGCAAAAAATTTGACACGAAGGTTGCAGAAGGTGACATGACTGCCATGATCGACATGGTATTCCAGTTGATCATCTTCTTCATGGTTCTGATTAACTTCTCGCAAGATGATCAAAACGATAAAATTAAACTGCCGTCCAGTGAGCTAGCCAAACCGGCCGATGCACCGTTGACCTTTCCTATCGTCTTGCATCTGGATTCCACCGGAGCGATTTACGTCGGGAGCGAAGTTGCAACCGTCGAATCTATCGCCCCGATGCTGCGAACCGAAATCCAATTGCTGGTCTCCAGAAACCAATCCGCCAAAGACGCCAATATCGTCATCCGAGGGCACAAGAACACGCCCGGCGGCCTTGTCCAAGATCTGATTAAGAAATGCCAAGAATTGGGCTTCGAAAAATTTGTGCTACGAGTTCGCGAAGAAGTTTAAACTCGATTCATCTCAAGAGATTTAACCAATGAAGTTTGCATCCAAGCGAGGAAATGAAAAAGCGGAGCTCCAGCTAACGTCGATGATCGATGTTATTTTTTTGTTGCTCATCTTCTTCGTGATGACATTCAAGATCGCGGCTCAAGAAGGGGACTTCAACGTCAAAATGCCGATCGGCGGTGGCGCTGGAGCTCAGGACACCACCAACATCCCTATCAAGCTTCGACTGCGCGCTAGCGCCGAAGGGGAACTGGCCGAAATCGTGGTCAACGATAGCTTGTCATTCGGTAACGATTGGCAAAAGCTGCGCGCATATGTGCTCGATCTTACCGGCGGCAACGCTCCGCCAACCCCTGAAGAAGGTCCCGAAGTCGAAATCGATCTCGATTACAACCTTCGGTACGAATTCGTGATCGAAGCAGTCACCGCGGTCACAGGACAACGCATCGGTGACGACGTCAAGAGATTGGTGGAACGCATCAAATTTGCCCCACCTCGAAAAGCCAAGTAGTGGCCGAGGCAACGAGGCCCGTCTGACACCCGTAGTGGCCGAGGCAACGAGGCCCGTCTGACACCCGTAGTGGCCGAGGCAACGAGGCCCGTCACGCGTGACGATTGATCCAACCCGGCGTATAAAGTACGGGCCGCATCACCAGATGATACAAAGCCCAAATGGCACCCGAAAAACCCCCTAG
>JBIKLJ010000411.1:0-2685 GCA_044359895.1 Pirellula sp.
CAGAAATCGTTTGCGATGAAGCACTCTGTTTCAAGCCGGCAGGAATTCTTGGATAGGCCGGCTGACATGCTCCATCAGTATCTTCGGACGAGATCTGGGGAAACAGCTGAAGCGATGTGTCGTTCCCTAGAACTCTGCGAGGGTTGGAAGAGCGAAGGATTCCAGCACCAAGGCATCGCTCTATCAAATTTTTGAGATCAGAAGGCTCAATACGACGCGGTCGGAATTGATTATGGAACCGATCCATGATTTGTTCGGTCGTGGCCGATCCGTTGATCCATTGCAGAATTTGATACTCATGATCACCGCAGCGAAAAAGCCTGCGAGTCAATGGATCGGAAGCTATCCAGGTCTTTTCCAAAGCCTGGCCATCTAAGTTCGCCTTCCATTGAATGTCCGGTCTCAACCGGTATCCTAGCGTTTCAGGTAGATCGGCAATCATGGCGTTCGAACATTCGCAAGCTGCATTCGGACAGTCATGCCCGGCAGCAACAGCCATTGATCGCCGCTCTTCTGATTCTGGATCGTCGCGTGCACTCGAACCGAGCCGGTCGAGCTAACGTCCGGATCAAACGAGGTAATCTTGCCAACAAATCGATTTTCGTACTGCCCACGGTTTGAAATGACCGAAACCGGTTGATTGACAAGGGTCGAAGGATCGCGTTGATTGATGTCTACAAAACAATCCACCCGCAACTCATCCAATCGTATGATTTTGACCAAGGCAGTCCCCGCTTGAACCCATTCGCCCGGCCGATGGTCAATCTTGACAACCGTCCCAGCAATAGGGGATCTCAGAATCAATCGGTCCGCTTTTTGTTGCCCTAAAACGACACTGGCTTGAGCGAGCTTGGCTCGAAGGTCTTTTTGTTGCTTCGATGCTCGGGCTTGGGTTATGCGAACTTTCGTTTGCGCCAAAGCTAATTGTTTTTGACGCAGATCGAAATCGCTGGAGTTCCCTTTGGAGGTCATTTCTTCGTAGATGTCGACTTGAAGCTGCGCTTCTTCCATGAACGCCTCTGCCAATCGGATCTCACTTTCATCATTTGCCTCCGCGGTTGTAACCTGAGCTTGCAGTCCTGCAACGCCTTTTTCAAGTTCGGCAACTTTGGTATCTAGCTTGACAATGATCTGATTCGCGGCCACATGATCGTTCTCGGTCACCTCCAGGGAGGCAACGACCCCCGATTCTTGCGAGGGAAGTTCGATGCTCTCAAGAGTGAAGACAGGACAACGCTCAAACGTCATCCAATCGTCATTCATTTGAAGCGATGCGGCGGCCAGCGAGCCTGTTTCTTTTGTTGCAGCGAGACGTAAGGGTTGCTTACCCTGAATGCGCAATGAGTCTTCCTGGGCCATGATCTGATAGCACATCACAACCGCACTTACGGTCACCAAAAAGGCGGATCGCTTCGTAAGTCGTAGATTCATTAGCGAGTTCACTTGTTTTGAAATCGTCTTCTTGCAAGACATGGTCGGTGAAAATGAGTCCTAAATCCACAGTCGGATTTGAGTGATAGCGCGGCGAACAAAATCTTTGCCCAAAGCCCAGGCTAGAGGCCCTTTACCATTCGGTATGGAAACTCGAGCTGTCGCCCCTGCCGTTGCAACATTTTCAGGAAGAGTAGAACCGTCGACATCAAACCGCAGTCTTAAGACGGAGTTGGCATGCGAATCGAATTCCAGAGGAACTCCCGATGCCACCGAATCGATTCGTGGTAGCGTCTCTTGGTTGAAGCGAATGTGAACCTTTTGCTCAGGGGATCCTGTCATGGTCGCAGTCGGATCGGGGTTGTTGGCTGCAATCGACTCTTTGAGCTCGTGGGCGTTGTACTCCGGCAAGACAGCTTCGAGCATCCATTGTGAGTCCGCTTGATGAATCGACATCAACCATTGCCCGGTTCGAACAGGCCGATCGGTCAAATTGTTTTTGACGTTCCACGTTGCGACCGTTCCGTCAAGTTCTGCAACGATCAACATGGCGTCGAGTTGCGATTGGAATCGTCGAATCAGCTTTCGTTCCACGGCTTGAACGGACACAAGACTTTTTCGCTCTCCTTCCAACTCATCGCGCTGTGCGGAGGTTAAGGTGGTTTCACGAAGAAGCTTGGATTCAATATCCGACATGCGTTGCTGATTGCGTGCCTGCTGAGCCAACATGTTGTCGTAATCGGATTGCAACGTTTGCGAACGGAGCTGCAAGACAGGCGTTCCGGCTTTTACTTCTTGACCATGATCCACCAGAACCTTATCGACAACAGCATCCCACGGCGCGTAAATGTGTTGCTGCTCCGCTGGAACCAAAACCGCAGTGGCATGTAGCCGAATCGGGACGGGAATCGAAAGGATCAGGCCCATCAGAATCAAACCGACCGCCCAATAGGCAACACGTGGCCAAGTGGTCGGATTGACGATTGAACGCACGCTGGAGGAAACCTCGCTGCTTTCCCGTAAGGCTGATTTCCACCAGGGTATCTGCAATGCCGACAGGCCCAGTCTTGCAATCATGGAACTCTGCGAGCCAACATTTGCGGGGGGATTTGCAGATCCTGACCAAATCGTAAGCACCGCAACATCTTGTTTAGGTTGCAACGATCGCGGTGCTGAGCTTGCCGGCGCTCCAAGATGGCTCTTTAACGGCTTGGTCCAGCCCGTGTACGAAACCGAAAACGTAACAAAAAATCG
>JBIKLJ010000186.1:0-9729 GCA_044359895.1 Pirellula sp.
CCAGTGTTCGGGTCTTGGATCCAGATTCCGACGTTGACTATCAATTCCAGATTCCAGACAACCGGTTCGAGATTGTGGATGGGCTGCTGAAATTGATCTCGGGCGTTCTCAATTTTGAAAACGAGTCTACAATCGTTTTGCCGATTTTGGCCGTAAACCGCTTGAGGCCAACAGAAACTCTTTCGAGAACGTTGACGTTCTCGGTCAAAGATCGAAATGACGCTCCTGCATCGCTTTCTGTTCCTTCCCGTCTGACGATTCCAGAATTGAACGAAGGGTTTTCCATTGGCCAAGTACAGGTGGTCGATGAGGACGCAGATTCCGCCTACGATTGGCAGGTGAGCGACCCACGGTTCGCGGTTGATCAGGGACAACTTGTTCTTCGGCCAGGCATGGTTCTGGATTATGAAACAGAACCGTCCATTTCGCTGACCCTTCGAGCCAGTGACCCAACTAGCTCGTTCTTTATTGAACGGTCCATCAACCTGTCGGTAACGGACCAAGATGACTTGCCAACAGGAATCCGCCTGACAGGCTCAGGTTCCATCTCCGAAAACCAGCCGAACGCGGTCGTGGGTTCGGTTGCTGTACAAGATACAGACCGCAACGAGCGTTACTCGTTTGAGCTGAGTGATGATCGGTTCTATGTCAATCGCGGCGTAATCATGCTTCGACCTGGATCTGTTTTAAGCAGGACTGACGGAGGCCAGCTTGATCTGACGATCATCGCGACTTCCGATCTTACAGGAATGCAAATTCGAAATTCGAGCCGGCTTAGCATTCTTCGGGATCGAACCCCGTACCACAATGACATAGACCCTTACGATGTGGATGGCGATGGACGCATTAGCCCGCTGGACCCATTGATCATTATCAATCATATCAACAACCGAGGGACAGGCCCGATCCCGATGATCGGCGAAGGGGAAGAAGGTCCTGACCCAGGTATCGATGTGGACGGAGATGGAAATATCTCGCCAATCGACATTCTCATTCTGATCAACCGTATCAATCAAGATAACGAAGAAGAGTCGGAAGGTGACGACGAATCTGACGAGAAAGACTCCGATGATTCCGATGGAATGCCTGAAGGAGAAGGAGAATTCGTCGCGGGGGCAAAGTCCCTGGAAATCATGAATCGAACCAGTTCCCAAGATACCTTGGCACCCTTGATTCAATCCCCGGTCAGCCCGACTGCTAACCAAGCCGTCGATATCTCACTAGCGGAGTATCTTGATGGTCTGGACCGTGAAGTAGGCCCCAAACGCTTTCGTCGGCGATAAAGGCCTGTTCTTTACGGTCGAAATCCCTTCAACTTGTTTTTTGAAGCTTGGCCAGGTTTTGCCTTGCTGGTCTCGCTAGTCTCGTTGAAGCCGTAATGCGAAAGAAGCTTGGCCTGCTTCTCTAAAGGGATTTTCGACCTCGCTAGTTGAATGTAGACATCAATACTTGCCCAATGACCTAAGCGACGCGCGTTTTGTGCAAGCGTGAGAAAGTAATGGACGTCATCCAGATCGGCCTCTGTCATTCCTTGGACTTGAATGGACGGCAAGGATGTGACTTTGGGCCCCGTTGGTAAGGGCACGCTTTGGGATCGATCCGCCAATTGTAAAATCGCTCGATCCATTTCTTGAAGATCAATGATGGTGGCCGATATGGAAGCCCCACCCCATGCCGAACGATTTCCGAACGCTCGGTTTGTCATCAAACCGCCTCGCTGGTTCTGCCCCGCGCCGGCCGAGCCTATCCCGCCCAGCATGGCGGAACCTTGGTCCGGAACCAGGACCGATGAGTTGATAGACAGAGTGCCAATCGTCGGTTGTTGAACAACTTGCTGCGCCGAAGTGGTTCCTGCAAATGCAAAGAACGGTCCCCAGACGAACATGGCCTGCAGATGCATCAATCGCGTTTTCATGAGGTTTTCGGCCACCCTGTAAGAAACGATCTGTTAAAAGCCAACCGTAGGACCGGGCTCCAGACTTCCATCCCATCTCATCCTACAATCCCTGACACCCTAAGTATACGCAATGCTGTTCCATCGATGCAAATGATCGAATCAGGATCTATTGCCAGGGAGCTAGCAGACTTAAGAGCCCCAGTCCGTAAAACGTGTACTCGACATCTTCGGCGGGATCGAGTTCAAAGCCTGCGAAACCACCCTCGGGGCGCATCATGCTCAAACCGTACTTCCATGCCCCTTGCGTGTCGGCTTCATCGAGCGAACTGGTCTCCCAAAGAGTGACGCATCCCGTAAAAGTACTTAGCAAGTCGGGTAATGGCATCCGAGTGTTAGCCTGAAAGCCCCCTTCGTCGCTTTGTAATTCCAAGAGAAAACTAGCGGCCTGCTCCGAGACTTCTGGCGACAGGGCCTTGAGGGTCTGAAGTGCTCCGATGGCGGCTGCGGTGGGGTTGGTGCCAGATCGCTTTGCAACCCGGACTTCCAGAAAGCCACCATCGTCGCGTCTTTGAGAAAGCAAGAATGCTATGCTTGGGTCATCGGAAGGCAGCGGATGCCCAAGCAATTCCAAACAAATCGCGACCAAGAAGGTTTGATAGGTGCTGCCAACGGTAGCAGAATCAATTCGCGAAAAACCGCCGTCGGTCCTTCGTAAGGAAGTCAACATTTCGCTAACTCGCCCCCGCCAGTCGACCGACAAATCCTGCAGCGGATTGATTTCGGTGGAGGCTTCAATCAAGGACGCGCCATAAATCAGCGATAGGAGATCGATGACCGACTCTTGCTTGGCCGTTCGCGACTTTAAAAAATGGCTGGCATCCGCCGCGACCTTCCCCGTCAACAGGCCAAGGATGGCGAGCGACCGAAGTGCGAATCCTGTGTAGTAAAGATCGCTCTCCCCTTCACGTCCTGCCCACCCACCATCGCTTCGCTGGCGAGCAAGAATAAACGCTGCATGGGGATCCCTCAGGGCGTCCGGCAGCATCGCGGCACCGGCCGTCAATTGCAAGGTAAGTCGCTCTAAGTACCCTAATTCCATCGTTTCCTGCATTTTTGAGAATTCGTTGTCAGCCCCAAGTCGTTTGCAAGGCGACATTTAAATCGGATCGCAGTATACTAGGATAGTACCTGGACTTACACTCCTAAATTACTTTGAAACCAAGGGCACCGTAATGGATCGACGCAGCTTCCTCTCTTCGTCACTAGCTAGCAGCAGCCTCGCACTGGGCGGTCTTTCGATGGCTGGTTATCCATCGGCCTACCAATCGGCCTTAGGGGCCATCGCGGATTCGCCCGCGAAACGGGTCGGGGTGATCGGCACAGGCTGGTATGGGAAATGCGATCTGTACCGCTTGCTTCAAGTCGCACCCGTCGAGGTAGTATCCTTGTGCGACGTCGACAGCAAAATGGTCAACGACACCGCCGACACGGTTCAAAAGAAACAGAAATCCGCGAAACGACCTCGCGTCTACGGCGACTACCGAAAAATGCTAGCCGAAAAGGATTTGGATATTGTCCTGATCGCGACACCAGATCACTGGCACGCACTCCCCACCATCGCAGCCATCCAAGCGGGCGCGGATGTCTATGTCCAAAAGCCGATCAGTGTGGACGTTATCGAAGGACAAGCCATGTTGGCAGCCGCTCGAAAATACAATCGCGTCGTTCAAGTTGGAACCCAACGCCGCAGTACGCCTCATTTGATGGAAGCCAAAAAGAACATTGTCGATGCTGGCTTGCTCGGGAAAATTTCGCATGCTGAAATCTATTGCTATTACCACATGCGTGCTCGCGAAAATCCACCGAACGTAGCCCCGCCCGCATCGTTGGATTACGAAATGTGGACCGGCCCCGCACCCATGATGCCGTTCAACGAACTGTGCCATCCACGTCGATGGCGAGCGTTCAAAGAGTACGGCAATGGCATTCTTGGGGACATGTGCATCCACATGTTGGACACCGTCCGCTGGATGCTGAATTTGGGGTGGGCAACCAAAATATCGTCGCATGGTGGTATCTATGTCGACAAACAGTCGAAAGCCAATATTCCTGACACACAAACAGCTACCTTCGAGTTCCCTGAACTGAACGTCGCTTGGACCCATCGTACCTGGGGGGAAGCTCCCGACCCCAAGTACCCTTGGGGGGCGACTTTGTATGGAGAAAAAGGAACTCTGAAAATGAGTGTCCAGAGCTATGACTTCACTCCCTCGGGAGGCGGAAAACCAATCCACGGCGATGTCGTTATGGAATTGGACAAGTACCCCGAAGATAACGTCGAACCCGATCTGGAAAAGCACGTCGCCCCAGCCATCCGAGTTCACATGCTAGACTTCCTGAAAGCCATCCAAGATCGCTCCAAACCGATCGCAGATATCGAACAGGGGCACATTTCCACCGCTGCCTGCATCTTGGCGAACATGTCGCTGGAACTGGGACGTTCTCTGACTTGGGATCCAGTGAAGCATGTTGTGGTCGGTGACGATCAAGCGACCAACCTGCTCCGTCGTCCCTACCGAGCCCCATGGGTTCACCCCGAAGTGGCTAACGTCTAAGCCCATTCTCGCATCAGTCTCCAGGTGTTGTCGAAATGCGATTCAACGGATTCAACAGGTTTGATTGCTTCCTATTGATTTGGGTGGCAGCATGTCTCATCGCGATCGGATGGCCACCATGTTCTTTCGCCCAAGAGACCGATTCTAGCAAGCTGGAGTTCTTTGAACGTCATGTTCGCCCACTTCTGGTCGAACATTGTTACGAATGCCATTCGGCAGCAACTGAAACCAGTGGCGGCCTGGCCTTGGATTCTCGCGAAAGCCTTCTCAAGGGGGGGGGCTCCGGTTCCTCCATTCATGCCAACGATCCCGATCGCAGCTTGCTCTTGCAGGCGATCGAGTACCGCAATCCTAAACTTCAAATGCCCCCTTCCGGTAAGTTGTCGGAAGCTCAGATCGAAAGCCTCCGAACTTGGATTGCAGAAGGGGCCGTCGACCCGCGCGATTCGATTGCCGAATCTGTCGACAGTACACCCTCCAAACTGCTATCGGTTGATCGAGCGTTGGAGCATTGGGCATATCGTCCGCTGAAACGGGGGGGCCCACCCTTTACGCCCCATGCAACACACCCGATCGATGCTTTTCTGGCAATCCAACAGAATGCTCAAACCATCAAGCCAAGTCCCTTGGCAAGTCTTCGCGTGGTCTTGAGACGTCTGGATGCAGACCTGTCCGGCCTTTCTTCGCACCGACTGTCGTCGCACGCATTCGCTTCCAATGAGTCAATATCGCTTGATCCTTCCTTGCAGCAGGTAACTTCCGAGGAGAGCCGACAAGTGCTGCTGCGACAGCATGTCGATGCCCTGCTTGCATCGCCTCGTTTCGGTGAACGCTTTGCACGCCATTGGATGGATTTGTTTCGTTATGCGGAGTCGTTGACCTTGCGCGGTTTTGTTCTTCAGGACGCATGGCGATACCGAGACTATTTAATCCGCGCCTTCAACGAAGACCGGCCCATCAATCAGTTTATCTCGGAGCAAATAGCAGGGGACTTAATGCCCGCGAACTCGTTGGAGCAACAACAGCAACAGTGCATTGCCATCACCGCTCTTACCTTGGGCGATCATAATTACGAGGAGCAAGATAAGCTGCAATTGGAGATGGATTACATCGATGAACAGATCGATACGCTGGGAAAAGCCTTGCTCGGTCAAACCATCAGTTGCGCTCGCTGCCACGATCATAAGTTTGATCCGATTCCGACTCGAGATTACTACGCACTTGCTGGCATTCTCAAATCATCAACCGTTTTGCAACATGAAAACGTATCGAAATGGGTTCGTTTGCCCTTGCCTGTTTCGCAAGAACAAGCGGACCAATACCAACAGACCGCTTCGCAATTAGTCGCCCTTCGACAAGAATTAAAGGATCTCAAAGGAACATCCGTAAGCGATCCATCGCAACCTCTTTTGGTCCGTTCCGCCGACTTCAACGGAATCGTGGTGGACAATCAACAGGCGACGTTGATTGGCGATTGGCAAGACTCGACATCCTCCAAAGCTTACGTTGATGCGGGGTACCTGCACGACAAGAATGCAAACAAGGGTAAATCGTCCGTTACGTTTGAACCGAAAAACATTCCTGCTGGTGAGTACAACGTGCGAATCGCCTATTCGCACGGCGAGAATCGTTCGTCAAAAACCACGGTCCGGATACTAAGTGCCGATGGCGAAGCGGAAGTCATCATCAATCAGCGCAAGCCTGCAATCGATGATGGCCTTTGGCAAACCCTTGGTAAGTACCGATTCGAGCCGTCGGGGCAAGCTTTTGTCGTCCTCAGCAATGAGAATAGCGACGGGCATGTGATTGCCGATGCGGTCCAATTCGTAGCCCTAGATCTACCGCTCAAGAAAGAGAACGCAAACGATCTAGCGATCCACGAGAAAACAGCTGAATTCAATCGGTCCCGTGTGCGTATCGGCGAATTGGAATCCGAGATCAACGCGTTGCAAAAATCGCTTGATCGTCGCCCTATGGTTCAGGGGATGATTCCGATGGACAAACCCAAAGACATTCCAGTCCATATTCGCGGCAGCGTCCATCGATTGGGTGAAGTGGTACCGCGAGGAACCCTCAGTTGCATCAACGACCATGTCAATAGCATGGCATCGGACTCTTCGATCGCTGCGGAATCGAATGGACGTTTGGAGCTGGCGAAATGGATGGTCGACGAACGCAATCCGCTGACCGCCCGTGTTTATGTTAATCGCGTTTGGAGCTGGTTGATGGGACGGGGAATTGTGTCCAGCCTAGACAACTTCGGAACGACTGGGGAGATGCCCGTTCATCCTGAATTGTTGGATTGGATGACCTTGGAATTTATCGACCATGGTTGGTCGACGAAGTGGCTTGTTCGCGAGATTGTGACCTCGAACGCGTACCAACGCCAATGTGCTGCCGATACGGAATCACTTCAAACAGACCCCGACAACGAGCTATTTGGCCGAGCCAACTTGCGTCGTTTGGATGCCGAATCGCTTCGCGATCGGATGTTGGATTTCAGTGGCGAATTGGAATTGCCCGATGTGGTAGAAGCGACCTGGAAAGAAGGTCTTAAAGAAGACTACCGCTACGAATCGACGGTTCGATTTCGAACTGTCTATCAACCCTGGTTCCGAAATGCTTTGCCGGCACTTGCTACCGAGTTCGATGTTGCGAATCCAAGTTCTACGACTTCACAACGAGTTCGCAGCACCGTCGCTCCTCAAGCACTGGCGATTATGAACAGTCCTTGGGTTGAAGCTCGGGCTAAGGCGGCTGCTAGGCAAATCGACTACGAAGGCCGATCCGGAAATTCGGAAATCACCGATCTGAAATCAGAAGCTTTTCGAATCGAAAGAAGTTTTCAATTGGCGTTCGGCAGATCACCTGACGAAAGAGAAATAAAATGGGCGACCAGGATTTTGGAAGCCAAAGGTTTAGAAGAGCTTGCACATCAGCTGATGGCATCGATTGAGTTTCGTTTTATCGAATGATCGAGAAGAAGTTTATGCACAGTCGACGACATTTCTTACATCAAAGCGCATGTGGGTTTGGAGCGTTAGCTTCCAGCGCGATCGCTACGCGCGCGGCCTTTGCACGCAATGAGCATGGTGGTTTGCATCATGCTCCTCGAGCCAAACGTGTCATCTTTTTGTTTATGCAGGGTGGCGTCAGCCAAGTCGACTCGTTCGACCCCAAGCCTGAATTGGACAAGCGTGACGGGCAGATGCTACCGTTTGATGACGCTCGCGAATTTGCGAATACAAGGAAGCTGGGGGCCGATCAACGCGTCATGCGTTCTCCTTGGTCGTTCAAAAAGTATGGTGAATGCGGAAGGCCGGTTTCAGAACTCTTCCCGGCGATTGCTGAGCATGCCGATAAGTTGACGATGTTGCATGGGATGCATACCGAAGGGGTGGCGCACGGACCTGCAACCTTGTTCCTGCATTGTGGATCGCAAAATTTAGTGCGGCCTTCGATGGGTTCATGGGCCATTTATGGCTTGGGTTCCGAGAACGCCAACTTGCCAGGCTTCATTTCCATCGCTCCTTCGATCGGTAATGGTGGGGCCAGAAACTATGGCTCTGCTTTCTTGCCGATGAAGAATCAAGGAACCGCCATTGGAAATGCAGATTTGGCAGAACTGAAACTCAACCATGTTCGACCGGATGCCGCAGAGACTCAGCGATGGTTGTTTCAGCATGAGCTCCAGAAGATGCAACTCGAACGATTTGGTGCGGCGGGGATTGAGCAAGGGTCTGGCCGCGATGAACTGGAATCCGTCATCGAATCGTATGAGCTGGCGGCCAGGATGCAGCTATCGGCTCCGGAAGTGTTCGATCTGTCCAACGAAACGGCGGAGACCATGCAGTTGTATGGGATCGATCAAAAGCAAACAGAAACGTACGGTCGACGATGTCTGCTGGCGCGAAGGCTTTGCGAAGCTGGCGTTCGTTACATTCAAGTCAACTATGGTGACAATTCGGCCAACCCCGCGTGGGACCAGCATTCCAATTTGCCTAAGCATGCGGAACATGCGGCTGCCGTTGATCGACCGATTGCAGGCTTGTTGACCGACTTGGCGCGACGAGGGCTATTAGAAGATACGCTGGTATGGTGGGGGGGAGAATTTGGCCGGTCGCCGTATGCGGAAAAGAACGGCACAGGTCGAGACCACAATCCTGGCGGGTTCACGGTTTGGTTAGCCGGTGGAGGTACCAAGCCGGGCTTTGCATACGGCCGCACGGATGATTTTGGCCACAAGGCAATTGCAGACAAAGTGCACATGCACGATCTGCACGCCTCGATTTTTCATTTGCTCGGCATCGATCATGAGCGTTTGACCTACAAACATGCAGGCCGCGATTTCCGGCTGACCGATGTCCACGGCCGAGTCGTGCACGAGCTGTTTGCTTAGGCCGATGTGTAGGCCGTAACAAGCGCTAGCGCAGTTACGGCATGCCCCGTTGGAATCCCATTGCCCCAGTCGAACAAATCAAGTCCCACCTAGCACTCCATGCCGTAACTGCGTCCAAAGCGACTTGTTACGGCCTACGCGATTTCAGAATGACAGACTCTTCTCAAGAAGTGAAAGGGATCTGAACTGATGGTGGGTGGCCCCGCTCGGTTAATTCTCACCGATCTTGAGGCAGCGTGGTACTTGCCGGTAGAATCCGACGTATGAACGAACCTCTCAGTGAAAAAACTCCATCCGGCCAGCCATGCCAGCTTGCTGATTTGGTGGAGATTACCACCACCGTCGAACATCAAGCCGATGCAAATCGGCTTGCGACGGAGATCGTGTCACAACGCTTGGCCGCTTGCGTTCAGATCTCGGGCCCAATCTTCAGTGTTTACCAATGGAAAGGCTTCATTCACAGCGGGCAAGAATTCGGGCTAAAGCTCAAAGTCGCTTCCGATGGCCTCGCCAATGCAGTCGCGTTCCTCCGAGCAAACCATCCCTATGAACTTCCGGAAATCATCGTAAACCAAGTCAAAGCATCCACCGAGTATGCTCAATGGATAAACGAACAGCGACAGTAAAACCAGCACAAGTTTAACGCGTTGATTTAAGCTCGTTTTGCCCTGAACGTCGGATGGCGCGTGGTATTTGGATGCCCAAGTTTAGGTTCATCGGTGGCATAGGCTTCCAGCCTGTGTGTTGAAATCCACAAACGAGAAGCCGACACCACCATTTTGATTTGATGCCACGCGGAACAGCCTAGCCGTCGCCGC
>JBIKLJ010000187.1:0-9725 GCA_044359895.1 Pirellula sp.
GCTCGACCACCTCCGAGTCCGACCAGCTGCTGGCAACTTCAGGATCGATGCGAAGCAGCAAGTGCAGATGGTTGTCCATGAGACTGAAACCACCGACGGAAACGGCAAAAATCTGGTCAAGTTCCTTAAGCCGATTCTCGATCCAATCCTTACGACCTGGAGCCGTCTCGTCACCCAGCAGATGGGCCCTGCGGACGCAGCGAGAAATACAGTGGTACCAACGACTTACGGTCGCATCAACAAGTCGAGAACGGGAGATGGTCACAGTATAAACCCCAAGACAAAGAACCGGAACAATCGGAAAAGTTTACCGAAATCACCATGTCCGTCAATCGCTGTGCCTGTCCTTTTTTGTTTTTCACCCCACATTTTTCGACAGACTCTTTCCGTACCTGCGTTCGTACTGAGACACCTCAAAGGGGCGCAGCATTTGTTCGGGAGGTTAGCCGTGATAAGTAGCTTCGATGACTGATAGCCGTTTGGCTATCAGTCGTACTCGCACTCAATGAAATGTACTCGTACTCGAATCATGATGGTCGAGGACGAGTACCGCAGACGCTGCATCAAAGCTCGGATTGCCAAGAGTATTGACTTGCTTGAACTCGCCATAGCGAGATCCCTAGCAAGATCAGCGTGTACAAGCCGAGATAGCCAACGCTCTGCCAAACCGGGGTCTCATCGATGAACCATTGCTGCCTTTGGCTTACCAAGCTTACTTTTAAATCCATGGCGTGAACAAGAATCGATCGCAAGCGATAGCTAACGGTCAATTGGTTGATGGTAGCAGGAACCAGGGACATAAACGCTTCCACCCCGATCATGTAAACAAACGCGGTAATCATGGCTCGGCGTTGAAACAAGGTTCCTATCAAGACAAACAATGCCGCGTACGCAAATGCAGACAAGATAATAAGGCAAGAGATGACCATCCAAGCTTGCAGTGCGTTTGGCATACCGGTGATCGGAACCGCGATGGCGGCAGAAGCAATCGCGGTCGAGCTCGACCATAAAATCGCAACGATGTACTTGCCTAACAAAACCGCGCGTCGCCCATTCGCTCGCGTGACTGCGTAGATCCAAGTTTGCCCTTCCAGTTCCGAGCTAACCACCGGTGTGGCCCACAGCAGCAAGCCAAGGGGTGTAACAACTTGGGGGAGCAACACGTAAAGCATCATCGAAAATGCGAATGTGGCGTCTTCCTCCGAAAGATTCGTTTGAAATTGATTCATTTGCCAAGCGGTTAACGAAACGATCAGTACCGGGAATATCGCCATTGCCAACCAAGCTAAGATCCTTGCGGTTGTCAAAGAACGTTGGATTTCTAACTTGACCACGCCAAGAATTCCCCATCGCCAGTTCAAGGTTGTTTTTGGAGAGGCTTGATGAATTGCAGAGCTCATAGATCAGCATTCTTTACTTGGCACAATTTGGCATAACGTAGAACGGAACGGTTTTTGGTTTTATCCACGGAAGTGGAACTAAGTTTGTCGAATGTTGCTGGAGCCGCGATGTCGAGAAACCAACAATTGAAACAGCGAACTCAAATCCCCGTCGGCACCTGCTAGCTCGGTAATTTCAATTCCCTCTTCGACCGACATCGTTGCAAGAGCTTGGTACAGTTCCAGAGGCTGTCCTACCGAAACACGAAGACGATGCTTTTCGCGATCCAACTGCATCGATTTCAGCCAAGGGGCCGTTGCGAGTCGGCTGGCGAGCAGGTCGATATTGGAGCAGGTGATCGCAAGATCTTGCGGTAAATCTGCCAGCATGTTTCGCAGTTCCCCCGCAGTGCCCGAGGCCAACAATCGACCTCCGTAGATTAACAAGAAGGCGTCGGTTATTTGCTCCACTTCGTGCAGAACGTGACTAGCAAGCAAAAGGCTTTTGCCGCTCTTAGCCCAGTCCACCAGCATGGTCGTCATTTCATGTCGACCTATTGGATCGAGCCCATTGAACGGCTCGTCTAGGATCAGCAACTGAGGGTCATGTGCAATGGCTTGAGCCAGCTTGCACCGTTGCCGCATCCCCAATGAGTAGGTATTGATGGGCCGATGGATTGCGTCCACGAGGCCCACCGCTTCAAGTACTTCAAGCGTTCGCGAAGCGGCTGCTTTTGGAGGCCAGCCACTTAGAGAAAGCAACTGCCGAATCCACTGGACAGCAGAAACTCCTGGCAAAAGGATGTCGCTGGCTGGACACAATCCAATGCGTGAAAGCACGTACGCGTTCCCCACAGGATCTTGCCCAAAGACTTTGACGCTGCCTAGAGTCGGCCTTAAAGCACCCGTAATGAGACCGATGAGCGTTGATTTTCCAGCCCCGTTGGGGCCAACCAAGGCATACGCGCCTTGCGGTAACGCAACATCCAAATCATTCACACCAATCACGCGACCGTACGTTCGAGTCACATGAGTCAGACGAATCAGTTCGGTATCACTGGGTTCGGGCAGTCGAGACTTATCGATCATGAATCTTTTCGCTTCTAGGCCTTGAGTGTTCGAGCAACGCGCCAATATGCGATACCAAATCCGACCAACGTGACCAAACCGACCACAATCCAAGGCATGATTTGGTACTTGGAGTCGGGCGTCAGGCCGAAGACCGTTTCCTGGAGATGGCCCAGCGTCTGGTAGGGCGACACAAGCATCCAACGTTCCCGCAATAAACTAGATGGATCGGATTGATCTCGAATCATCGTCAAGCTGGTAAGCACCCCATAGGTGATCGTGGTCATAATCCAGGCGGCAAACCAAGCAAAACCCGCAAAGCGACTTTCCTGAGTCATCGATGAAAATGCCAGCGCTACGGCGGTTGTCGGAAGCATCAACGTTAAAGAGGCGACAAGAATACGAAGGGGTAGATCCCATGTTTGCAGAATGGCCTCAGGGCTCGAAGACAGCAATATGCCCACGAAATAGACAATCAAGGCGGGTACCGTCGTGATCATGGCCAACAGAAAAAACAACACGCAGGCCTTGCCCCATACATACTCCCATGGAGTCAAAGGTCTGGAAAGATAGAGCAGAAAGCCGCGCGAACGCAGATCGTAGCTGATCAGTCGCGGCGAGACCAAGCCAAGGATCACAATCATGCCAAACGTTTGCGGGTACCGGAAAAAAGCAAACAGCATGAACGACCACGCGACATGCCGTGTTTTTTCGGGTGACTTCAAAACCTCGTCCACGTCAATGTTGAACCGGTCCGAGAACGTTGGCTGATTGTTGAGACGCCTTCTTCCCTCTCGTTGTTCCAACATGGCTCGTAAGAAGTTTCGGCGTTGTTCGGGCTGGTTCACGCTTTGTTCGAATATCGCAAAGCCGGTCAATGCAGCCAAGACAGGGATAACAGCAAGAATTAGTACTCGTTTCAACCAAGTGCCGCGCCAAACGAGCGAGATTCCGGTCGACGCAACCACCAACCATCGAGTCCAAGCGGGTTGCAAAGGCCCTTTCCAAGGGCGATATCCAAGATCAAGAATTGGCATTCTGGGGTCCGCTCACGATTTCTAAGAATGTCTGCTCCAGGGATGTTTTGGATTCTTCCATACGCTGGATCAATACGCCGCATTGGCTGCTGGCTCTCCAAATCTCCGATCGAGAACGGTCCGACAACTCCCACACTTGAAGCGATTGAGCGTTGATCGGCTGCGATTGAAATCCCAGCAGATTGAGTTCACGGGATAATCGGTCCGCGTGGTCAATCACTTGTAGATGTAGCCCAGCTCTTGCAGGACGCTGAAGATTGGAAAGCGAATCGGCAAGTCGCACCCTTCCGTTGGCTAGAATGACTACGGAATCGCAAACTTGTTGAACATCATGCAGAATATGAGTCGACAGGATCACAGATTTGCCATGAATATTGGAAAGGGCGGCAATGCGATCAAGAAATTCTTCTCGTTGTGCCGGATCGAGCCCTGTGGTTGGCTCATCTAAAATGATCATGGGTGGATCGTGCACGATGGCTTGTGCGAACTTCAGCTTCTGTCGCATGCCGGTCGAATAGGTCTCTACATTGCGATAACGCTCTTGTCCGACATCGCAAAAATCAAGAACTTCGTGAGCTCGCCGAAGGGCTTCGGTTTTCTCAATACCAGAAAGCCTGGCCATCATTTGAACCGATTCAATGCCCTGCAGCCCCAAGATGTAGCAATCGTCCTCGGGCAAATAGCCAACTTGGTCGCGAATCGTGCGAGTCTGTAAAGGCCAGGGATAGCCGAGCACTTGCCCCGAGCCTGTATCGATTTTCACCAGCCCAAGAATGGCCTTGATCAGAGTGCTTTTGCCAGAACCGTTAGGGCCTAATAAACCTGTCACTCCTGGACGAATCGCAACGTTCACATCCGCAAGAGCCAAATGCTGCCCGTAGCGTTTGCTGACGCCTTGAAACTCCAGAATGGGGTCCGAATTGTTGGGGGATTTGTCGAGCAAGATCGGGTGGACCTGTATGGCTTCGGAAATACGTGGGATGATCTGCGGCCGCATCTGTGAAGATTTTGTCGAGATCTACGCCAAAAGATCTCGAACGACATTGCCATGCACGTCGGTTAATCGGTAGTCACGTCCCTGGAATCGGTAGGTCAGCTTGGTATGGTCGAAGCCTAACAGATGCAACCAGGTAGCTTGAAGGTCGTGGACGTGGACTGGTTTGTCGACGATCGAAAAACCCAGTTCATCGGTCATCCCGTATTCATAACCGCCCTTCACTCCGCCACCCGCCATGAACATGGAGAAGCAGTCTGGGTAGTGATCGCGTCCTAATTGAGCCCCCACCGCAGTTCGACCTTCGCGAAACGGTGTACGCCCAAACTCCCCGCCCCAGATAATCAAGGTCTCGTCCAGCAAGCCTCGTTGTTTCAGGTCTTGGATCAATGCGGTTACAGGTCGATCCATGGTCGCACACTTGGTGGTCAATCCATCCCGTATGTCCTCTGCAGGGCCTGTACCGTGAAAGTCCCAGCCCCAATCAAATAGCTGAACGTACCGTACGCCGGATTCCACCAATCGACGAGCCAAGAGGCAATTATTTGCCAAGCTGGCCGCACCCACCTTGGCCCCATACTGATCAAGCGTTTCTTGTGTTTCCTTCGAGATGTCCATCACCTCAGGCACACTGGTTTGCATTCGGAACGCCAATTCGTATTGAGAGATACGAGTTTGAGTTTCAGGATGCCCCAGCTCTTGGGCTTGAATGGCATTGAGTTCGCTTAGGGTATCCAACGACTTACGTCTCAGCTTGCGATCCATTCCTGGTGGATCGGATGCGAATAAAACAGGGTCCCCTTGCGATCGGCATTGGACCCCTTGATAAACACTGGGAAGGAACCCGCTACCGAACGAGTTCTTGCCACCATTCGGTTGAACGCCACTACTGATGAGAACCACGAACGAAGGCAAGTTTTCGTTTTCGCTTCCAAGTCCGTACGTTACCCAAGACCCAAACGAAGGGCGACCGCTGCGAGGCGAACCGGTATAAACCAAAAGTTCAGCCGGAGCATGATTGAATTGGTCGGTGTGCATGCTGTGCACCAGACACAATTCATCGGCGACCGTTTGCAGATGCGGCAAACAATCAGACAGCATCATGCCGGACTTGCCCGAGGGAATAAACTTATGAGATGTGCCTAAAAGCTTAGGTACCCCTGTTGTAAAGGCAAACTCCCGTCCTTGAAGGACCGAGTCCGGAGCGTCTTGGCCATTGAGCTCAATCAGCTTCGGCTTGTAGTCGAACATATCCAAATTGGGGGGCGAGCCTGTCATGTGCAAATAGATGACACGCTTCGCCTTGGGAGCGAAATGGGGGATGCGAGCGGCCAGCGAATCCGAAGCCATCGCTGGTTTGTTTCCGATCAAACTAGAAAGAGCAAGCGCACCCAATCCCGTGGAGGCTTGGCCGAGGAAATAGCGCCGCGTCTTGAGCGACAAATGCTGCTGAAAAATAGGGTCCATGGTCGTATGGCTCGTTGATTTGTTAATTCGTTGATTCGTTGATTAAGGCGTCATTAGGAATTCATCTAAATTCAAGATGACATTGCAAAGGGTTGTCCAAGCTGCAAGCTCCAACTTATCGGCACCGTCTGGCAATGGGCCTATCGGGTCTGTCGCAAGTTTGATGGCGCGATCTTCTTGGGAAGCAAGATCCTCGACAGTTTCATGGTAGAGCTTCGCGACCGCTTGCGCTTCGCGAACGCTTGGCTTGCGAGATAAGGCATGCTGGAACGCTCGTTCAATACGCTGATCCAATGTTCCTGAGGGAAGTTCATGGAGAACGACGCGACGGGCAAGTCCTTGGGCAGCTTCTACAAACGCGGGGTCGTTCATGGTCACAAGCGCTTGCAAGGGCGTGTTGGTGCGATCGCGCTTTAGTACGCAAACCTCCCGATTGGGTGCATCGAAAGTGGCCATCGAAGGATAGGGGTTGGATCGGCGCCACAAGGTATACAAACCGCGGCGGTAGCGATCTGCACCTTTGCTGGTATCCCAATCGGTTCTGCTACCGAAGGCTGCCGACAAGCCCAAGGATGGCTGAGGTGGCTGCGTTGGCGGACCAAAAAGGGTATGAGAAAGAAGGCCAGCCGACTCTAAAGCCATATCGCGGACCTGTTCTGCGGTCACTCGAAATCGTGGTCCCCTGGAAAGATAAACATTGTCCGGATCTTCTTCATAACGCGTCGGAGAAACAAACGATTGTTGACGGTAGGCTGCGGACATCACAAGCTTGCGGATGAATTTTTTGGTGTCCCAACCGTCACGTTGAAGATCGGTTGCCAAGAAATCTAAAAGTTCGGGGTGGGTAGGCAAATCTCCTTGCGACCCGAACTCTTCGCTCGTACGGACGATTCCAACCCCGAAAAAAGTCTCCCAAAAACGATTGGCAACCACTCGGGCTGTTAATGGGTTGTCCGGTTGCATCAGCCATTGTGCAAACTGCAACCGATCCACGGGAGATTGCATGGCGTCTGAGCTGGAAGTGGCCCCCGATTGGGAATCGGCGCCGTTGGGGCGACGAGGGTGAAATGCGGTTGGAAGATCCGCTTTCACTTCATCCCCAAGAACCTTGTAGTTTCCTCGAAGTTGCACATGAGTCACTCGTCGTCGATCCGCCGGCAATTCTCTCAGGATAGGCACCGTGGTCGTTGGTTTCGTGTTGGCCAGGACAACTTTCAAACTTGCTCGTTGTTCACGAAGAGCTTTTCGACTGGGTGCGATGTTCGATGCGTAATAGAGATGCAATGTTCGGCGTTCTTCTTCGGTGAGCGAAGCGGGATCGCGTTGCGTCAAGGCCAAGATGTCGTTCGGAAGGTTCAGCATCGACTCAGTGCGTTGGTCTTGAGTTAGGTTGATCGAGAAGCGTGCCAAGACCGAACTTGGAAAATCCGATTCGAATTTCAGGATGACACGCAGCTTCATGGATTGCGTCTTAACATCTGAATTCGCGAATCGCTTTTGAAACTCCACAACGTTCACCGCTAGGTTCAACTGGTGAGGCAATGGGATTGCGCCGCCTACAGCCCAACCCGTCTTTGCATTTCCATCGATGGCATGCGATGGCGGAAAGCCATCTTGGGCATAGTCCGAAGTTGCGACGAGCCATGGAATGGAAATGGTGCGTTTCAAGTCGTAGGTCTGACTCGCCAGCGGTTGACCAATCGTTGTTTCCCATATCACCTTGCGATCTTCGGCCAGCAATTGAACTTTCGCTCCAGCCAGACGATCCAAGACCCCCGCATCGGTTCTGTTCCAAACCTCGATCGATTCAACTTCGATCACCTTTCCAAGATCCAGTTCCCACCATGGGGAGTCGCTAATCTTGGAATGGGTCGTTGATTTTTCGGAAAAGACGCCCGTTGTTTTCGCATCGATGGCAAGTCCTGCAGGTCCATCAAAATCATCGCTGCTTTGGCTTGCCGTTCCTGCGAGTGCAACGTTCATTCCCTGTGTGAGGACACGGACCTCCGCCAGCGACAGGATTTTATCCTTGCCAGGAAGATCGATACGTACGAATCGCCCTTGGACGCCGGGACTGTTATCGACCAAAGATGCCGAGACATCGGTCAAAACAAAGTTGCCATTTCCGATAGCAGCGCCACCGCCTGGCAGGGACGAATCGGGGATCGTCCTGATTTGCAGTCCAGAAATACGTGAGACATCGTCGAAATTGGCGATGGGCAGATCGAGCGTGAAGGCATCCGTGGGGGTTGTGGAAACCACTTGGATGGCACCCTTTTCTTCGATCGAAACCGCGGAGCCGGACTTGGCGGAAGCGTGGTCGGGCTTGGAGATTGTCCATTCAATAGCGGGCTTAAGCGATGCGGACCACAGGTCTTGTTCCGGTTGAAGCGACGGATCCGGCGCATTGATTTGTTTTTCGAGCAATTCCAATTGGGCTCGGGTGTCGCTTAAGGTGCGACGTTGTTCTGGTGTGAACCAAGGAAGCGTGGGGCTTTCATCGGTACGGTCGGCATCTTGAGTCTGATTCAAGATGGCGAAGACTTGAAAGTATTCTTTCTGGGAGATCGGGTCGAATTTATGGCTATGGCACTGCGCACACGCCATGGTCACCCCCATCCAGACAGCCATCGTCGTGTTCACTCGGTCCACCACGGCAACATTGCGAAATTCTTCGTCGTTGGTGCCTCCTTCGTTATTGGTTAGGGTGTTGCGATGAAAGGCGGTGGCAACCAGTTGATCCTCCGTTGGGTTCGGGAGAAGATCTCCCGCAAGCTGTTCGATGGTGAATTGATCGAAGGGCATCCCTTCATTGATAGCGCGAACCACCCAATCGCGGTAGGCCCAGATGGTTCGAGCGGGGTCGTCCGCGTATCCAGCCGAATCGGCGTATCGAGCCAAGTCCAACCACTTGCGACCCCAATGTTCGCCAAAGGCGGGTGATGCCAAAAGCTCGTCTACCCGTTGCTCGTATGCTTGGTCACTGAAGTTGTTTGCAAACGCTTGTTGGTCTTCCAGACTTGGTGGTAACCCAGTCAGGTCTAGCGACAGCCGGCGTAGCAAGGTTTCCGGCCGAGCTTGCGGGGACGGTTGCCAGCCCTTTTCTTCTAGCTTTTTTAGAATCAAAAGGTCGATGGGGGAATGTTGCCAGTGCGCGAACGAACCTGGGGCTCGAAGTTCCTTGAGATTGGGAGCATGTATCTCATCAAACGACCAGTGTTTCGAGTAGATCGCTCCATTCTCAATCCACGCTTGCAATAGAGCAGTTTCGCGTTCGGTCAGCCTAGCTCCGAAATGCGGCGGGGGCATTCGTTCCTCTTCGTCTTGAGAAAGAATGCGTCGAACCATTTCCGACTCCGACACCTTGTTCGGAACGACTGCAATTTTTCCCGAGTCCGCGGGGGAGGTGGCTGATTCGAAGTGGTCTAGTCTCAGGCCCGATTCCACATGCCCTTCATCTGGACCATGGCAAGCAAAACAACGATTGGAGAGAATGGGTCGGATTTCGGTTTTGAAATCGACGGAGCGAATTGATGCTGGGTTTGGTTCCGCTGAATAGGCGATTGGGGATACCGGAAGAATAACGAGAATCGCTACCAAACAGGCGTTGATCCCGAACGAGATACTCGACAATCGATTCATAAGGATAGCAGGTAGATTGAGGTGGGAAAGGAATAGCCAGGGGAACAAGTATAGCAGCTTCCGGCTAGGGTCGCCAAAACAAAAAAAGCCGCCCCAATCTGGAGCGGCTTTTGTTTTTTGCGTGGAATCCGTTGCGCG
>JBIKLJ010000412.1:0-2644 GCA_044359895.1 Pirellula sp.
GAGGCAACGAGGCCCGTCTGACACCCGTAGTGGCCGAGGCAACGAGGCCCGTCACGCGTGACGATTGATCCAACCCGGCGTATAAAGTACGGGCCGCATCACCAGATGATACAAAGCCCAAATGGCCCCCGAAAAACCCCCTAGGGGCGCCACCACGGCTAACGCAATCTGAATCAAAACGCTTCTGGCATTTCCCGCAGGAAACAGGCCGTTGTTAAACCGTTGCAGCAATTGAGCGTCCCACCAAAGCCCCAACAGAAACGCGACACAGCACACGCAGAACGCCACCACCCCTTTCAGAGTTCCGAGCTGCTGTCCCGCCGAATTCGGTTTGAATTCCGCTTGCTCTAAAATTTCTTTCAAATCCTGAAATTGGCTAAAGTTGAGCGTCGCTTCTAGGCACTTGGAATCCTCCAGCAGCAGCAACAATCGAACCGTAGGGTAAGTTGCATTCTTTGCCAACTTCAAGGTGGTCCTGACCCCGATAAGCTCCGCCCAGGTAAGCTCCCATTTTTCGAGCAATGTCGATGCAATGATCCCATCCATATCGATCACTGCCACACAGATCCAACGCGCACGAATCCAGAAAAAACCGATTCCAAGAAGGCCCGCTAAGAACAGACCGAGCATTGCCAGCATCAACGAGTTTACGTCGTTGGCAACTTTTCCGCCAAACAAAAAAATCGTTCCTGCGACCACCGCGCAGAACCCCGCAGCAGCGATGACTGACAACAGAACGACCTTTCCCCTGCGATTGATGGTCACAACGGGATCTTGATCTAAATTCGACGATTCTTCCATAAAACGATTTTAGCCCGCCGTAGAACAAATTTCGAATTGTTCTACTGTTCTTCCTGTACAAAGTTTGCCGACACAACAGATCAGTCAAATGTATCTCCCAAGTGGCGGATCTGTTCATGCATTCATATTTGATCCATTTTACCAAGCTATCCCGTTTTCGTGGTCGCTTGGGAGTGATAGCACTCGCTATCTTTGGGTCTACGTGCTTTCTTGAATCTGTTTCGTATGGACAAACGCCCGTCAGTCCAACCAAACGAAGTCCCCCACGCCAGCAAGTTTTGGAGGGTACATCCTCGCGTGATGCCAGGGAGTCTTCTATCCAGCGAGTCCCGTTTCAGCACCTGACGGCAGACGCCAACACTCGGCTTAGGTCGGTGATCGACAACTCCAGCTATTTTCGTAGGATGCCGACCGAGACCATCGACTGCGATCAGGAAATGTTTGCATTCCTTGTCCGGCACCCCGAGGTGATTGTCAACATCTGGGATATTATGGGCGTAACGAAAGTCGATCTGAAGCGGACCGGAACATTTCAGCTTGCGGGGAACGACGGCGCTGGAACCACAAGCCAAATGGACTTGGTCTACGGTACCGATTCGATGCATATCTACTTCGCAAGTGGGTCTTACCGAGGCAACTTGTGGGCTCGAGAACTCACTGGAAAATGTGTGGTGATCTTGCACAACCAGCCAACGGTTTTGCCCAGCGGTAAGCAAGGCATGGTGGTGTCGATGGACGTCTTTATGAAGCTGGATAACCTTGGTGCCGATTTGGTTGTCAAAACACTCGGTCCTCTCGTTGGCAAGACAGCGGACTACAACTTTGTCGAATGCGCCGCATTTGTTTCGCAAATTTCTCAAACCGCCGCAGTCAATCCACAGGGCATCCAGCAACTTGCGAAACACTTGAACGGTATTGACCCAAAGATTCGCGATCAGTTTGTTGCGACATCGGCCGCGATTGCTCAACGCCATGAAGTGGTTGCTTCCGCCCAACCCGTTGCGAATAGTGTCGCATCGAAACCGCTTGTGCTGGAAAAAGTCCCGTCGCTCACGTTGAACACGACCGTGCCACCTGCGGAACTATCAACGCGACGCAAAGCGGAAACTTCACCAGCAACCACCGAAGAACGAGTCGACTCGCCTACCATTCTTTTGCTCGGTAAACAAGAGAAGTAGCCATCTCCCATAGTGACTCGATCGGGGTTCTCTGACCGACTGAGATTCGAACCGAAGCCAGTCCGTTGGCAATAGGGCTCCAATCGGTTTTCTTAAGTTCAATGAAGATCGAATAGGTAGTGTGCTCTGGCTTCATTTCTTGTTCCGAAGCCATTTCAGAACCGAACAGGACATCGCTTCGCAAAGCCTTCGGAGTTCTACTGATGCTCTCCGCCGATATCGATTTGACTACCCCTGCCAGTGTGCGTCGAGGTGATTGGTCGAATCGAACTTGAACCACCGCGCCCACCTTACAGTTCCTGACTTCGGTTTCCGGAACGAATGCTTTGATTTGCCAAGCATCTGGCTGAACAACAAGCCCGACCAATTGACCACGCTCCACGCCCCCTCGGCTCATACTCAAGTCGCGGAGAGTCCATCGGTCAGCGATTTGGTTTCCTGCAAAATCAGAATGGGCAGGAATGTCGATCACATCCAAAAACAACCCATCCATGGGGCTGACCAGTGTCAGCGACTCACTCTGTGAAGTCAACTTCTGAAGGCGTTCTCGAATGCCCTGCATCACCTTGGCCAATTCTTCCACTTGTTGAGCCGCAAGGGAATCGTTCACACCCCGATCGGCCAACAGCGAACTACGCTGGGCGGCAGCTTGTAGCTCCCCTCGG
>JBIKLJ010000413.1:0-2638 GCA_044359895.1 Pirellula sp.
AAGGTCGCGAGCATTCCCTTGGGCATCCTTAGTCGCAACGCCGAATACCTTTTGAAACTTCTCGGATTCGGCGGCACCCAGGGTGAGCAATCGACGCAGCGCGGTACCGGCCTCACTACCTTGAATCCCCAGGTTTCCGAGCGTGCCGAGAACGGCAAGCGTTTCTTCGAGGCTCATGTTGGCATCGGCTGCCACGGGACCAGCGTATTGCAACGCTTCCCCAAGGGACTCTACGGAGTTGAAAGACATGTTCGCCGCTGCGGTCAATCGATCGGAGACTCGCACAGCATCGGTCGCTTCTAGGCTGAATTGACGGATGGTGGCTGACATGATGCCAGAACTAACAGTTGCATCCGTACCAGTTGCTCTAGCGAGATTCATGACCGCGCCTGTCATCTCTTCAATCTGCTTGGGAGAGAAACCGGCTCGACCGAGTTCGGTCATCAGGGAAGCCACCTCGCTGGCCGAGAAACTGGTGGTAGCTCCCAACTGCTTGGCTTTGTTACGCAGCGATTCCAATGTCGCACCGGTTGCATTGGCAGCTGCGCCAGCGGCCCGGATCGCATCATCGAAACTGGTATAGACTGCTAGGCTGGCTCCCACAGGTGCTGCCGCTGCGACACCAAGGCCAGTGAGCTTGGTGCCAACCAGTCGCGTGGATGCACCGAACGATTTGAGCCGCTTTTGCGCAGCTTCGAGTCCCTTGAGGAACTGGGCGCTCCTCGCGGTCAGCTCGACGTAGGCTCCTCCGGCTCTGACTTGAGACATAATGAGGCTTGAGACTTGAGGGGTGAGACTTGAGTGTTTCTCGTGTAAGCTGCTCCCAACATGGATGCCGCTTGTTCAACGGTGCCTTTAGCAACGATTGGTTTCTGGTCTGCGTAAGGATTGAAGTCATCGGGCCTGAATGGCTTGCGACGTCTCTTGCGATCGCGGTTCATCTCCGCCATCAGTGCCATGATCGTGCTGGCGACATTCCAATCGTGTTGGCGTTTGGCCTCTGCCATCAGCACAAGTTGGCGAAGCGTTAAGGGACCTGGATCGACTCCGACGATGCCGGCAAGTCGGACGATGAGTCGTTCAATGTCGGCACAGCGAGCTTGCGTTCGAGATCTTCTACGAGCTTGTCGACCAAGTTCGGATCGTCCAGTCGCTTCTCGATCGCACTGATCCCCCGCGTCTCGATTAGCTTCTGCTTCTCGGCCGCCTTCCGCAGAAGACGGCGTCGCGACTCCGGGAAATAGTTGATCAGTGCTTCGAGGAGTGCGCCCGTTGCGTCATCGATCGAATTGCCAGCGAGGCCTTCACCGAAGGCTTCGTCCGTGATCTGCTGCTGTTCCGCTTGCGGTTTACAGATCGCAAACAGAACATCGCCCAACAGCAAGGGATCGGTCGAGAGTCGTGTGATTAAATCACCATCGATTGCTTCAAGAAGATGCACTCCGGTGAGAGTCTTCACGCGGCGCAACGTCGTGTTGTCGATATCCACAATCCAAATGCGACCGGCGCGGTCTACAAACTTCTGCATGATGCCTCCCTGAGAGATACGAATCCTCTAAACCATCTACAACGTCGGCGATCAAGGACCAGCCAATCCAGGTCCAACGTTCATGCCACCACCGGAACTTGACTGCGTTGGCTTGAGAGTCACATCAGCGGAGATGACCTCTTCCAGGTTTTGATTGACATTGAAGTTCATCACTTCGCAGGTCAGTGTGAGCGTTCCACCAGCGTCGCTTATGCCGACATCACAAGGATCGCCACTGCTCCATAGACCCTGCAGCAGACCGAAGGCAGAATCACCTTCTTTGTTGAGCACCGTGAATTCAATGGAAGCATCTTTGAGCGTTCCCACAGTGGCACGCCAGCCGTTGTTGGCACGAGTACTGGCATCGGCTTCGGCCTTCTCGAGGCTGACGGTCAAATCCTTGACGTTGGTGATCTCCGCTCCGTCGATGGTGAGGACGGCTTCGAGACCTAGTTTGACTTCTGGCATTGTGAATGATTCCTTTTGACGAACGTTTACTTGACTGAGTTGGCCCAGAACGTGGGGAGCCGACTCCGATTGGCTTCCAGTGCCGGCTTCATGAATGGTCGCTTGGGATAATGGCGAGGCTTGTTGTCACTGCGTCGCTCGTTCTCTTCAGCAACCAAGCGAGTGGCTCGATTGGCTTGCGCCGCGGTTCGCAGTTCAATCCTCGCAAACTTGGTCTTGCTTCCGTGTTGTATGGCGCGAATCGGACCGTGCTCACCAACCTTGAAGCGATGGGGCTTGAGCTTGCGACGCTTGGTTGCCACGCCACCGAATTCATGCAAGTTCCAAATGCGTCCAGCAATTTCATTTACAGGGCCGATCGCGACAACGGTTCGGTTGTTGGTGACGTCGTACCGAATCACTCGCTTGAGCATGCCTGTTTGCGTGTGCGGTGGGCTCCCGGGCTTGGATGCCTTCTTACGTTTTCGAATGCTCCGCTTGGCTGTCTTTCGAACTGCACCGCCGGCCTCGCTCAGAGAAGTGAAGGTTGCTGTTTCCGCCTTCTTCTTAAGCTTCTGCTTATCGAATTGAGTTCGGACCGTGATCTTGATCATCGCGAGAGTTCAAAGGTTAAGGTCAACAAGCTTGTAAACTGGCGCAGTT
>JBIKLJ010000421.1:0-9664 GCA_044359895.1 Pirellula sp.
TGACCGGCATTGCGTCGCCGACATTTGCAAACCCCTCGCCGCCGACGCTGTCGACGGGAAACTCGCGGGCCTGGGTTGGCCGCATGTCCACGCCGGTTAGATCGCGGACTGCGTTGTCGTACTCTGTTTTGCTCAGCCGACGCAGCGTTACCTGCCCGGGATCACCGGCCCGGGCCGCTGCCTCGGCATCGAGTGCCGCTGTGATCCAGCCGAGCAGTTGTTGCCTCTCGGCCTCGCTTGGCTGCGGCGCGTCCTTCGGCGGCATGTCGCCCGTTCGCAACCGCTCGGCGACATCGCCAAGCAACTTGGGCTTGGCGAGAATCGCCTGGGCAGAGCCAAAGCTCGTGAGATCGAGATCGTTATCCGTGGGTATCGTTCCATGACACTTCCCGCAGGAACTCACAAGCAGCGGTTGGATCTGCGCGGCATAGGTTTGCGAGAGGTCGTCTGCACCATCAGCAGACGCTGCTGTAATTGCGAGAAAGGCAATTAGCAGCAAGGTACAAGCCGTTCGGTTCCACCCTGCCGCACCAAGCGGCTTGGGCCACACCGCTACTTTGATAATGCATCGCATCAAATTCGCTCCCTGTGGCTCTCGATGTGCGCTCGCAACTCCTTGTCGGCTTCCAGGACACGACCAGCCTTCAGTGCGTCGATGACCCTTTGATGACTCTCGATGCCGGTAGACCATTCGGCCTTCCTAACGCTTTCGCGGAAGCGACGAAAGAAGACGGCCAGCACATCGGTGAACGCCATCAGCGGCGAAAGTCCGCTGGCGCTGATCAGTTCGCGATGAAACGCAATATCCAATTTTACCCATCGAGACAGGCTGCCAGCCTGACGTAGTTCGGCATTGATCGCGTTCAGCTTGTTGTACAGCGACTCATCCTGCTTCATGCGTCTGGCGACATGAGGCAGGACGCCCGCTTCGATGAGCACTCGCGTGTCAATCAGTTCTGCCGTTGAAACGTCTTGCATCGCCGGATGGAAGCCGAGGTATTCGGTAACTCGGTCCATATTCACACTGCCAACAGTCAGTCCGCGACCCGGTCGGGCCTGGACGATGCCTAGAAACTCCAGCGACTTGGTTGCCTCGCGTAGACTGGGTCGGCTAACGCCGAATCTCGTTGCCAGCTCAGCTTCCGTCGGCAACCGATCCCCGGATTTGAGATTGCCTTCCAGGATGAATGTCTTGAGGCGATCGGCAACGACATCGCGAAGCTTGGATCGTTCGATGGTTTCGGGCATGATTTTTTCTCCGTAGGACAACCTTTCCAGGCCGTCGATAAATCGCCCACGATCTAAATGAATCGTCCTGCTTTTGAGTTTCCAGTGGGCGATTGACAAACGCAAAGCGGATGGTTAGTTTATCTGACAATCTTACTATGTCAAGAACGTACGGCCTAGTCTGCGTTGAGTTCTCTAAGGATATTCCCATATGAAAATCGCCATCACCGACTACTCGTTTCCTAGTCTTGATATCGAAGAGGGTATTCTTCGGCCGCTGGGCCATGAAGTTGTCTCTCTGAAAGAAAGGAAGTCCGCACCTGAGTTGGCGACGTTGGTGGCCGATGCCGATGCAGTCATCACTCAGTTTGCACCGATCAACTCGGAAGTTATCGGAGCCATGCAGCGGGCGAAGGTCATTGTCCGCTACGGCATCGGCTACGACAACGTCGATGTGAAGGCGGCGCGGGAGCGAGGTATTCCTGTCTGCAACATTCCCGATTACTGCATCGACGAAGTCGCCGATCATACGCTCGCATTTATACTGGGTGTTACAAGACAAGTGGTTCCGAATACGCTGCATGTACGTGACGGAAAATGGGGGCTGGCGACGCCGCTTGATCAGCTGCGCACGCTGCGCGATCAAACCGTGGGGATCGTCGGCTTCGGACGCATTGGTCGTGAAGTGGCCGCGAGACTGGCTCCCTTCAAGTGCCGGCGGCTCGTGCATGATGCCTTCGTTCCGGCTGACACGGTGCGAGCAACCGGTTGCGAATCCGTCTCGCTTGATGAACTGCTGGCTCAATCCGACATCGTGACTCTCCATTGTCCTTCAACGCCGCAGACGAAGAAGTTGCTCAATGAAGAATCGCTCGGTCGCATGAAGCAAGGTTCGATCGTAGTGAATTTAGGACGAGGCGATCTTATCGACTCGGGCTCACTCATCGCTGCGTTGCAATCGGGAAAGATCGCAGCCGCCGCGCTCGATGTGTTTGAACAAGAGCCGCTGCCGCTGGAAAACCCACTGCGATCAATGCCGAACGTTATTACAGCTTCGCACATCGCTTCAGCAAGCCCCAAGTCCGTTCGAACGCTTCGCGAAACTGCTGCAAAGATCGCAATCATGGCCTTGCGCGGAGAGTCGTTGCCAAACATTGTGAACTGATGTAATTATGAACTGATATATCTGTGTTTCGGCATTGCCATCTGTGCTATCACTTTCGGAAGGTAAGTAGCACAGATAGCAAGGCCGGAGCACAGATGGAGATACCAAAAAACCGTATTCGCAAAAACATGACGCTGATTTGTTAACGATTCACCAGTAATCATGAGGCCATTGGCCTGAATCTACCTATTTTCTTTAAGGAAATTGCCAATGCCTAAGCCTTTGTTTCGCGGAGTCTGTGCCTCGTCGATCACTCCCTTTCACCCCGATGGAAGTTTATGGCTTGCACGTTTGAAGCCACACATCGACTGGCTGATTGCCGAGCGGGTTGATGCCATTTCACCACTTGGAAGTTCCGGTGAATTTCCGGCCATGGAGTGTGCAGACCGCGAGCGGATGCTGGCAGCAGCATTGGACGCAATAGCGGGACGGGTCCCGGTGGTCGCTGGAACACACGACTATTCCACCGCGCGGACGGTCCAGTTGTCGAAGTTCGCCGAATCCGCAGGCGCCGATGCGCTGCTGATTGTTCCACCCTACTACATGGCGCCGACTCCAGCGCAGGTGATGGACCACTATCGCCGCGTTGCCGAGGCCGTTTCAATCCCCATCATCGTCTACCACAACATCCCGCTAACGTCGGTCGATCTCACCACGGATCATCTGCTGAAGTTGTTCGAGGAGCGTGCGATCGCCGGGGTTAAGATGTCGCATCCCGAGCCAGATCGCCAGTGCCAATTACTGCAGGCCACGCACGGGGCTTTCTCCGTCTATGCAGGGATCGATACGGCCGCCTTTGAGGGCTTGTGCCACGGCTCCCACGGCTGGATTTCGGGGATTCCAAGTACGGTGCCTGGGGCTGCGCGACGCCTTTATGAACTGATTGCCATCGAGGGGAATTTGCTTGAGGCCCGCATCTTGTGGCAGAAGCTTGCTCCGTTGATGCGATTGCAGTTTCAAGCGTATCACTCCAAGGGCGAAGGGGCGCACTGGTTCAGCACGATGAAAGCCGCGCTCAACATGATCGGTCCACCCGTCGGAGATCCGCAGCTACCTATTCAGCCGCTGCCGGAGGCTCATCGAAAGACACTTGCCGACATGTTGGTCAACCTGGGTTATCACGTCCGGCCTGAATCGGAGTCGCGGGCATGAATTCCGAGATAGCAGCAGTCCACACGTTGCTTACCAAGGATCGATCTAACTAAATCGATCTAACTAATCTGTGCTCCGGCCTTGCCATCTGTGCTACTTACCTCCCGAAAGTGATAGCACAGATGGCAAAGCCGGAGCACAGATGGAGATGCCAAAGAACCGTATTCGCAAAAACATGACGCCTTAACATTAACCATTAACGAGTAACCATCAACGCCATTATGTCGAGCGGTCTTGAGCCTGAAAGGTCGGCGAATTACCTAGCCAAGTCTGAGGGTCTGGTGGAATCCAGCGGTGTCGTGACTCGCATAATTGACGCTCCCGATGTCGTGCTTGTTGGTAGTGGGATCATGTCGTCGACAGTGGCGGTGATGCTCAAGCGTCTTGATCCACGACTTCGAGTTCAGATGGTCGAGGTGGCGCCGGAGCTTGCGAGGGAAGCTTCGGACGGCTGGAACAACGCGGGGACAGGGCATGCTGGCGTGTGCGAAATGAGCTACACTCCGAACCGTGATTCCGATGGTCGTGTCCCGATTGCGAGGGCACTGCGCATCTTCGAACAATTTGAGCACGCGAAGCAGTTCTGGGGAGCGATGGCCGCTACAGGCGTGGTGGGCGACCCGACCGACTTCATTCATGCGGTTCCACATATCTGCTTTGTGAAAGGGGCTGGCGATGTCGATTTTCTGCAAGCTCGGCACGAAGCGATGAAGGACCATCCTTTTTTTCGCGGCATGCAACTCACTACCGACGCAACCGTGATCCGAGATTGGGCGCCGCTTGTGATGGAAGGCCGTGCCCTCGGTCCGGTGGCAGCGACGGTGGGGGATGGCACTGAGGTCAATTTTGGTCTACTCGCGCGCCGACTCTGCGGCTGGCTCGCGTTGCAAGAGCACTGTGGGGTCGCGACCGGTTGGAAGGTAACGCGGCTGCGCCGCGGCGACGGTCAGTGGCAGATTGGATTGCGATGTGTCGCTACAGGGGAAGTACGCGAACAGCGTGCGAGATTCGTGTTCGTCGGTGCGGGGGGCGGCAGTCTGCCGTTGCTGCAATCGACGGGTCTTTCAGAGGTAGCGGGACTGGGCGGCTTTCCTATCGGCGGCCAATGGCTCGTGTGCGATGAGCCCGCGATCTGCGCGCGGCACGAGGCGAAGGTCTATGGCGCTACTCCACCATCTTCGCCCAGCCTGGGCGCACCGCATCTCGACGTGCGGCGGCTCAATGGTCAGCAACAGCTTCTTTTTGGCCCATTTGCTTCGTGGACAACTCGGTTCCTCAAGCATTCAGGCGGATGGAGCGATCTACCTCGCTCCATCCGCCTGAACAATTTGGCCTCGCTGCTTCGTACGGGTGTGCGCAACTGGTCGCTGGTACGATATCTGGTGACGCAGGGACTGCAAAGCATGGATGATCGCATGCAAGCCCTGCGTGAATTCTATCCCAACGCCCGCTCCGAACAGTGGCGGCTTGCCCAGGCGGGAATCCGCGTGCAGGCCATCAAGAAAGCAGATCGCGGCGCGTTGAATTTCGGAACCGAGTTGTTCTCCTCGGTGGACCGTTCACTTGCGGCACTGCTGGGAGCCTCCCCAGGCGCATCGGTCTCAGTGTCCATCGCGCTCGAAATTGTCCAGACCTGCCTGCCTCATTTGCTCGCCACTGCCGAAGGACGAGAGCGCATGAGACAGATGATCCCGACCTTCGACATCGATCTCAAGCAGCCCGGCAATGCCGGCTTGTTCGAAAAAAGCACCCGCAAGGCCTCAGAGAAACTACAAATCACAAGTACTAGGCACACATCGTTTGCCGTAACTTCAACCGCATTCAAGTCTTGAATCCAATAGCTTTGGCGGACGGCAAACGGTGTGTGTCCGTCACTTATGCAACCTCATCCAACATCAAGCGATAGGAGCTTCACCATGAAAATCATCCGTTACCAAACTACTTCTGGCCAGACAGCCTACGGGCGGCTTCACGCTGATGGTCGCACGACGCGACTCGCTGGGGATATTCTCGGCGAGCTGACCGATACGAGTGAACCGGCTGCCGTCGTGAAGCTTCTCGCACCGATCGAACCTCGCGACATCATTTGCATTGGTCTCAACTATCGAAAGCACGCTGCCGAGGGAAACCAGCCCATTCCCGAATGGCCGGTCGTCTTTATGAAGAACAGCGGCACACTGCAACATCCCGGCGAGCCTATCGTGTTGCCGCGACGGCTCATGAGCGACGCTGTCGACTACGAATGCGAACTCGCGGTGGTGATCGGTCGAGAGTGCTACAACGTCTCGAAAGCCGATGCACTAAGCTATGTTCTAGGTTACACCTGTGCCAACGACGTTAGCGCTCGCGACTGGCAGATGAAATACGGCGGTAGTCAGTGGTGCCGTGGCAAGACATTCGCTACTTTCTGTCCACTAGGGCCATGTTTGACAACGGTCGACGAAATTCCAAACCCGAATTCACTCGGCATTCGCACGATCCTAAACGGTCAGACGATGCAGGACTGGAATACCAACGATATGATTTTTGATGTGCCGACGTTGATCGAATTCCTGAGCGGCAGCACACGCTTGGCGGCAGGGACGGTAATCCTAACCGGCACGCCCCATGGGGTCGGAGGAGCGCGCAAACCGCCTGTATATCTTCAACCGGGCGACACGGTGACGATCGAAATCGACGGCCTTGGTAAACTGACAAATCCAGTCATCGCAGAAGGAGAGAACGAATGAAACTTGTTCATCAAAATAGTAGGCACACGCCATATGCCGAAACAAAAAACCAGAAGGATCGTTTTGTGGCAGACGGCAGACGGAGTGTGCCTGCTACTTGTTTAACGTGCACGCGGTTGTTCCTGTTGGTTGTTGCGCTTGCCTTGCCTGAAAATTTCCTAACTTTGAATGCTCAGGAGCCCCGCTTCATCGATCATTCGCTCCTGATCGCGCCGGAATTGCCTTGTACCTGGCCCAGTCACCCGTTCCCGCGATTCGCAATCGTCCACTCACGGACGATTGGGCCTGAATCGGCTTACAACATCGACACGCTGTTGATTGATGGTAATACGGGAACGCAGCTCGATGTACCGCCACATTCGGTTGCTCGGCCGGACTTGAACCGAGAGAAGTCTGGTCCACTTGGACTGGCTTACACCGACAAAATCGAACCGTGGCAGTTCGGCGGCGAAGCTTGTGTCGTCGATGTGCGTGAGCTACTCGACAAGGCCCCGAAGGGAACGAGTCCACTGATTCGCCCCGAGCATGTGGAGCGTTTCGAAAAGCAGCATCGGCAGGTTCGCTTTGGTGATGTTGTATTGTTCCGCAGCGATTATTCTGACCACTACTACCGACCGCTACCAGAAGGTCGCCGCTTCATTGCCGACATTCTCGACCGTAAGGCGCCCGGTTATCCCGATCCGGATCCCGATTGCATGGAGATGCTCGGTAAGCGTGGTGTACTTACGCTGGGGACCGACAGCGCCAGCATGGGACCTCTGCCCGATCTGGCGGAACCGACGCACTACGCCGGCCTCAAATTCGGCATGATCTGGACGGAAGGGGCGACCAATCTCGGTTTGCTGCCATCTACAGGTGCGTTCTACTGCTTGCTCGCACCCAAGCATGAATTGGGGCCGTACAGCGAAGGTCGCGCGTTCTCGGTCGTCGGTGGCGAACTACCGAAACGTCTCATCGAATCATGTCGCAACAAGCGTGCTATTGATTTGTCCCCCACGCTTTCGCCGAAGTTGCCATTGACTTCACCTGGCATCGATACGGGCAATCATCGTCAGGTCTATCTGAAGATCGATTTTCTCTACTCGGAGTATCTCGACATGTGGCATCACGGCCACTTCATGGATTCGATGACAGGAACACACCTGGTCCCTCCGTCGTATGCACTGCCCGCAGACGACAAACCGATTCCTTACGCGCCGGAAGTTCGAGGCTGGCTTGATGAGTATGAAAGGAAATATGGAAAACGTGGTTCGGACATCATGACGACCGAACAAGTTCCCATCGAATGGACTTGCGGGGAAGCTCGGGTCATCGATGTTCGGAAATTGGTTGGATCGACTCAGCAAGTCCGATGGCCAGCATCCCCCGAGATCACTGTCGAGCATATAAAAGCCTTCGAACAAAAAGCGGGCGACTTGCGACCTGGTGAGGTGGTTATTTTTCACACGGGGTACAACGACAAGTATTTGCAACCGCAACCGGGCGAAACAAGAATGTGGCTTGAGCCGCTGCAGGGCAAAGCCGAAGGTTGGCCCGCGCCTGGCCCCGATGCGATCGTCTACCTCAAGTCGAAAGGCGTTCGCTGCGTCGCCAGTGATGCACCCGACCTTGGTGGTGTAGATCCGAAGCGAGCGATGATGACCTATTGGGCGCTGGGTAGCCGTGAGATGGTCGGCGTCGAGTTCTTAGTGAATGTTGACAAGATCCCAGCGATGGGAGCCTATTTTATGTTTGCGGCCCTCAAAGTGCGAGACTGCCATGGCGGCCCAGGACGAGCAATTGTTTTGTATTAATTAGCAGGCAGTAGGCAACAGGAGAATGGCGAAGATGAAAAATGATCAGGATCCAACCGGCTTTGGCCCACTGCCTACTGCCAATTGCGAATTGCCTTCCTCTACACTTCGCACTGTCGCTTGGCGGATCGTTCCGTTCATTTGCTTGCTGTATGTGCTGAACATCCTCGATCGGGCGAATGTCGGCTTCGCTCGCCTAGCGATGCAGGACGATCTGGGGCTGAGCAAAGCCGCGTTCGATCTCGGCTACGGGATGTTCTACCTCGGCTACCTTCTGTTCGAAGTTCCTAGCAATCTACTGATGCAGAGGTATGGAGCACGGCGGTGGATGGCACGGATCATGATCACTTGGGGACTGGTCTCCGCCGCAACAATGTTCGCCAGTGACGTATGGACGTTTTACGCACTGCGTATCCTGTTAGGCATTGCTGAAGCCGGCTTTTTCCCGGGGATCATTCTCTATCTCAGCTATTGGTTTCCGGATCGCCAGCGCGCCAAGATGACTGCATTCTTCATGCTTGCCATTGGCCTGTCGAATGTGCTCGGCAACCCGCTTTCAGGCTGGATCATGGATCACTTTAACGGCGTGAACGGCTTGCACGGATGGCAATGGCTTTTTCTGCTAGAAGGATTACCCACTTCTTTGGTGGGTGTCGCGGTCTTGTTTTATTTGCAGGACTCTCCGAATGACGCGCGATGGCTTCGCGACGATCAACGTCGCTGGTTGGTCGATCATCTTGCCGAAGAAGATCGTGTTCGGCGTGAGAAACATGGGCCTGATCATTGGCAAGCGATGCTTCAGCCGCGGGTATGGTTGCTGATTGCGATCTATTTTACAGTGGCGGTCGGCACCAACGCGGGAGGCGCTTACTTTCCGACATTGATCAAAGAACAATACCAGGGGGCTACCAATGTGCAGATCGGATTGCTAACCGCGCTGCCGCATCTGTGCGCGATTGTTGCCATGGCATTGGTTGGAATTAGCTCCGACCGGACTGGGGAACGGCGTTGGCACTTGGCCGGTTCGGCCTTGGCTGCGGCGATTGGATGGGCCATGGTCGCATGGGGGCCAACCCCGCTGGTTGCAATGGCCGGGTTGTGTCTCGCGCAATCGGGCATGATGAGCATGCTTCCCGTTTTCTGGACGCTACCCAGTGTATTCCTCTCCGGAGTCGCAGCAGCCGGGGGCATCGCGCTCATCAATTCCGTAGCCAACATCGGCGGCTTCTTTGGAGCTTCCATCCTTGGATTTATGGGACTCTGGTCGATGGCGGCGATCCTGATGTTCGGCAGCCTGCTCACGGCAACTGCCTTAAGAAGCTGGAATTCTTATGATCAATAGCCGTCTTTATCTGTGCTTCAGCTTTGCCATCTGTTCTTCTCTACTCCGAAATCCGATAGCACCGATAGCAATGCCGGAGCACAGATGGGGAGAAAGGTGGGAGAAATAACGATGGAGTACTTTTTGGCTGAAAAAACCGAGCAACTGATTCGTGGCTTCTTTGCGGTGCAAAATGAAGTTGGGCTCGGGCGAAACGAGGAGGCCTATCAGCGTGCGTTCGAGATTTGGACCCATGAACAGAGATTACCGATTGCGA
>JBIKLJ010000188.1:0-9629 GCA_044359895.1 Pirellula sp.
GACACCTGCAAGTGTGAGACCCGCGCCGAGACCATGAATGATTGGGGCGTGGAAGGATGCCGTACGAATCTCGACACCATTATCGAATGGCTTTTGGAAGAAGCCCAACTCAGAGGATTACCCCATGGAAAGTTTACTAGAACCATCGCAAAGTCTCTCGTACTCACCGCCATCCGTCGGTTCGAACGTAAGTTCCCAGACGGTGCACCCGAGCCCAACGAAGACGATCCAGATACCGACGAAGAAGATCGTTGAACGCTGCTTCCTGATGAATCTCGATCGCCGTGATGATCGATTGCATGAATGGATGCAGCAACTACCGCAGCCGTGGCCATTCCCAGATGTCGAGCGATTTGCTGCCATCGATGGTCGAAGACTTGCGACGCCTGAGCAGTGGCGTGCCGGCAATGGTGCCTGGGGCTGCTACCGTTCGCACTTGCTGATCCTGGAAAAATGTCTGCTCGAAGGGATCGATTCGTATGTTGTCTTCGAAGATGACGCAGGGTTCGTTCCCGACTTCGTGGAACACCTCGAAGCATACGTGCGCGAACTTCCTGAAGACTGGGGACTAGCTTATCTCGGGGGCCAACACCTCTACGCCGCCAAGCATCCGCCCAAGAAGATTAGCGATCGCGTGTACCGCCCCTACAACGTCAATCGCACCCATGCCTTTATGGTGCGTGGTCGCGCAACGATGAAGGCTTTGTATCGTCACCTGAACTGGAACGATTGGCATCTGAAGCATCACATCGACCATCACTTGGGTCGTTTGACTCAGCGGCGATACGAAGCCTTGGTTCAAGGCAAGAACGTCGAGAAGGAGTCGATCCCGGTTTACACCCCCGATCGCTGGCTCGTCGGCCAGTTGCCGACCAAGTCGAACATTTGCGGTCGCAAGTGGACCCAAACCAGATTCTTCAACGATGCCAAGAATGCCGACCACAGCGACGCGCCGTTCTTCGCCGTCCTCGGGCCCCATCGCAGTGGAACAAGTTGCGTCGCAATGGTCATGCATCATTTGGGCGTTCACATGGGCAACGAACTCGGTGGCTATGAGGCAACCGGTGGAGGCGAGGCGATTGGGCTAGCGAACCTCTGTGAGAAGGCAATGCGATTCCCTGCGATTGATCCCAAGATCCCGGACGGCCAGCTTGCTAAACAACTGAAAGCCTGGATCGTAACTCGGAAAGCAGAAGCCATTCGAGACCGAACAGTTGCAGGTGGCAAGTATCCACACCTGTGCCGATTTGCAGAGCACTTGTATGCGGGTCTTGGTGACTCTCTTCGAATCATCGCAGTTGATCGACCCATCGAAGCCTCGATCCGTTCCCTTCAGGATCGAAGCAACAAACATCGTGGTCAATGGTTTTCTGCGGACGACGCGGCGTGCGAACGACTGCAGCGATCGCTGCTCGAACATCGTGAGCGATTCATCAAGTCCCATCCAAAGGTTCCAGTCCTTCGAGTTGACTTTGCAGAGTTGACGAAAGACCCAGCTGCGGGCATCGCAAGACTGGTCGAATTCCTTGGCATTGATCCCACGGATGAAGAACTCGAGTCGGCCATCGCTCACGTAAATCCAGAATTGAGGAAGTTCGGCTGATGAGTGCGATCGCGATTCTCGGAGAACTAAACCATCGCTACTTGATTGTCGGTTCCACGGCTATCCAGCTTCACGGATTCAATTGGGGGCAGCGAGACATTGATGCGTGGCTCGACCCAACGATTCCCGTTGATGAATGGGACGCGCTGGTGAAACACGTTTCGCGCAACCATCACAAGATTTGGAATCGTGGCGACGACAACGGACGCGGTGGTATTCAGCATTCGACGCGAATTGCCAGCCCCCCCAAACTCGACCTTATCCATCAGATCGGTCAATTCGAGCCCGGCGATTTCGAAAGCGTGTTCGATCGTTCCTTGATTTCAGAACTTGGAAATGTCGCGCCCCTCGATGTTGTTCTTTGAATGAAGCTCCAAGCCAATCGCGGCAAAGACTTTCGTCATTTCATGAAGCTAATCCAAATGATCTCCAATCCGTGAGTTTGCCCATGACAAGCAATCTACCAATCGACCAAATCACTTTCTGCATCAAGACGATCCATCGTCCGTGGGCATGCCATCGGCTTGTGGAATCTTTGCGTAAAGAATTCGACTCGCCAACGATCATCGTTGTGGATGACGGTCGCCCGGAACTACGGTTCTCAGCCAAGTATCCCGAGACCGCCAAGCATTGCCGTGTGATCGACCTCGACAAGCACGATGTGGGAGTGGGAGTTGGACGCAACACGGCGATCGATGCCGCCGAGACTGAACTGGTTTTCTTACTCGACGATGACCAGATCGTCACTCCCGATCTGCATCTAGATCGTGTCTATGAACGATTCATGGAGCACAACCTCGACATCCTTGCCGTTCGTCAAGGTGGAGGTGGCCAGCCGATGATGCTCAGCCCGCTAATGAATGGGAAACGCATCTGGATGCATCGGGGCGAATACAAACGCATTGGTCCGGTTTGCTGGTGTGACATGGTCAGCAACGCGTTTCTAGCAAGACGCGACACCATTGCACGCGTTCGCTGGGACGACGCGATCAAAACTTACGAACACTGGGAGTTTTTCTACAGAGCCAGTCGAATCGAGAAGCTAGCGATAGCAGTTGCCGTCGATTGCACAGTGGTTCATGCCCATGTGGGAGCCAAGCCCTACGGCGATCTCCGAGGTCGACCCAAGTTCCGAGCGATGGGACTTCGCAAACACGGCTTTCATTCAATGCGATATCCAGGAGGGGGGATCGTCAATGCGTGACCGAGTAACTTTCTGTATCAAGACAATTCATCGTCCACATTGCTGTGCAACGCTGGTCCGTTCGATCTATGAGCAGTGCGGCGAGAACAGGCCGTTGATCCACGTGCTCGATGACGGGCGACCGGACTTGCGATTCTCAAAGTGCTGTCCGGACGAAGCCGCATTGGTCGATCGACTCGTCGAGACCGAATACGACATTGGACTTTCTGCTGGTCGCAATCGATTGCTGGAAATGGGCGATTCTCCCGTCGTTGTCTTCACGGATGATGATCACATCATCACGGAGCAAACCCGACTCGCTGAACTTGTTGAGAAGCTCGATCGATACCCAGACCAAGATTTACTTTCTGGAATGAGCAACACGGAAGAAGGCCCCAGAATGCTCGCCGCGAGAAGTCGTGTGATGCGAATCTTCTCCGGTGCGTATCGTTGGCATGACAAGATCGCTCGCTGTGACTATGTAGGCAACTGTTTCGTTGCCTACCGCGACATCTTGCAAGCGATTCGCTGGGATGAAGAGCTCAAGGTCGAGGAGCATTGGGACTTCTTTTGGCGAGCCAAGCTTGCAGGTATGAAGGTCGCCGTCGCAACCGACCATGTCTTCAAACACGTTCACGTTGATCCACCGGGTTATGTGCGCCATCGCCCGGAGTACTTGAAGCTTGGCACTAAGAAACACGGACTTCGCAAAGTCATGTGGCGTTGATTTGTTTTGAATCCCCCTTCTCAAAGGAGTGTGAAAGATGACCATTCCGAATGGCTCATTCGGCCCTGACGGACAACGACCACCCTGGTGGCCGCCTCCTCCGTTTGATCCACCTGGAGAGCCGCTTCCGTATGTGCCCGAGCCACGTCCGGTTTGGTGGCCTCCCCATCTTGCTTGGCCACCGGTATCCGAACCTCCGGTCGAGGTCCTTTATCCTCCGCCGATTTACACTTGGCCAAGGCTACCACCGGATCACCCCTATCATTTGCCGCCTGGCTATTCGTATCCGAATAACCTACCGCCCGGCCATCCCGGACGAAATGTTCCACTACCACCCGGATGGCCGCGTCGAAAAGTACGTCCCGAAGACATTGTAGATTCGGGCAACGATTCGGATGTGGTTATTTAACACGGGTAGTTAGTCTTCTCGCAAGCCGACACGTTACTCGTGTCGGCTGCATTTTCTTTCACTTCAAGACTCAAGGCTCATGACCATTATGATCGAGATTCCCAACCTTGAGTTCCATGCAGCACATGCGTGCAATCTTTATTGCGCTCAGTGCTCGCATTATTCCAACTTCCACGTTGGCGGTATCGTCAGTGTTGAAGATGCGAGAGAGAACTTCGACGCATGGCGAGGTCGACTTGCACCGAAGCAAATAGCGATCCTAGGTGGAGAACCAACGCTCAATCCCAATTTGATTCAAATCATCGAGCTTGCTCGTAGCGCGTTCCCCGGTTCGTCTGGGCTCTGTGTAACTAACGGTTTCTTCCTCGATCGCCATCCCGATTTGCCAGGAGCACTTCTCGATAACGGCTTTCGCATGGATGTGTCGCAACATGGCAACGCGCCAGCTTATCAACAGCAATTCAACGAAGTACTTCAACGACTCGACGAATGGCGAGCTGCCTATCCCGCATTGAAAATCACTGTTCGAGAATCCCACAAAGGCTGGCGACAGCAGTATCACATGATCGATGGCAAGCCCATGCCCTTCGACAGTCGCCCCAGAGCGGCATGGAAGATCTGCCTTCAAAGATCATGCACGCAACTATTCCAAGGCCATCTGTGGAAGTGCCCAGCTCTCGCATACTTCGCAACCATGGAGCGAAAACTTCGACTGGAAGCGATCCCGGCTTGGCAGCTCTTTCGAGACTACAAGGCTTGTCCGCCAACCGCATCCGACGACCTGGTGCGGGAGTTCTTTGCGACTCGGGAGATTCCCCAGTGTAGTCTATGTCCAGCACGCAAGATCCCGTTTCATAACCAGGATCCGACCAACAAGGAGCAATAAAGATGAAGCGAGTGATTGCAGTACTCGACTTGCCACCCCGCCGAAGCTTGCCAAACGTGCGAGCAAGCTTTCATGCCGCTGCGACACGATGGAACGCCGAGGTCATATGGATCACCAAGCCTCTACAGCTATGTCACCCGTTCTGGCAGAAGATGCTTGTCTGCGATCACGTGCAATCGCTCTTGGGCTCCAGCCATGTTCTCCAACTCGACAACGACATGGTCATCCGCAGCGACTGCCCATCGCCGTTTGATCTGGTACCGCCTATCGACTTCGCGATGGTCTCCGGACGCCAAAGCCCGCAACGACGCGTCGATCGTGCCAGTTGGAATCAACAGGCGCACGATGAGTGGGCTCGACGCTGCGACATATTGCCAGCGCCGGCTTGGACTCATCCTAACGGCGGACTGTATCTTTATGGAACCGAAGCATTCGGATTGATGTTCGCCGAAATCATCAGTCACCTCTTGCCGACTGGAGGCAAGCATGATCTTGGATGCGATGAATGCTTAGTCGTCAACCAATTGTGGACCTACCATCGTGATGCGATTCGCTTCCTGCCCGCCGACTACAACGTGAACTTGCATCAGAACGAATGCTGGGTAAGCAATCCAGTCATGCAAAGCTACATCTACCATTTCGTTGCGAGAACGAAAGAACGACTGCCAGAGGTCCGTTGGCAACGAACTGATCCTGTGGAGTTGCCTTATCCATGGGACAAACGCTCTAGGGCGATTGTTGAACGCTGGGGGAACCAACCGCCCGATTCCTTCGAGCTGGAAAACATTACCCATGTCGAAACTGCAGCAAATCTCCTCGCCGCTTATCCAAATCTGCGGATCATTGTGTCTGGTTCGCAGGACAGGCAAATGAAATCTTGTGATGCCATTGCGAACCACGATCGGTGTGGCCAATTTGCAGCCACCTACACCTCGTATCTAAATTGAATCAGACCCCTGCTTCGACTTGGCCCGAACGCATCGCGAATAGTTCTGAATGAAACTCCTCTTGCCATGCTATCACAAGTATTGGGCGTGAAAGGCAATTGACCAAACGTGTCATCGCCATCGAGAAACTCGTGGCAAAGGAGTACATGCCATGTCAAAGAAACCGAAGGAAATCGACTTTCTCAAGGAAGCAGAAGATCAACTCAACGCTATTAGGTCTCGAATTGGACAGGAAGTTCCACTCAGCAATCGCTACGTGCGAGGCCAACGGGCGATTTTAGTCTCCGTCGACGGTGAAACCGCGACGCTTCAATTCCCCAATGGCGCAACGCTCGCCAAAGTACCGCTCCGGGATTTGGTGGATGACAGCGGTTACTGGAAACCTTAATCAAACAAAAACTTCGAATTCACTTGGGCATTGACCTAAGTTGTCAACGGCCCAGCTGATAATACATGTGTTGGGATGCGGCAGACCAACAATTCCCGCACTGCCGCAGCAATCGAACTCATGGAAGAATCACAATGCTAGTTCTAAGTCGCAAAGTTGGTGATAAGTTGGTCATCGACGGCAACATCACTGTGGAAGTCGTCAAGATACAAGGCAACCGGATTTCACTTGGCATTGTTGCCCCGTCCGATGTCAAAATCCTACGTGGTGAGTTAACCGAACAGCAAGCCAAGGCGCAAATTGTGGAACTAATTGTTGAAGATGGATTATTGGTGGCTTGCTAGACTCATAAGTGGTTTGAGTCGAGGCTACCCACGACCACCTTCGCAGCAAGTCTCGCAAATCCTGTGACACTTGGAACATTGCAACTTCGCGCGGATGTCAATCAGCGATCCGCCGCAAGCAGGACAAGCCGGTTGGCACGGCTTTTCGTTCTTCTTAACATTCGCTTCTACGGTGTTTCCGCTTGGATTGTTCTCTTGTTGGGACTTCATAAAATTAGACCTCTACTTCGATGATCGTTCGATTGAAAGACTGACAAGTATACAACTTCCGTCGTCGATGACGTTGAGTCCCGCATCCCGCGCGGCTTGGCTCCCTTTGGAATCTTCAGCACCGGGTTGCATCCAAATATTCTTGACGCCCGCGGCGATCGCCTGCTGGATGACTTGGCGTGTGACGTGTGGTGGAGTGACGATCGATAGGGACTCTGGAACAACGGGAAGTTCAGCAATCGAGGCGAACGCGGGTTGGCTTTCTACTTCAACGGCTGTCGGATTGAGCGGATAGACAGTGCGACCCGATGCGACGATTGCACGGAAGACTTTGTTCCCGTACTTGGATCGGTCTTGCGATGCGCCGGCCACAGCGAACCTGCTTGCATTCAAAAATACTTCGATATTATTCATTGAGTATGGAGACTTTCGCTGGGTATCTGCGTTTATACGTATGTCGGGATGTTGGCTTGTTGCAAGAATTTTGGTGAACCGAGAAAATTCAGCGAACCAATTCATCTTAGCGACGTCTATCTTCCTGTACACGCTAGACAGTGCTTTCGAACTGGGCGTGATGAGGAATCTGAAAATCAATCAATCACTGGATACGAGATCATGACTTCAATACGGCCCAGTTACCTAAGGTCAGCACTGACCGAACGATTTAATGGATATGAGGGTTGTATCGTGTTGCAAAACGCGAATGCGCTCCCCTTACATCCACATCGGAGGTAACACTCGGCCGTACTAACGAAGCAAACGTTGGCGAACCCGGTGTTACCCCAAAGTGACACCGGGTTTTTTCGTGCCTTGATCGAGCGGTAAGGAGTAAGCAATAAGGTTTAAGCGGGATCAGTTTTGCCATTGCTTATACCTTACGCCTTACAGCTCAAAGCTTCATTCGGACTGGTAGCTGAGACGGTATAGCGCTGGCCTGAAGAGCCGGAGAGGAGGGTTCGAGCACCTCCCAGTCCACTGATAGAGAAGGCTAAAGACTTAAGGCTAAAGGCGTAAGGAAAAAACCTTAAGTCTTAAGCCTGTAGCCTTAAGCCTTTGTTTCGGCTCGTTCGACTTCTGGTGAGGTTGCTGGTCTTTCAAGCCAGCTAGGTCGGGTTCGAATCCCACACGAGTCACTGACAAATGCGAATGGGCTTGCCGACGGGTCGGCGCTTTGACTTGCAATCAAGGCTACAGGGTTCAACTCCCTGCAGGTCCACTGACATAACAACTTTCGGGCGTGAAGTGTAATGGCTGGCACAGGTCGTTTGGGGCGATCGAGAGCGGTTCGATTCCGACACACCCGACTGAAGAGATGGTAGTCGAGGGCTGGAGCCCCCGCGTTAGCCAAAGAGAAAAACCGGCGTCTGATAAGCGGATCGCGCTGAGTTCAATTCTCAGGGCTACCACTGTGAAAAGGCTTTAGGCATTAGACCTTAGGCTTAAGGAAGAACAAACGAAAGAAGACCATGCGAGTTACACGAGTTTCGATCACGGATTGTAAACACCTACATCCTATAGCCTATGGCCTAAAGCCTGCTTCGAGGTTGTGGTGTAGCGGCAGCACAGCGGACTTTTAATCCGCAAAGCGTGGGTTCGAATCCCTCCGGCCTCATAGAGAGACTTTAGGCATTAGGCTTTAGTCTTTAGGTAAATACCGACACGGCTTCGCCGCTTTTTTCCTATAGCCTAAAGCCTATAGCCTGAAGCCTGGGTTCGTGGCAGACAAGGTAATGCACCGGACTCTTAATCCGGTCGATGTGGGTTCGATACCCACCGATCCCACTGCAAGAAGTTTGAATTGAGAAGTTCGAAGTTTGAAATTTTCACACTTCACCTTTCGCACTTCAAGCTTCACCGATCTTTGACAATTTGGTTGAGCCAACAAAAGGCGTCCATGGTGTAGTGGTAACCCATCTCCTTGCCAAGGAGGAATTGCGAGTTCGATTCTCGCTGGACGCTTCGTAAGAGGCTAAAGGCTTAAGGCTAAAGACTTCAGGAAGAACGAAGGGAGCGAATAAGCCCTGATAGTACGCGGGTTAACTCATCGGCGCAACTTGCCAACACTTCGTTCGACTCTGCGTTGAGAAAACCGAGGCGAAATGCAAGCGACAGTTGGTACTTCGCTTCTGACGCTGAGCCATATGCAATGTCGAGGAACTTGAGATAGTCAGATTGTGTCGGTCGAGCGCAGCCTTCAACTATGTTTGAAGGTACCGAGACGGCCGCACGGCGAACTTGAGAGGTCAATCCAAATTGTTCTTCACGAGGAAATGTTGCGGTGTATTTGTAGACCAACAACGCAAACTGGTCTGCCAACTCAAAAGCTCGAAGCTTCGTGTGATCTCGCATTTTGTTTTCCTTAAGTCTTAAGCCTAAAGCCTTAAGTCTACACTCCGGTGGGTCCTGTGTTGGTACGGGAGGGCGACTGTTACTCGCTTAGTCGCAGGTTCGATTCCTGCTGCCGGAGCTTTTACTGTGGAAGGGCAAGCCGATTGGCGACGGCTCTCCGTTCGAAGCGGAGCGAGCGTAAATGCCTTGCGAGTTCAACTCTCGCTCCTTCCGCCTTGTGTTAGATGAATGTGCCATTGGCCGAGCGGCAAAGCGACCAAAAAGCATCCATGCTTTTCGGTGCCCGGGACTTCCAATCCGGTCAGGTCGGTTCGACTCCGACATGGCACTCTGTTTGATGAAAGATATTCGGGTATCGGCTAACGGTAAGCCAGCTGCCTTTGAAGCAGTGGTATGAGGGTTCAACTCCTTCCGCCCGGGCTGAAAGAACAAATCAATACTCCGGAGTAGCAACTGTTGGTCGTTGCGTCTGGCTCTGAACCAGAAGCTCGCAGGTTCGATTCCTGCCTCCGGTGCTGTGGCCGTCCTGTATTGGTTCAGGAACTTGGCTGTGAACCAAGTTTATGTCGGTTCAATTCCGATC
>JBIKLJ010000042.1:0-30077 GCA_044359895.1 Pirellula sp.
ACTTGGGATCCGATCCGAACTTCGCTAACCGCAAGATCCACAGGAATCATCGAACCGTTTTTTCGTTTGCCCATCACTTGGCGACCGATCCCGATAATGCTTGCCTGTCGCGTGGAACGGTAGCGATGAAGGTAACCATCGTGTGCGGATCGATCTGGTTCTGGCATCATCATCGAAACGTTTTGCCCGATCACTTCCGCGGGAAGAAATCCGAACATTTTTTGAAAAGCGCGATTCACATGCAGCACCAACCCTTGGGAGTTGATGGTCACAATGGCATCGACAGCCGTGTCCAAGATCGCGGCCAGAATGGCTGAATCTTGAAGTCCTTGCGAATGCTCGTCAAACTCATTTTCTAGGTTCAACATGGTAATTCTCATGATCGAGGAGTAATAGCCAACCGGGCTTCAGTTCGTCCAGCATTTCACGAATGATTTTTCGCTCGTCCGGTTCAATTCGGACGCCTTTGGGGAGCTCGCCATTCGCCGTCAAAATCCCGTGCATTCGGTTTTGAATGTAGGTCATGACCGCATCTGGCAATCCATCGAAATGCGACGACAAAATCAGATAGCTGCATGGATATCGCATCAGTCGCTTTTTCAGGTCGAGCTGGTATAGCGAGCGACCTTGGGAGTCGATCGGTCCGCGCTGGCTAAATTCCTGGGGGAAGGCAGAAGTGCCTTTCACTTCGGATTCTAAAGCAAACTCGTCTGCAAACAGCAACCCTGCTACAAGCGCCTCGCCGACGCTCGCGATGCGACGACCTGTGGACTCTGTGCGAAAAGTCTTGTCGCGGTCAAGCGCTTCGTTCATGGCTTGATCGAGGTAAATGGCTTGGCGAGTTTCGTAATTGGCCCGAGTGATCAGATTATGCAATCGAGTCTGATGCTCCAGCACCATCAAGGCTACGATGTCGCTGGACTCTTGTAAGTAAAAATCGCCTTGAACATTTTCGGGGAGCTTCTCTAAATTGAGACTGAATTCTGTATCCACTTTTTGCGGGTCTTGGCGATCGAGGGCAAATGCATTGCCCAAATGGGTCATCTTGCCGTGTGTTCCAGTGACATACCAACCGCCCCAGCGTTGTTGAAAAGGACTGCGGTAATCCGTCACGTACGAAGTCGAGCCCGAACGAGGGCGACCTGATTTGTCCGAGTAAATGGAACGCACTAAAACGCCAGGCACCCTTTCCGTTCGCGAAGTCGCATGACATGACAGGCATTGACCTCGGTCGCGTAGGATTTGGAACTTTTCTCCCTCGCGTTCCAAGGTGTAAAACACGCATCCCAACTGAGAATCGATAGCTGTCAGTTCCATGACGTCGCTGCCTTGGACAACTCCCAAGTAAACCGAATCATTGAAATAGATTGCCCGCGGAGTGCTTGGTCCAATACGCGAAAGTTGTAAGCTGGTTTTGGAAAAGACCAGGCATTGCGACGAGACAGGGATGTCTAACGCTTGCAAAACCGACGGAAGATAGTCTCCTTTGGAATCGGCGACCAACACCTTTTCGCCCGACTTTATCTGCTGAAGCAACTTGGCAACAGGGTCATGGGACTCGGATTCGTAATAAGAGATCGGTGCATTCTCAAATTCATCCTCGGAACGTGCCGTGTTCACCCAGCCTGCGAACCACAGCACACAAGCAATTGTGCGGGCCAAGAAACCAAGTGCATGTAAGAATGGTGCGGTCACTTTTTGACCTCGTCATTCAGCATTCGCATGGCTGGACTTTCCAGGTCGTCGTATTGACCATTTCGAATGCATAGTAAGCAAGCGATGAGCGCCGATCCACCAAGAAGCAGCGCGACTGGCAAGGCAATGTAAAGAACACTCATGATGGGTCAAGTTTCTTGGGGGAAGTGAATTTGGATATTGTTTTAATACTTGCTGCGTACCATCATGGCCATTGCCAGCACAGTGAGCCCGCTGATAGGCATCAGTATTGCCGCAACAAGCGGGTGTATCAGGCCAGTGATCGCCAAAGTGATAGTGATGGAATTGTAGATCAAGGAAGCTATGAAGCAGCGTTTGATCCCGACGACTACGTTTTTCGATGTGTCCAAGAGGCCGACGACCGACGATAATTTTTGGTTTGCAAGGTAAATGGGGGCCGCATGCAGCGACTGCTCGCTGCCTCCTCGGATGGCGATTCCAACATCGGCGACTGCCAGTGCGGCCGCGTCGTTCACGCCATCGCCCACCATAACACAAGGACCCGAGGTCTGCTCTTTGCAATCGACAATGGCTTTCATTTTTTGTTCAGGCGTTTGCTCCCCTAGGGCGGTTTCTAAAAGAACTCCTTCCGATTGAAGCGCTTTGGCCATGCGATCTACCATTTCCTGACGATCACCAGACAGGATGGCTAGTTTCCATCCTCGCTCGGCAATCGAACGCAACGTGGAGACAGTATCTGCTCGAAGGGGGTCGCCAAGTCCGAACATTCCAACCACCGAATGATCGACCGCCAACCAGACGCTGTTTCGCCCACGAGAAAGTATCCCGGATTCCAAATCGCTCCATGGTCCGTCAATCTTGATACCGTTTTCGAGCATCCAACGCTGTGAGCCGATGCACAGGGTATTCCCAGCGATGGTGCCACGTATTCCTCGTCCCATCGCCACATGCACATCAACAACCTTTGTCTGTGATGGCACTTCCTGCTCCATCGATCCGCCATGTACCGTGACTTTGTTATCTTCAAAAATACTCGTTGGAATCCCAGTCGTATTTGTTTCGATCTGGCGGGTGGCAAAGTCAACGATCGCTGAAGCCACTGGATGCCGCAAGGCACTTTCCAATCGCGCTGCATAAGCCAAGTTTTCGCAGTCTCCATGCCACTCTAGTACTGTCATGCGACCGTGCGTTAAGGTCCCTGTTTTGTCGAGCCACATTTTGCCGGGTGTTGCAAGTTTCTCCAAACAGTTCCCGTCCCGAATCCAAATCTGTCTCTTCGCAGCGCGACCCAGCGATACCGTCAAAACCAAGGGTGCGGCCAACGCAAGCGCACAAGGGCACGCGATCGTCAGCAGTGCCATCGTGTGCTGAGTTGCCGTATTGCTTCCGGCTACTACAAACCAAAAGAGCCAAGTGCACACGGCAAGGCCTATCACAACCATGACAAACCATTGCCCAACCCGATCTGCGGCCATAATCCATGGGGTGCGATGGGTCGTTGCTTCCCTGACCAATTCCATCAATCTTCCCATGCGAGTTGCGTCACCGACGGCAGTTACCTGCACCGTAAGTGGGCTGCTGAGATTGGTCGTTCCGTTGAGCACGACGTCCCCGGCTCGGACTGGCATCGGCTTGCTTTCGCCATTGAGCGAGGACATATCGACGGAGCTCAGTTGCGTCTGTTCATCTTCTGCCATTCCCTGGACCAAACCATCAGCGGGAATCGGCACCCCTGGTTGAACATAGATTCGATCACCCACTTTCAGCCGACTGGATGGTAAAGTCGTCCACGCGCCGTCGGACTCGATGCGGTTCGCGACCACGGAGTTCAATCGCAGAAGCTTTGCCACGGACAAACGGGACTGATACGTTGCCCGAAATTGGATAAAACGTCCAACCCGAAGTAGCAAGATCAGGGAGGCAAGGGAATCAAAATAAACGTGGCCCTGTCCAGAAACAGTTCCAACCAATGACCCTACAGCCCCCATCAACAAGGATAACGCGATAGGGATATCCACGTGGGGTGTGCGAGTCCGAATCGATTGCCATGCGGTTTGGAAAAAAATGCGTCCGGGAAAAACCGTTGCCAGGATCGCTAAGGATGTCCCGATCCAACGCAGAAAAGTTGCTTGAGTGGAAGTCATGCCCGTGGACTCACCGGCATACAACGCTACCCCGATCCACATAGCGTTGGCTGCAAGAAATGCAGCGGTCGCGATGCCTGTCCAATGCCATCGCTGTTTCTCTAAAAATCCTCGCTCATCCTCTTCGTTCGCGATCCAAGGCGAAAGCGCATAACCGATTCGAGACAAGCGATGTGAAACAGACGCTGGGTTTGTTTGGCTGGGGTCATAAATGAGTTCGATGGTCGAATCGCTCATCCTTACTTGGGCACTTTTAAGCCCGTGAATGGTAGGTTGAACTCGTTCGATCAGCCAAGTGCAGGCGCCGCAATGAACTCCGTCGATCGCAAGGCGCACCGAACATAAGCCATCCGGAAAACGATGGACGGCTACGCCAGCCGCTTCCAAATTGTTCAAGACCGCAATACGATCGTTTCTGGCTACCGACAAAGAAGGCTTCGCGTCCCTCCGCAGTGCATAGAAGTCCTCCAGTCCAAGTTCATGGATCATTGCAAAGGCGCCCATGCATCCATTGCAACAAAAAACGCGAGACTCATTGTCGGCTGCAAAGGTAGGCTGCCCACAATGCGCACAAGGACGAAATCCCAGTTTGGCCAAGTTCTCCTGATCAAGGGTTTCCTGCATCATTGCCTCCCAGAAACCCAACAGCGCCGTACGGGTCAGCACCAGTCGCAGCACCAGCACCAGTCGCAGCAGGTACGACGCTTCGTGCATTCGGCATCAGCGCAGCTCGTGAGGGGGTTCCCACACAGCACGGTAGCCCCGCATTCATCGCATCTCGAATTTGCTGGATCGAGGGCTTGCTGGGTGTCGCTGTGATGGAGTTTAGATCGACCTGGCTTCGGTGCATCAAAGTGTAAAAACCAAAGGCGACAATGCATATCGCGGCCAGGGGCTGAATCAGAAAACGCCATCGATGTCCCGCCATGCTCCAGCTCCAGGCAGCGGCGGTCAACAGCGGCAAAGTCCCCACCCAAAAGGCGACCATCATCGCAACGGTCATGGTCGGTGAGGGCGCTGCTGCGGAGGCTAAAACAAAAATGTATAGCCAGCCACATGGCAAGAAAGTGCTGGAGAATCCCCAAAGGAAAGACGAAAGCCAAGCTGGTCCTGACGCGTACCTTTTGCGGAACGCCACGATCGACCGCGTCCAATTCAACACCCAAACGGAATGGGTCACCGGTTTCGTGGCGTTGCCAATCGATTCGAATAATCGCACCATTCCCATGACAATCAGGATCATTCCGACACCCCATCCAATCCAATGCGATTGAGCGAAGTTGCCGGCTGCATGCTGGAAGGTGAAGGTGAAGGCGGCGACAAGTATTCCCATCAACAGATAGGTAGCCAGTCGCCCCAAGTGATAAGCGGACAGACGCACCGCCCGTTGTACGGCAGTGCGGCCACCACTGGTTTGCCCCATCGCTAACATGGCGAAAGGACTGCACATGCCGACACAATGCAATGATCCGACCAGCGAAGAGAAAAGTGTTGCGGTCAGCAACTCCCATGCGTTCACTTGGAATCTCCTTGCCAATCGAACGACTTTTCGAACCAGCATTTTTCTTGATCGGCCGTCAACATGTCGATCTCTAGATTCCACATGCCTGGCTTGGAAACGTCGATTTTGGCTCGATAAAGACCAGGTTGCGTTTCCTCAAGAGGTGCCTTCCATTGCGTGGCAACTCGGGTGTAGTGAAACATGGTGACCGATCCTGTGCAGCCTGAGACGGGTGTTCCGGCAGCATCTTTTAGAACGATCTCGACCGCATCCATGCTTGGCTGAACGCGAGCGATTTCGATCGCCCAACCCTGCTTGTTCCAAGCTTCCTTCAACGATTGGCGTTGATCCCACGCCACCGCCCGTTCGCCAAATCCAGGAATGGAGCGAAAGGATGGGTCCCCCGCCGCCATCGAAATAGCGATGGCGGCAATTGCGATATCGAGAGAGAAAAAACCAACGATCAACAGCACCCAAAAGCGTCTGGATTTGCGTTCTTGTTTTACGGCATTCGTCGCGATCATGGATACACTTTGGTCATTACTGAGGGCCTAGCAATCGAACTTGGATATCGCGAGCGGATCCTGCCGAATCGGCAATTTCGATTCGCGTATCGTAAAGCCCCAAGCCCTTGGTGACTTGAAGAGGGAACTGAACATCGACAGGTACCAACACCGATTCGCCTGGTTTTAGCGTCAGCGGTGCCTCATTGCTCCAACGAGCGACAACCGCTTCATCCTTGGTTTTGATGGAATACTGTTGTGCGGTTTGGCTTCGGTTCACCAAACGAATGCGGAAATTGTTTTGCACGTGTTGATCTTGGAAGACCGTAAACGGCGCACCTGGCATTCGTACAACGCGAGCATCGAAAGCAAACTTGTACGACAACACGAACAAGAACAACACAAAAGCGATACCGATAATCGTCGGATAAATCAGCGTCCTCGCTCGGATGAATTTGGAAGGAACCCCCGCCATGGCATCTTGGCTCGAGTAGCGAATCAGCCCCGTGGGCCTTCCGATTTTGACCATGATGTCGTCGCAAGCGTCGATGCACTGAGTGCAATGAATGCATTCAAGCTGAAGCCCATCGCGAATGTCGATGCCCGTCGGGCAAACGGCGGTGCAACGCCCACATTCAATACAGTCTCCTGTTTTCACCCCGAGCGTATCTAGCGTGAGTTGGTTATCTCGCTTGCCGCGTTTTCGAGGTTCACCGCGTTGGATATCGTAGGTGACGATGACGGATTTGCGGTCCAGCATGACCGATTGGAAGCGTCCATAGGGGCAAGCAATCATGCAGAATTGCTCTCGAAAATACATGAAATTGAATAACAACCCAATAGTCGCTCCACCCATGACCAAAAAGGCGACTGGGTGTTGAGTTGGCGAAGATTGCATCCACTGAGCCAATCGGTCGGTTCCAACGAAGTAGCTTAGGAAGGTATGAGCAAGAAACAAGGAACAGCCCAGGTAGGCTAGGAACTTGGCCACCGAACGAATGCCCCCTAACTGACTTCGAGATTTGCCACCCTTGCCAAGCGTGCCATCAAAAAAGCGATCGATAGGACGAAATAGGAACTCGAGATAAACTGTTTGCGGGCATGCCCAGCCACACCAAACGCGTCCGGCGAGAGCTGTCACCAACATGATCGAAAAGAAGGCCATCAAGGCCAAGCAAGCGACTAAAGGTGTATCGGTTGGATAGAACGTGTAACCGACAAAGGTAAACTGGCGGCTTGCAATATCGATCAAAACGTAAGGTTTGCCGTTCAATCGCAAATGGGGTAAGGTCACAAAGAACGCGATCAAACCGTAGGCGAACCAACGTCGACGTTGCCAATAAAATCCTTTGGCTAGAGAAGGGCTAAGCCAATTTCGGCTGCCATCGCGCCGCAAGGTGGGCAACACTTGCTCGGGGGCGTTAAGAATGGAGCTTTCATGCATCGGCGATTGTGTTTCTTGCAGTTCCTTGCAACATCCACCATTTGCTTGACAGCGACCGCAGGACGTCTTTTCGTTCGAAACAACTGGCAGCGTGTCTTTCATAATTTCAGGCGCACCTTACTCGATTGGCCACGCAGCAATGGGACTACCATCGGGCGCTTTGGGAGAAGCAGGCTTCGAACCTCGCAAGCTTGCGACATAAACCGAAACCAAAATAATGTCGTTCTTGTGAGAAAAGCGGGTGGCCCATGCTGGCATGGCGCCCGCTCCTACACCTTCATTGAGGACCTTGATGATGTCCGGCAGTGCTTTGATGTGCTTGTAATTGTCGTCACATAGATTGGGCCCAACGTTACCGCCACCATCTGAACCGTGGCAAGAGACGCAGTTGGCTTTGAAAATGGACTGGCCAACGCCAACCCATTTTGGATCTTTCAAGTATTTGATCATGGTGGCTTGATCGGCTGCCAAGTCACCGATTTCCGCATATTGCTTCTTCGTGTTTTCTGTCAGGCTTGCTTGGTACATCTCCTCGACGGATCGTCCCGGAGCACCGATGTGGAAGTACAACAAGTAAAACGGCGAGACGGCCATGGTCAAGACAAAAACCCACTTCCACCAACTGGGAAGTGGATTGTCATACTCTTGAATACCATCGTAACTGTGCAGAACCTTAACTTCCGTTGAATTGCCCTGATCCATTACTGTCTATCTCCGTTACCGTATAGGTTTGATTCTGTGTTTTCGGTGATGGTTTTCTGAGAATTCGCCGTTCGAGGAACAGGAACGAGGTCGTCAAGTGGAATGCGTCCAAATGCTCGCGACGCATCTTGGCGAAGCATGAACGCACCAATGCAAATGGCAAGAAAACTCATTCCAAACAAGACCAAGGCGATTTCGTCATAGTCCGAATAATCTAGTTTACTGATGATCTCTTTTAACATGGGTTTTCCCTAAGTGAGCCGCAGGCGCTAGCCGCGGAAGTTTTTTTGTGAGCCGCAGGCGCTAGCCGCGTTTCGGATTCCTGGCAAAAATCTATGGTTCGCGGCTAGCGCCCGCGGCTCAGAATTAACGACTGGCCACCGTCGGTGTAGTTTCTGAAACTGCGTCAGTCGTTGTAGCCGATTCGGTTGGCGGCGTTTCCGTCGCTGGAGCTTCGGCTGGTTTTTCCGCAGGTGGTGCTGTCGGTGGCACTGCAAACAAATCGGTCCCGAGCCTTTGCACATAAGCAATGAGCGCGATGGCGGTCGAGTCTTTGATCAAATGCCCGTTGTAGGAGACGGGTCCCCCTTGAGCGATGATCTCCGCCGCAAAAACCTCGGCTTGCTTTTGAGCCATGGATTCAGCTTCCGTGAGTTCCTTGTCATAAGGTGCACCTAAAAATGCGGCCGCATCCACCCGCTTCTGGATCTCTTTGAAGTTGAGCTTCTGTTCCAGCAAATGCTTGTAGCTTGGCATCACGGAACCCGTCACGAACTTGGATGGGTTTTCAAAGTGAGTCCAATGCCAGAAGCTGCTTTGCTTCTTGACACCTTCTCGAGCGAGATCGGGGCCGATTCGTCGCGATCCCCATTGGAATGGCCGATCGTAAATGAATTCACCTGCCTTGCTGTATTCGCCATATCGCTGAGTCTCCGCAATCATGGGGCGGATCATTTGGGAATGGCAGTTGTAACAGCCTTCCGAAACATAAATGTCTCGACCAGCAAGCTCCAAAGGTGTGTAAGGTTTGACGCTGGCAATCGTCGGAATATTGCTGCGAATCAAGAACATTGGAATGATCTCGAAGAGACTTGCAACGATAACCGCCAAGGTTGTAAGCAAAGTGAACCGAACTGGAAAACGTTCCCAGCGGCGGTGCCAATCCATGGCCGACACTTTATCCAATCGCACTGCGGTATCGAGCACTGGTGTGCCCGCCAATGGACTTTGGGGAATCGGCGAATCTTCGTAGAACCGGCTCAACCGGGGCGCGGTGTAGACAGGTTCGTCATACTTGCTGGGTCGACCGAGCCAAGTCATGGTGGCATTCAGCGCCAGCATCAAAATGCCAGCCACATACAATGTTCCACCCAGGATACGGGCCCACCAAAACGGAACGCTCGACTGGACGGATTCAATAAATTCCGGGTACTGCAATCGGCCAAGATCGTCCATGGCCCGCCACATCAGCCCTTGAGTGATACCCGCCATGTAAATCGGAACGATATACAGCAGGATTCCAATAGTACCGATCCAAAAGTGCCACTCGGCTAGCTTCTTGCTCCAAAGCTTGGTCTGAAACAGTCTAGGCAGCAACCAGTAGATCATTCCGAATGTCATAAACCCATTCCAGCCCAAAGCCCCCGAGTGAACGTGGGCAATGGTCCAGTCGGTATAGTGGGACAAGGCGTTGATGCTCTTCACCGAAAGCAAAGGTCCTTCAAAAGTAGACATCCCGTAGAAGGTCAGTCCAACTACATAAAACTTAAGGACGGGTTCGGAGGTGACTTTGTTCCAGGCACCTCGCAGGGTCAATAGCCCATTGATCATCCCGCCCCAGGATGGCATCCACAGCATGACACTGAACAACATTCCAAACGTACTGGCCCATTCGGGGAGTGCTGTGTAGTGCAAATGGTGCGGGCCGGCCCAAATGTAGATGAACACCAACGACCAAAAGTGAATAATGCTTAGCTTGTAGCTGAACACCGGACGCTCTGCCGCTTTCGGCAAAAAGTAATACATGAGCCCAAGGAACGGAGTTGTTAAGAAAAACGCGACAGCGTTGTGGCCATACCACCATTGCATCAAAGCATCTTGGACACCGGCATAGATCGAATAGCTTTTTCCTAACCCAATCGGTACGACAAGATTGTTGAATATGTGCAGTACGGTAACGGTCACGATGGTGGCAATGTAAAACCAAAGTGCAACATACATGTGTCGCTCTCGACGGTTCCATAACGTCATCAAGAAGTTGCCACCGAAGAAACCAAGCCACACCACGGCGATCGCGAGGTCAATAGGCCATTCCAGTTCTGCGTACTCTTTACTTTGCGTGATGCCTAGCGGCAAGGTTACCGCGGCGGCAACAATAATCAATTGCCAACCCCAGAAGTGAAGACGCCCAAGCAGGTCGCTCCACATGCGACATTTGCAAAGACGCTGCGTGCTGTAATAAACCGCTGCGAAGATCGCGTTCCCGCCGAAGGCAAAAATGGCGGCGTTAGTGTGAAGCGGCCGAAGTCGCGCGAAGCTCAGCATCGAAGCCACTTGGCTTTCCAGTCCATCCACCAGTCCCGGCATCACCAACAGAAAGGCAACCAGCAAGCCAGCGACTGTCGCAATCAGCCCCCAGGCGATCGTCGCAATCAAAAACAAACGTACTATCCCGTCGTCATAACTGAACGACTCCATCGTGGTGGAATCGGGGGCAGTTTTTTTCGAATCGTTCGTCGGCAAACGGCCAAGAGACAGATCACTCATCTTGATGCAATCTTGTAGTTTCAATGAGGAAGGGTTTGGGAACAAAAAATCTTAGGAAGGAGGCGTCGAATCCAATCTTGTCGATTCAATCTCTTCACACTTATCTTACGTCTATCTTACTCCGCAACAGTTGTGCCAACGTCAGTCAGAATCTGCAAGACCAAACCAATGATCGAGCAGTTCAGCATCGATGAACTCGACCGTGGCGGGGGGCATTTTCGAGCCAATCGCCAGTTTGCTTGGATCCGGATGTTTCAGGAGAGGCGTTTTTGGTTGCAAAAACGAGCCAGTTTGTCGCAGCTGGGATCCGTGTCTATACTGGTGCCTTGCAAAAACGAGCGAGACGAGACAAAAGCGCGTCAGTGTGCCGGAATGGCTCACGCGGGAATACTCGAACGGGGTTCTTCGCAACCATTGAAATGGTTTCATTTTGCGGCCCTCGTATTTTTCTTGAAAGACATCAGCAAGATTGAAACTCTTTTGAGGCTTCTTGTCGAGCCAACTCGTCTTGGCACGCAGCATGCATTTCAGTGGCTTCGAATTGAATTAGCAAAAGCACTTTTACGACGCATGTGCCATGATCTCCATCCCCCTGACCGAACCGCTTGATCTCCTTTTGGTAGATGATGAGCCGGATTTTCTTGAACCGGCTTGTCGTTTTTTCCAGCGGCAAGGGTATCGGGTGGTGGCTGCTGCCAATGCGGAACAGGCGATATCGGTTCAGGCCAAGCAACATTTCCACTTGGCCGTGATCGACCAAAACATGCCTGGGATGAATGGCCTGGATTTGTTGGTTCGACTGCGTCAAGAAGACGAGGAACTCAAGGTGATTGTGTTGACGGGCAACGGCAACGTCGGCTCGGCAGTCGAGGCGATGAAGCGCGGGGCGGTGGACTACATTGCCAAACCCTTTGGTTTGGATGAGCTGGATGTGTTGATCCGCAAGACGGCACGTAACGAGTCGCTGGAAAGAGAAAATCGCCACCTAAAAAAGCAGCTCGCGCAAACTAATTCGCTGAAGCCCATTGTCGGACAATCCCCTGGGATCACAGAAGTGAAGAGATTGATTGACCGGATTGCCCCTTGCGATAAACCGGTACTTATCTTGGGCGAAAGTGGTACTGGGAAAGAACTTGTCGCTCGAGCGATCCATGCTCAAAGCTTGGTTGCGGACCGTCCCTTGGTGGTGATCAACTGCGCTGCATTGCCCGAAGCTCTGTTGGAGAGTGAACTGTTTGGGCATGAAAAAGGGGCGTTTACGGGAGCCTCGGAGGCAAAGCCTGGTTTGTTCGAAATCGCGGACGGCGGAACACTGTTTATCGACGAGTTTGGTGAACTGGCGGGCGGGCTACAAGCGAAACTGCTGCGCGTGCTCGAGGATGGTTCAATGCGTCGGATTGGGTCGGTGAAGGAGCGACGAGTCAAAGTGCGATTGATCGCGGCCACCAATCGGGACCTTGTGAGCGAGGTGGCTGCGGGACGCTTTCGAGAGGATCTCTATTATCGTGTGAATGTTCTGTCGATTACCACCCCGCCCCTGCGTGAACGAATTCAAGATATACCGCTCTTGGTAAACCATGTCCTGGGCGATGCGTGGAAGATCGGGGAAGGGGTGGCTGAGCTTTTTCAACGCTGCAATTGGCCCGGGAACATTCGTCAATTGGTGAATGCACTGGAACGCGCCAAGATCCTTGCGGATGGCGATACGATTGAGCTTCAGAATTTGCCGCCCGAATTGAGGCAGGTTTCAGTTCTGCCGAACGATTCATTGGCCGATTCAGGGCCAAACATCGGCGACGCGGTCCCAATGGCTTCGATCTCGCAACTTCATATCAAAGAAGTATTGAAGCGCAATCAGGGAAACAAAGCAAAAGCCGCTCGAGAACTGGGGATCGCACGACGGAGCCTCTATCGTATTCTTGATAAAATGAATGCTTCGGATTGAGGACTTCGGTTACACTGGGTCGCATGAGCAAGCGATACGATAATAATTCATCACCCACTGAACTTTTACCTGGCGATATCGAGTACGAAATGGGTACTCCGATCCCTGGGATTATCCTGGAAAAGGAAAAGTGGGTTCAAACTGCAATCAAACGCTTACCAGAGGATGGGCGGCTGGATCTGGCTGCTGTTTTTGGCAGATCTGCTCCATTGGCATTGGATATCGGCTGTGGAAACGGTCGGTTTGCCCTTTCATCGGCCGTACGTCGAGAAGATTGGGACCATCTTGCAATCGACATTTTACCCGCCGTGATTCGATATGGAACTCGACGTGGCAACCAGCGCGGGCTTTCTAACCTCCGTTTTGCTGTTTGTGATGGATGGCGTTTTCTAGCCAACTATCTGCCGGCTGAGTCTTGTGATGAGATTCATATCTACCATCCGCAACCTTTCTCCGATCCGAATTCATCCAGTCGACGAATGATGACCCCTGGCTTTTTGGCTCTTGTGCACGCTCGACTGAAGCCTGAAGGCTGCGTTTTCCTGCAGACGGATCGCAAGGAATATTGGGATTATATTCGCTCCATCATGGGGGCTGTGTTCGCTTGGACTGAAATCGAAGGACCGTGGCCGGATGATGAATTCGGTCGATCGCGGCGGGAAGTTCTATCGATCGAGCAAGGGCTAACGATTTTTCGTGGGGTCGGGAAGAAGCGACCGGACCTGACCGACGATCAGTTGCAGGCTATTTTGAAGGAATTGCCGGAACCCAAGTTCGAACTCGAACATCGCGATTCTCGCAGCAAGCGCCCTTTGCGCAAGCGGCCCCACCGTCACGCGAAACGCAAGCCCAAGCCGCCGAATCCCAAAGTGGACTAATGGTTTTTGGTTTTCATGCTAAAATTTGGGGCTTCCGACAGGAGCGATAGGTCGCTCCATCGTACGAATTCCACTCTCAGATCAACATGACGATTGAAACGCGGGTAGTTTCCCCCGGGCCAAACGAGAAAACCGTGCGAACCATCGAAGGTGCCGTTCTGCAAGTCCCCAAGGGTTGGGAACTATTGCCCCCCGGCGATGCCGGACTGACGCGACGTGTCAAAGCGTCCGGACCAACCTGGACTGTCCAAGAAAAAAAGGGCCGCAAGGTTTTTTCGCGTGGCGTATGGGCCTCTAGCTTAGCGATCTCAGAAATTCGTGCTCAGTTGGAGGTGGAGCGATCCACGGAAGCTTACGCCAAACGCAAAGTCGCCGACGCCGGACGACGCGAGAAAAAGCAAGCGGCCTATGTTGAGGATTTTGGTGCAGCTGTTTTGCAGTTTTTGAATTTCGATCCCATCTATGGCGATCTTGCTCAAAAGCTAGCGGCCGCAGTCGCACAACACGCAACGCCCGTTGGCAGCGGGACCGTTGCGAGAACGGAACGAATTCCGATCGAGCAACGTGCCGAGGCGGCTGTCATCGCTTGGATGCGGCATCAAACCACCGCATACGACAATCTGAAAATTGAACGAATCAAAGGCCAGCGGCGCGAAGTTCGACGCATGCTTGCCGACCAGTCCAGGCAATTGCTCAACGATTATCGCCGCGGACAAACTGTGGACTCAAGCCGTTGTCCTTTACGAAAAGCGTTAACATAGAATCCATGTATCATCAAACCATTGTAAAGCCGAATGCCGAAGAGGTCGCTTTGGCCGCGACGGAGTGGCTCATTGAGACGATACGCGAAAGCATCGCCGCTCGTGGCCGGTGCAGTATCGCACTCTCCGGCGGTTCCACGCCAAAGCGGCTCTATCAAATCATTGCGGAGAGCGAAACCAATAAGCTCGATTGGTCCTTGGTGACTTTGGTATGGGGTGACGAACGCAACGTGCCTCATGACCATGTCGACAGCAACTATCGGATGGTGCGAGAAGCTTGGTTGGATCGATTGGATCCCAAGAATCATTCTCAGAACATGCCCAAGGTCTTCCCTGTTGTGATCGATCTCAAGGCTCCTGATCGAGCGGCTTTGCAATACGAGAAGCAGCTTCGTGAGGTTTTGGAGAACGAAGGGGACAAGGATGATATTCCAACCATCGATATTGTTTTGCTGGGCTTAGGAGACGACGCGCACACGGCTTCGCTGTTCCCTGAGACGGAAGCCCTTAAGGAAAGCGACCACTTGTTTGTCGCCAATTTTGTTCCCAAGTTCTCTGCCTATCGACTGACTCTTACCGCTCCGATTATCAATGCCGCACGGAATGTTGCGTTCCTTGTTTGTGGAGCGTCGAAACGACCGGCTGTGGACGTGGTCTTGCATGGGCCTCGGCATCCCGACGAATATCCTGCTCAATTGATCGAACCTAAACTAGGACGGCTATGGTGGTTCCTTGATTCCGCCGCCGCTGCCGAAGTCCTAAAGTAACTAGAAACAACTATCTATGTCCGATGATGTGTCGTCCAACTCGCCTAACGAATCCCTAAGTCCTTCTTTCGGTGGTCTTCGTGTGGCCGCGCTTGAAAGCCGGCGCCGCGACGATTTTGCTCGATTGATAGAACGATTCGGCGGACAGGCGTTTGTGAGTCCGTCGATGCGAGAATTACCCATCGATAAGAATAAGGATGCTGTGGATTTCGCCTACCGCGTGATTACCGGCGAAATCGGTGCGGTCATTTTTCTGACCGGTGTTGGGTTCAAGCAATTAATTGCAGCCATTGAGCCGCATATGGACAAGCAGCGATTTTTGGATGCTCTTTCGGATATTCCTACGTTGGCTCGTGGGCCCAAACCGGTGGCTGCAATGCGCGAGGTGGGATTGCAACCTACCCATCGCGCCCCCGAGCCCAACACATGGCGAGAGGTGCTTCAGACCGTAGATCTGCACATGCCCGTTTCGAACGTGGTGGTCGGCTTGCAAGAGTATGGCGTTACGAACCATTCTTTGGTTGGCGGCTTGGAAGCTCGCGGTGCAAGAGTGGCCACGGTTAGGGTATACCAATGGGATTTGCCCGAAGATACGAAACCTCTTGAAGAGAACATTCAAGCGATCGTGCGGGGCGAACGGGACTGTTTGTTGTTCACCAGTGCCCATCAAGCGGTGAATATGCTGCGCATTGCAAAGCAGATGGATTGTGAAGCAGCGCTGCGATCTGCTCTTAAGAATATGGTGGTCGCTTCGATCGGCCCCACCACGTCGGAAATGCTGAACCACTTGGAACTTCCGATCGACCTGGAACCAGAGCACTCCAAAATGGGCCACTTGGTTCAAGCCTCCGCAGACAAAAGCAATCGAATTCTCAAAGCAAAACGCTTTTATACAAGCTCGGTAGGGGCTGTACGTTCTGCGGACGACCACGCACCCCAGGATTCGATGGCAAAGTCCATGGAAGATAGCTGCTTTTTAAAGGCATGCTATCGCCAGCCATCGGATGTGACACCTGTATGGCTGATGAGGCAAGCGGGGCGGTATATGGCAGAGTATCGAGCAGTCCGCGAGAAAGTTTCGTTTTTGGAACTTTGCAAAAATCCGAACTTGTGCGCCGAAGTGATGGTGACAGCGGTCGAAAAGCTTGGCGTGGATGCGGCCATCATCTTTTCCGATATCCTTCCAATCTTGGAACCGATGGGTTTTCATTTAGAGTTTACGGCCGGCGATGGGCCAGCGATTCATAATCCCATTCGATCTCCGAAGGACATCGATCGCGTTAAACCGCTGACCTCCATCGAAGCCTTGCAGTTTGTACCTGATACCGTGCGCGCGACGCGAGCTAGCTTACCAGCTAAGATACCAGTGATCGGCTTTTCCGGTTCGCCATTCACTCTGGCAAGTTACATGATCGAGGGTGGAGGCTCACGCAATTTTATACACACCAAAACGCTCATGTATTCGGATCCGGTCGCATGGAAGGAGCTCATGAATAAGCTCGTCGATTCGATCGCCTTGTACCTGAACTCCCAGATTGAAGCGGGGGCTCAGTGTGTGCAGTTGTTTGATTCTTGGGCCGGCTGCCTGTCGCCCAATGAATACCGCACGCGTATCTTGCCGCACATGCATCAGCTTCTGGATTCGATCGTGCCCGGCGTTCCTGTGATCAACTTCGCGACAGGAAACCCCATGTTGACGTCGCTCCTGCGAGGCGATCAACGGACTGTCGTAGGGTTGGATTGGCGAGTTCCCTTGGATGTGGGGTGGGACATGGCCGGAAGCGACCGAGCGGTACAAGGTAATTTGGATCCTATCGTTCTGTTTTCCAACCTGGATACGATCCGCGATTCTGTCCACTATATTCTAACGCAAGCGGCTGGAAAACCCGGACATATCTTCAATCTCGGCCACGGGATTTTGCCCGGTACACCCGTCGATAATGTGATTGCGTTGGTCGATATGGTGCACGAATTAAGCGATCGACGTAACTAGATAAGAACGAGCCCTCGTCCAACATGCTATTTCAAAACGTCTCCCTTTTGTCCGTCGGCTTTGTTTTACCACCGCTGGTCCTGACATCGACCGAGATCGAGAATCGCTTGGAGCAAGTTTATTCCCGCTTGAAACTGCCGCAAGGACGTTTGGAAGGAATGAGCGGGATTCGAGAGCGACGTTTGTGGGAGCCAAATACACGCATTAGCGATATGAGTGCATTGAGCTGCCAGCGAGCCCTGGAAGCAGCTTCGGTTGCAGCCGACGACGTGCAGTGCTTGATTCATGCAAGCGTATGCAGGGAGTTTTTAGAGCCTGCCACCGCATGCCGAGTGCATCATTTGGTTGGATTGCCGGAAAATGCTTGGGTCTACGATATTTCTAATGCTTGCCTTGGTGTGATGAATGGGGCTGTACAGATAGCTCAATTGATCGAAAGTGGCGTCATTCAAGCCGGGCTCGTGGTAGGAACCGAAGACTGCCGCGGCTTGTTGGAAGCAACCATCGAACAATTGACGCATGATCCCTATCTAACCCGCCAGTCGATCAAGCCCGCATTCGCTTCCTTGACGATTGGTTCAGGTAGCTGTGCATGGCTTCTAGGCGATTCACGAGTCTTCGGGATGCGGGGCAATGGACTGGGGGCGTCCGTTCGTGGAGCCGTCGCTGTCGCGAGAACCAAACACCATGCTCTTTGCCAAAGCGATACCGACTCGGCGGGAAGCGGCATGCAACCTATTATGAACACCGATTCAGAGCTGTTGCTGGAAGCTGGGGTAGCGACGGGGGCGACCGCGTTTGAATTGCTGCTGAAAGAGCTTTCTTGGGACCGAGATGAAATCAACTCGACTGTTTGCCATCAAGTGGGTTCGGCGCATCGAAAGCGAATGCTCGAAACACTTGCGATGCCGGTGGAGAAAGATTTTTCGACCTTTGAAGTGTTTGGCAACACAGGGTCTGTTGCGTTGCCTACCGCACTTGGGACGGGGCTACAGCAAGATTATTTTCAATACGGCACCAAAACCGCACTGCTGGGAATTGGTTCCGGATTGAATTCCATCATGATGGGGTTGGAGTTCGGTCGTGTCGCGGTTCGCGGCTAGTACCCGAGCTAAGGGTTCGGGGCCTGACGTAATACACCCTCGGGGGAAGCTTGCCAGATCTTTCCTGTTTCCAATTCCATGGCCGTTAGCCAATAACCGCCATAACAATAAGTGTCGATGCAAACCAAATGAGGTACCTCGAAAATCTCACCTTGGCGGTTGTGCGTGTGGCCAACAACTGCACGTTTGCCTGAGATATGAGGGTCTGGAAGGATTTCTGTAATCTTTACCCAACGAAGCATTTCTTTCGGTTGCTCTTCGAGAGGCAATTGAGCGTCGTAATTGGCATGAACGACAAAGTGAGTGTCGGTCTCAAAGAAGCTCGGCATTCGCTTGATTAGTTCGATATGGGATTTAGGAACACAATTCAGATCCCCGTTAAAGCCATACGATTCCATGGTTTCCACGCCACCATGATTCAACCAGCCGTACGGCTCCATTCTCCGCTCGAGAACGGCCAGCATCATCTCTTCATGATTGCCAAGCAAAGGAACCAGTTTCAGTTGCTGTTCAAGCTCCAGCAATCGGTCGAGCACTCCTTTGGAATCCGGCCCTCGATCGACATAATCGCCCGCGGTCACAATCGTATCGGAGGATTGTGGTTGGATAGCTTCAAGAAGCGCGTTGAACGCTGCCAGGCAACCGTGGATATCACCGAAAACGATGGTGCGGGACATAGAAAAACAAATAGAAGCCAACTTAGAAACCTGATTCACGTCGGCTTAAGGATAAGTAGCCAGAAGAGAATCGACTACTGCAAATCGGAACGAGAAACGCGATGAATAACAATAAAAAAAAGGCCGCAAATTTCTTTGCAGCCTTTCGAGGGATTCTCGCACCAAGCGTCGAATCACTACTGATTATATTGTGCCATTCGGCAAGGTCGAACTATTTGCTATCACGAACTAGTTGCATCCGCAGCTTGGAGCAACTTCGCATCCGCAGCTTGGAGCTGGTGCACATCGCTTCATCGAAGCTAGCTTGCCCTTTAGGCCACCGATCATGTCCTTGAAGCAATGCTTGCGAGCTGGCTTGCAGCATGTGGGAGCTGGTTCGCAGCAGCTTGGAGCTGGCTCGCAGCAAGCATGCTTTGCCTTGATGCGGGCAAGAATATCCTTGAGGTGATGCTTACGAGCTGGTTTGCAGCATGTTGGAGCTGCATCGCAGCAAACTGGTGCTGGAGCTGCGCAAGGTGCAGGTGCTGCACATGGTGCTGGTGCTGGTGCTGCACATGGTGCTGGAGCATCGCAAGGTGCTGGCGCGTCGCAGCATGTTGGTGCTGGTTCGCAGCACTTGGCGCTGTGTAGCTTGCTATGTAGCTTGCTGTGCATGGTTGCAAGCATGCCCTTGAGCTTCGAGCCCAATTGCAACTTTGGACGGCAGACAGGTGCTGCTTCGCAGCATGTTGGAGCTGGAGCTTCACAACAAACAGGTGCTGGTTCACAACAAGCATCCTTTTTGTGGAACAGGCCAGCATTGGCGGTGGACGAGACGGCTGCACAAGCAACTACCGACAAAGTAACGATAAATCGACGCATTTCACTAACTCCCAAAAAACAAAAAGTTTCGTAAACCGCGCCGTTGACATCCTGGTTACGAAACCATGAAGGGTTCCTCCAGTGCCACCAATCCTTGATGACTATTGACGCGAAATGTGATGCCCAAGCATTGACATCTCTTCGGTGAAAAGCCAACCTAGACCGAAGATTTTGCCCAGAACTTTAAGTCAAAGGGCTTCCAACGCAACGACCTTGGCGATTCTGCGGGTTGTAGCGTTGACTGAGGTCTCGACAGGAAATCCAATAACAATGGCAAAATCAACACAAACACGTTTTTTACGAATTTCATGCAATCAATAATGCGAATCCCGGGTGTCATGCTGGTTGGGACCGACACCGATGTTGGCAAGACTTTTGTTGCATGCCGATTGATCGAACAATGGGTACGTCAGGGCACGCGCGTGGGTGCCTACAAACCGGTCGCCAGTGGGGCTTTATCGCAAGATGGCTCCGACGCAACGTTGCTTTGGCTCGCTAGCGGAAGGCTCGGTACGCTGGAGCAAGTCAATCCTCAATCGTTCATGGCGCCATTAGCTCCGCCGATGGCTGCCGAACTCGAAGGCCGCGAGGTCGACGACGAACGCATCGTCGCAGGCGGATTCGCTTGGGAAAGTGAATGCGATTTTCTTGTCGTAGAGGGAGCGGGTGGACTGATGTCACCCATCAGTTGGAAAATGACCAACGCCAGCTTAGCTCAGAAACTACAGCTCCCGTTAATCCTGGTGGCCTCCAACAAACTTGGGGTTGTCAGTCAGATCCTGACAACGCTGACTGCCGCAAAAGCGCTACAGTTGCGAATACAGTATGTGGTCCTCAATGATGCAAGTGCCGCTTCGTTAGCAAAGGAGCCATCGATCGAGTCGACGCAGGGGGCTGATTTTTCGGTGGGATCAAACTATCGCTTATTAACGAAGTTTTTAAACGAGCAATGGCCAGATCCCCCACAAATCATTCGTTTAGCCTTCAACCAGTCCAAGATGGAACCTGCAATTCAGATCGAAGAACTCATTGGCATTGATCCGAACTGAGCCGCAGGCGCTAGCCGCGTATCCGGTCCTCCATCAAAAAACGATTGTTGCAGCAGTAACCCACGGATCGGATGAAAATACTATTCGGGGCCAGCAACAATGCCTAACGGCTTCCAGGGACGGCGATTCGACTTACGCGAGGTTCTTCACCTGGATCCGAAGGGCCAGAACTGGATCGTAAAGAAACACGGACAGGCAGGATCTGCTGATAAGCGATTGGCACAACGGCTTCTGCGTGATCGAGTTCCTTGGTCTCAAGGGGATTACCAATTTTGGTTCGAGTTGCGGCGCGCTGCATGGGAGTTAACGGTTCGGGCGCATCAATCGTCATCGGTTCTGCAACACGGGAGGAACGCAAGCGTAGATTGGGTTGGGTTCGACGATCGCTTGTTAGCTGGATCGAGTTGGGCTGGTTCGGGTCTTGATAGGCAGTGGGGTCGTCTTTGAAAGGGTCGACCAGGACGTCTGGAAGAGCTGGTCCGGCGGGCGTCGCTGAAGGCAACTTCGTTGGTTCTGCGTTTTCGATCGGGGGCGCTACGGGGTCAGGTATGGTCGGAGGCGGTGTTGGCGGCGTCCTGGGTTCGAAAGGAGCACGTACCAAAGCTGGTTCCTGAATGGCTTTTTTGGTTTCCTCAAGAATCGGTTTCGTCGACTCTTGGACCAGTGCTTTAGGACGTTGGTCGCCAATCGCTCCCGATGCGCCGGGCGTGCCGTTTCCTACCTGAAGGGGAGAATGTGCCGGTGTGTGATGCGGGAGTGCAGGTATATAGACAGGCTCGGACGAGCAGGTTTCGCAGCCGAAGCTTGGCTGGGCAGGCCGGCCAGTATGCGAGTTGCTTCTTGCTTCCGCTTGGTGGAAGCAAGCATCGCACTGGCCTGATTTCACCTTCCGCCGTGACGCTTCAAAACGATCCCCGGCTTCATCTAGTTTCTTCAGAAATTTCTCGGCAAACGATGGGCCGCATACTGGCTTACAGGTTTTGCATGCGATACTGGTTCGCTGTAGATGTCCGTGAGTGTCGTTGTCGCAACCGCAGCTCGGATCAGAAGACCGACTGATCTTGGCAGCGCATTGGTCGCAAGGAGCAGCGCTAAGGCCAGGGGTCTGGGTGATCCAAGCAAACCCGACGCCTGCACTGATAGACAGTCCCAGAAGGACCCGAGAAAAGGCGGCCCGGTTCATCGTTTTGTAGTTCTTGATGGCGTTTGGCATCGGGGAAACATCCTTTAGCAATGCGTTAAAACGACTCCACTCGGCGGCATTGTTAGAAATGCTCGTTCGAACAGCTTAACTTCTCGAAAAAGTCTATCGAACCGTTACAGTCCGAATCTTCAGAGCTTTCGCCAAAACCCGCAGACTCAGCCCCACTCCCCTGCACCACCCATTCCCCCGTCGCGACCGACAAAAGTATTTGATTTTTCGCGACCAATGCCGATCAGGCCCGATCAAGGCCACCTGCCGATCAGGCCTGATCAGTGCCACCCACCGTGCGGGAGGCACACAGCGCGGGAGGCAGAGGGAGGTAGCGATTGAGGTGTGGTACCCGGGTGCCATTCCACTGAGCCGCAGGCGCTAGCCGCGTTACTGCATCCATTCCCAAACCTCCTGAACACCGAACACTCGCTAAAACGGGGTAAAACAAACCAAAACGGTGCCACTTCATGAAAACGAAGCCACCCACTTAACGACGTTTGCCAAAGAGGGCGTCCAGAAAAAAAATTGTAATGCGACTGCTTTTCCAGACTTCAATGGCGGGCCAAAGCTACCAGAGACTCGACGGAGTTCGATCGACGAGTGCAACGTGAAGCCACAACAAATAAGGCAATAACAAACCAAGCGATTCACGAGGCAAAAAATCCCGACGCCAGGAGACCATACATGGCAACCGCGTGGTTTGTCTTGGAGCGAACATGCATACCGAATCAAGAGAACAGAATCATGCAAAACACTTGCGAACTTTTCTCTGCCCAGGTTGGAATTTGCGAGTTCCCAAAATCGCCTCTTCTTGCATCCGATCCGGCGAGCCAGGACCGCGACTCTTGCCAAAGTACTTCTTAAAGTTCCATACCAGATCACACCACATGCCATCGGCGATACCCAGCTTCGCCAACACAGAAGCGTGGTCCATCCCGCATTCCGCTGCGATTTTTCCACTCTTATCTGCACGCCCTTGGCTTCCAGTCCAATACAATAGAGCCAAGTAGTTCGCCAAGCTCATATCCAAAAAGCCCTTGTCGCTCGCTCGAACCCCTTCTTTATTCACGACAGGCCCCGTAGCCCGCGGATCCAAAGTCAACGGGGCTAGCCATGCATCCCTGGCCACTCGCGGCCCGCGTCTATTGCTGGCTGCCTTGCGACGTTTTGCCAACTGGTCAGGAGTGCTATTCTTCAAGATCTTCGCGGCGTCTTCTCGGTTGATGGTTTGCAGGGGGGCCGCTGCCGACTCGATCGTCTCCCCAGCTTCTGACTTCATACGGTCGTAAGCCGACGTAAACTTAGAATCTGCCGGCGATTCCGCCATAGCAGCCCGAACGGGATTCAAATCCACATACATGCAGCAAGCCAGCAACGCTGCTTCGTCAAGAAGCCTCTGAGCCTTAAAACGGCCCTCCCAAAAGCTACCAGTGCATTCATCCTGCCGGTTTGCAAGCCTAGCAATGGGTTCCGAAAGAGCACGCATAAACCAAGAAACATCCGATAAACGCAAACGAACTAAGGCCATCCGATCCGAGTCGTTTACTAGCATGTCCACGTCATGTGTGGTTGGATCCCCTAATTGCTCATCAATCCGTTTTCCAGGAAAAATCTGCAACCACCGAAGGGCCGCCTGCCGATCAGACCAAGCGGCAACCACATCAGGCCTGCTTCGGAGAACCACGTGTAGGTGATTCGATAAAATCGCGTAAGTCAAAATATCCAAACCGAACACCGACGCTAATTTCTCGATCCGCACTCGAATCCATTCCTTCCGGTAGGAATAGTCGACACCAGAAACGGAATCAACGCCGCTCAAGTAAGCCCGCCGCACGCATCGCTGAGTGCAATGAAGGATAGCAATCTCTTGAGGACGATAAATGGCTGAACGTAACGGTCTCGGCATCTGTAAATCTCCTTAGGACGGAAGTATATCCTAAATACGCAACCACCGCAAGTAGGTGGGTGGCACCTTTTGTAGTTCGTAAAAATCGTAATTCTCCTCCGCTCAACGTTCGGATTGGGCTTACTTGCCAAAGGGCCTCAGATGTTCCACACTAGTAGGCGATCGCTTGATGAACGCAAAGACAACTGAATGGAGCCACAGCATGCCAATTTACGAATACGAATGCAAGGATTGCAACCAGAACGTCGAAGTCCTTGTCGCCCGCCCCGATTCCAAACCGGATTGCCCCGAATGCGGTTCCAAAAAGCTGTCCAAATTGCTGAGCGTGATTGGTTCGCCTGTTATCAACGGCGGCGGCCGGCCGAAGGCGATCGAACGGGATCCAGGCAATTGCGGAAGATCGCAATGTGCCACGGGCGGTTGCATGTTTGGCAATAATTAACTTCGGCCCGCTCCAAGATACGATCTAGCACATACGATCTAGCACATACGATCTAGCACATACGGTCTAACAAAAGAAAACAGCTCCGGTGATTCTCATGCGCGACGTGACCAAATGCTTGCTGCTGCTTGTGCTCTTCATGCAGCTGGTGGGTTGTCGAGGGTGCTCACCGACTGCGGCTCCGAAGACTCAAGCGGAGCTGGACAAAGAAAAAGAAGAAGCCAAGAAAAAGCAACGTATCCTTGCTCAGGAGTTGCAGGCCATGCCAGCGGGTGCTGCAATCGCGGGGGATTCCGATCAAGCGAACTTTGTGAAACCGGGGCATTGGTATCAGGCCAATGTCAAATTGCGAGCGAATCTGGAAGATGAATCTCTGATCGCTAGCTTGATGATTCAAAATCGAGAGGGGGTTGCGGCCCCGTTCGCGCCGGGCCAGCCCCCCATTGAATTCAACCGAAATCTCTCGCTGGCAAAAAAACAGGACAAGAACATTCGCATGATGTTTTTGCAGCCCGAAGTGGCAACCACGGGTCAATCGCAAGAAGACTCGACAGCCTCTTCCAAGGCGATGCTAAAGCTAACTCAACGAACGGTCGGCACGACGCTCAACGAACGTTTGTCGTCTGGAAAAACGCTCGACGGATACCAATACAACTTAGTCCTTCTGAGTCGGGATCCTGCCCGGTATGCATTTTGGAAAAACCTGGATTGCATTGTTTGGGGCTCCCGAAGCAGGTTTTCCAATGAGCGAATTGCGCCGCACTTGGTCATCGATATGAACGAAGATCAAGTTGCCTCGGAATTTCCGGATCGCTTGTATGCGATGACCTCCATTTCGCATTTGGTCATCAACGATTCCAGCCTTTCGATTATGACACCGGAACAGCAGTCGGCGGTCATGGATTGGCTGTACTTTGGTGGAACCATCTTGTTGAATGGCCCGGATTGCATCGCTGGGGTAGAGACCAGTTTCTTGAAACCGCTGGCACCCGTCATCAATACGTCCAGTAGCCCGCTTTCCGACGAGGAGATTGGGAGCCTGAACGAAGACTGGAGCATTCCGCAAACGTCAGGCAAGCGAGTCCCGTTTGCGCCCACCGGCCCGATTGCGATTTTGCGAGGTGAGCTCAACGAAGGCGCGGATTGGGTCCCTTACCGAACCGATGGCGAGCAACGATGGCTCAAGGGATTAATTGCGGAAAAAATGGTAGGTCGAGGAAGAATCGTGATGACCACATTCCCCATGTCGGATGCTGCTTTCACCAGATGGCCATCCTATAGCTCCTTGATCCACAACGCGATTTTAAGAAAGCCCTATCGCGATGTCACGCTGGGTGAGGACGCAGATACGCAATATGCAGGGAAGATGCAAAACACGGAACAGAATCCAGTCCATTCCACACGGCTTCGTTTATGGGCTCGCGATTTAGACGCAACCACTGCAGAACAGAAACCAAAAAAGAACACATCGCCAGCCAAGGATGCACTACCTGCGGAGGACAAGTCGAGCGAACGTCAGGCTACGGAATCAAAACGTTCTAGCTTAGGGGGGTGGAACCCGGAGGCGTTGGTGCTGAAATCGTCCCGGATGATTCTCCAGGAATCTTCGGGGATCAGCGTACCAAAGATCAGCACGATCATTCGATTGCTGGCGGGGTATTTGTTTGTCCTGGTTCCGCTGAACTGGCTGGTGTTTCGATTGTTTGGACGAGTCGAATTGGCTTGGGTGGCCGCACCGGTGATCGCCTTAGTTGGTGCGTTTGTGGTAGCTAGGTCCGTGCAACTGGACGTTGGATTTTCACGGAGCCAGACATCGCAGGGTTTTTTAGAGTGCCATGCAGGGCATTCTCGAGGTGTTTTGTCCAAATTTACGGCGTTGTACACATCCCTTTCCACCAGCTACAGCGCTACGTTTGAAGACGAAACCGGAGTTGTCTTGCCATTAGCATCGAGTTCTGGTTCCTCACGTTCGCGAAGGCCGCAAGAATTGGCGAACAAGATCGAGTATTGGTTTTCGGGCGAATCAGGATCAGGCATGCCTGGCTTTTCCATTTTGTCCAACACGACGGGCTTGATTCAGTCGGAGGAAATGCTGGACATGAAAGGGAGCGTGGATGCTGTCTTTTCGTCGGATTTTTCCCAAGTCACCCTGAAAAACAATATGGGTTTCGCGATTCGGAATGTGGGTTTGATCGGACGCGACAGCGAAGGGAGATTGGTAACCGGTTGGCTAGGAACTTGCGATGCGAGCGGACCGAGCGAAGCGAAACTAGAAATCAAGACCGATGGGAAAAAATGGAGGCAAGAATGGGAACGCGACCGTATTTTTGCGGCACCTAATGTTTTGCAAGCCGACGACTCCATGTGGACCGACCAAGAAATGGGGGACGAACTGTACTTGGGAGGTGTTTTTAGTAGCGTTTTGCAAGCATATCCGTTGGAAAAAGGGGAGATGATTGCCATTGGCTGGACGAATCAGTCCCTGGGAGGACTGCGGATTATGCCGGAAGCACGGCAGAAAAAGGAAAAAAACGTGGTTCTGTTGCATCTGCGTGCAGGAGAGCTGGAATCCACCCGTCCCGACGTGAAGATATTCCAAGAGAACAAGTTATCCAGCCAAGAATAGGGCTTTTGGCCTGTTGCGAACCACAGGTCGAGGGTGAGGGTCACTGAATCTATTGCGAAACGCTTCGAAAGTCGTCTTGCAGTGGAATGGTCCATCTGTACACTAGTGCGACTCTTGGTCAGACGTCTCGGAAATACAGTTCTGATTGTTTGGCTGGGTAGGTGCTTCGGCACTTTGCCGGTGTAGCTCAGTGGTAGAGCAGCTGATTTGTAATCAGCTGGTCGGGGGTTCAAGTCCCTTCGCCGGCTCTTAGTATTCGATCGTTAGCAGCAAAAAAGGGAGGTTGCCCGAGTGGCTAAAGGGGACGGACTGTAAATCCGTTGGCTTACGCCTACGTAGGTTCGAATCCTACACCTCCCATTATTTTTTTGTTGGTACCGACCGTCCGCGGGTGTAGCTCAATGGTAGAGCAGCAGCCTTCCAAGCTGAATACGAGGGTTCGATTCCCTTCACCCGCTTTCCCTCGCACGCTGCTGTAGCTCAGTTGGTAGAGCACTTCCTTGGTAAGGAAGAGGTCATGGGTTCAAGTCCCATCAGCAGCTCTATCGTCTGCCCTCCCTCGAAAGAGGTTGGGTGACGAAGGCGGATACAAAGCAGTTGACATGGATCGTCGGCGGTGATGTGGTCGTATGAGGGATCGTCGGTTTATCCTTTGTTTGCTCGTGGGCAAAGACCTCACGGCGTAGTTTCAAGTTTTCTATTTGTTTAGGTGTTGTGAGCAAAAATGGCCAAAGAGGTATTTGAACGCAAGAAACCCCACTGCAACGTAGGCACCATCGGTCACATTGACCACGGTAAGACGACAACAACCGGCGCGTTGTTGGCAGTTCAAGCTGCAAAGGGTTTGGCGAAGCCAAAGTCCTACGCAGATATTGCGAAGGGTGGTACAGTTCGGGATGCTACGAAGACGGTAACGATCGCGGCATCGCACGTCGAGTATGAGTCGGAAACACGGCACTATGCTCACATCGACTGCCCAGGTCACGCCGACTTTATTAAGAACATGATCACCGGAGCCGCTCAAATGGACGGTGCGATTCTTGTTGTAAGTGCAGCTGACGGCCCAATGCCTCAGACCAAGGAACACGTTCTTCTAGCTCGCCAAGTTGGTGTGCCAGCGATCGTTGTTTTCTTGAACAAGTGCGACTTGGTGGACGACGAAGAATTGTTGGAATTGGTCGAGTTGGAAATCCGTGAACTGTTGAGCAAGTACGGGTTCCCAGGCGAAGAAACACCGATCGTTCGTGGTAACGCAAAGAATGCTTACGACAAGCCTGCGGATCCAGCAGCCAGCGCTTGCATCACCAATTTGATTGCAGCTATCGATGCGTTCATTCCGCAACCCACCCGCGAAGAAGACAAGCCGTTCTTGATGGCAGTTGAAGACGTGTTCTCGATCGAAGGTCGTGGAACTGTTGCAACAGGTCGAATCGAGCGTGGCGTTATCAAAGTCGGTGAAGAAGTCGAAATCATCGGTTTGATGGAAGAAAAGAAGAAGACCACCGTTACGGGTGTTGAGCAGTTCCGACGTGAAATGAAGGAAGGCAAGGCCGGCGATAACGTTGGTTGCTTGCTTCGAGGTGTTCGCCGTGAAGACATCGAGCGAGGTCAAGTTTTGGCCAAGCCAAACTCGATCACGCCGCACAAGAAGTTCGACGCTGAAGTTTATTGCTTGAGCAAAGATGAAGGTGGACGCCACACACCGTTCTTCTCCGGCTATCGCCCTCAGTTCTACTTCCGAACCACGGACGTGACCGGCACAGCCAACCTATCCGATGCAGAAATGTGCATGCCTGGCGACAATGTTCGCTTGGTTGTGGAACTGCAAAAGACCGTTGCGATTGACGAAGGCGTTCGTTTTGCTATCCGCGAAGGTGGCAAGACGGTTGGTTCTGGCGTTGTGGTTAAGATCATCGAGTAGATTTTCAGAACGGAATGCATTAGATTGCGTTCTGGTTTTGTGATAAGAATTCGCTGGATAGCTGTTCGCTTTCCAGCGAAACCCAGGCAAAAAAGCCCAAGAAGTGCGTCGCACAGAACGAGTGTGACGCTTCTTTTTTAGGGATGTAGCTCAATTGGCAGAGCACCGGTTTCCAAAACCGGGGGTTGCGGGTTCGATTCCCTCCGTCCCTGTTTTTCATTTCTTTTCGATTTCACCTTCACATCAATCGTATGGCAACCGTATCCGAAGATTCTGGATCTGGTCGATCGCTCCTGAGTGAGCTGTTCGCGGGTTCGCTTTACAAATCAAGGCAAGGGCGAATCGTTCGCCAGCTGACCTGTTTGGCTATTTGGCTAGCGTTTTGGCTGGGCGGGTGGCAGTTGTATGAAGTGATCGGATCGGGCGTTTATGGCGTGAACACTTGGGCGTCCTTTCGAACGGTTCAGATTCTGGTACCCGCCGGGATGATCGCGCTTGGGATGTGGTTTGGGTTTCGGGTGGTAAATTGGCCTAAATTTGCAGACTTTTTGATCAGCGTCGAAGCTGAAATGACAAAGGTTTCGTGGCCTTCGAAAACAGAGCTTTACAGAGCGTCGATGGTGTGTATATTCACAATGGCCTTTCTGGCAATCTTGTTGTTTGCATACGATTTGATCTGGCAAGCGATTTTTGATTTCATTGGGGTTAGTTGATTTGGCGATACTTGCTTTGCAGGTGTTGCAAAATTGTTATTTTTGTTTTGGTTTCGGAATTACGGATACTGGCATCATCGCGGTATCTTAACAAGCCGGGAGAATGGCTAGCAATTCGGTCGATGTTCTGAAGAAGAGCGAGACGGGATTGGTTTGGTTGTTCGACAGGACTGGCGCTAGGTTTTCGAGTGAATATTTTCGAACAAGCTACAACTGAATCTGCCGACGCTGGAGACATGCGCTGGTATATCTTGAAGGTTCAGTTCAACCGCGAAGATACGATTCGCGAGTCACTGGAAAAGCGAATTCGGCTTTCCAATTTAGCGTCATCCTTTGGTGAGATTCTGGTGCCGACAGAAGATGTCGTGGAATTCACGCGGGCTGGTAAACGACGGGTCGTAAAGCGAAAGCTTTATCCAGGTTACTTGGTGATTCGAATGATCATCAACGATGACACTTGGTTCTTGGTACGTGAAACCGGTGGTGTGGGCGATTTTACGGGT
>JBIKLJ010000189.1:0-9575 GCA_044359895.1 Pirellula sp.
TGAACGCTCTCGCCAAATTATCGAAATGCTTCACGAGAATCTGCAACTGTCCAAAGGTCTTGGGTCGCGACACTGGGCTGCCGCAGCCATCACCCAGCGCACGAAAGCAATCGCCATCGTTGTGAGTCAATCAAGCGGGACCGTTCGAGTTTTTCAAAACGGCGCACTCGTGCTTCGGATCGAACCGATGGAGCAAGCGGTGAAATGGCAAGAATTTAACTACGAACCACCTCCGAACGAAGCAACAGACTAAGCATGACACCTCCATTTGTCGCGGTGATCACGGGCGCTTCTAGTGGCATTGGACAAGCGATCGCCCTAGAATTCGCCCGGCGAGATGCCTCGTTGATCGTTCACGGACGATCCAATCTGGCGGGGCTAACCCAAACCGTTCACCAGATTCAAACCATTCAGGCAAGCCAGTCAAACCAGCCAACGCAGCATCGCCAATTCGAGAAGACGTCGGTGATGTCCATTGTTTCGGATATCGAAGATCGGCATAGTAACGCTTCGCTCGTGGACGCGGCGTTCCAGAGGTTTGGATATGTCGATGCCTGGATTCATGCTGCCGGAGCAGATGTCCTTACCGGCGATGCACGAAACCTGACCTTTACTGAAAAGCTCGATCGACTATGGGCCACGGATGTGCGCGGCGGAATGCTGCTGAGTCGACTGGTGGCTGCCAAGATGCTTTCTTCGGAAATACCTCATGAACAACAAGATGCACCCGCGCGGATTCCCTCGATGGTCCACATCGGATGGGATCAATCGGAACAAGGGATGGAAGGCGATAGCGGCCAGTACTTCTCTGCTACGAAAGCGGCTATCACCGCGTTCTCAAAAAGTCTCGCGAAAAGTCTCGCTCCTCGCGTGCGAGTCAATTGCATTGCCCCAGGGTGGGTCAAAACTCAATGGGGGCAAACAACGCATCCTTCGTGGCAACAACGAGCTATCGGCGAGTCGATGCTCAACCGCTGGGGCACCCCCGAAGATATCGCTCGAGTCGTCGCGGCGGTAAGCTTTGAAGATGGGGCATTTATCAACGGACAAACGATCGCTGTGAATGGAGGTTGGCGAAGCATGTCTCTCTCGGCCGTTTCAGAGACCAAGCTTTTGGATTAGTTTGCGAGCTCCTTAATTTGATTTCCTTTTCGATAGAATAGAGTCCCCACGATTTTGACGAAGTCTCATTCGACACTCGCACCCAAAAGAGGTGATGCGGTTCTGGGATTGATCGGGAACACGCCCCTGATTCCCCTCTACTTTGAAGCCGAAAACAGAACCATTTGGGCTAAGTGCGAGTTTCTGAATCCGAGCGGTAGCATTAAAGATCGACTCGCACGCACCATTGTGCTCGACGCCGAATCACGAGGGGTTTTGAACTCTGAGACGACCATCCTGGAATGCACGAGCGGGAACACGGGGATCGCGTTTGCGATGGTCGGTGCAGCGCGTGGATACAAAGTGGCGATTGTCATGTCGCGAAGAGCGAGCGGTGAACGCAGAAAAATTATTCGCCACTTTGGAGCAGAACTGATCTTGTTTGACGAGCCTGGCTACCAAGCAGGGATCGAACTGACGCTTTCGATGGCACGTGCCGACGCAAAGTATTTTTTGCCTAGACAATTTGAGAATCCGCTCAATGCAGAAGATCACGAGCATGAAACGGCAATCGAGATCCTACGAGATGTTCCCGGGCCCATCGATTTGTTCGTAACGGGATACGGAACCGGAGGTACGCTTTCAGGGTGCAGCCGAGCGTTCAAACGGGTGCGGCCGGAAACTCGCATATTGGCCATGGAACCTGCAGAGTCCGCTTTGCTCGCAGGCGAAGAAGCATGTTGCCACTGGATCGAGGGGATTGCCGGCGGGTTCATTCCCCCGTTGCTTCGCGGGGTGGCAATCGATGGCGCTTGCAAAGTAAGTAGCACGGAAGCTTTAGAAATGACACTGCGGCTGAATCGCGAGTTTGGTTTGCTCGTGGGGTCGTCTTCAGGTGCCAATATGGCCGTTGCACTACAACAGGCCGTAGAGCTTGGCCCCAATGCCATTGTGGTCACCATCCTGTGCGATCGAGCCGAACGTTACTTTAGCACTCGTTTGTTCGATTCGTATCAAGATTAATTTACGTGCTTTGTTGTGCGTGCGTGGTTGGTTCGCTAGACGACAGCATCAATCCCTAGCTTCTTCATTTTTTTGTAGAGCGTGGTGCGATTGATTCCCAACTGGTCGGCGGTCGTATTGCGATTCCAATCGTTTTGACGCAGCACATTCAGGATAATCGTTCGCTCAGGCCCCTCCAAGGCCTCGCTAAGCGTTTGTACAGCGGCCGTGTTTTGTGATTCCGTTGAAACTGAGCCTTGGTTCGTATACCCGTTTGTTTGGATTGCTGGCACAGACCTTGCAGAGGTGACGTTCGTAGGGTTCAGTGCCGGTAAGGAGTTGCCAAGTGGGATACCGCTAATTGCACGCGGCAACGTGTCCAAGTCGATGCTCTTGGACTTGGTGAGAAGAACCGCCCGCTGGATGGCATTCTCCAGTTCCCGAATATTGCCTGGCCATGCATAGGATTGCATGGCATTCATGGCGTTAGTAGCGAATCCATGGACTTCCCGTCCGAACTCGGAGCACGCGCTTCGTAAAAAGTGTTCTGACAGAAGTGGAATATCATCCGGGCGTTCTCGCAACGATGGAAGCTCGATGTGAATGACGTTGATTCGATAGTACAAGTCTTGCCGAAAAACGCCTCCTGCCACGGCTTGTTCAAGATTCTCATTGGTTGCTAGGATGGTTCTTGTGTCCACGGAAATGGTCTCGTTGCCTCCCAATGGCTCGAATTGCAACTCTTGCAAAACGCGTAACAACTTCACTTGAAGCGCTTGGCTTGCGGTCCCAATCTCGTCGAGGAAAATCGTACCTTTGTCAGCTTGCTGGAATTTGCCGACTTTGTTGTGCGTCGCGCCGGTAAAAGAACCCGCAACGTGCCCAAACAGCTCGCTTTCGAGCAGCGTATCCGGCAACGCGCCGCAAGCTACCTCCACAAACGGTGACTTACGTCGCATCGACTTTTTATGAATGGCTCGAGCAATCATGCTCTTGCCCGTTCCGTTTTCACCTGTGATCAAAATGGTTGCCCGGGAGTCCGCGACACTCTCGATCACGTCGAAGATTTTCAGCATGCGAAGGTCATGGCTGACAATACTCTCGAGCCCAAAACGCTTGTCGAGCGTTTCCTTGAGCTGTTTGTTTTCATCCGCAATTTTGCGTTGACTCAAGGCCCTTTGGATGGCTGTGTTTAGCTCGTCATCAATGATTGGTTTGGTGAGAAGATCAAATGCGCCAGCCGCAATGGATTCACGAGCTGCATCAGGACCCGCATAACCTGTCATCATCAGAACGGGAATGTCGGGATTGTGCTTTTTGACTTTGCGAAGCAAGCTAATCCCATCCCCCTGGTCGAACCGAACATCGCACAAAAACAAATCCGGTAAATAGGCGCAGAATTTCTTGTTGGCTTCATCCACCTGGCTCGCCGTCTGAACCTCATAACCTTCACTAATAAGCCATTCTTGCATGGACTCGAGAAGCCAACGATCATCGTCGGCGATAAGAAGCCGCGCTTTGATGTCTCGCTTTGGAGTTGTTGCCATGGAGAAGCTGACCTTGTTAGAAAACGAACGGAAGGAACCACATCGTGAAGCGAAAAATCCACCTCAGCTGCCTATTGGCAACTTAGGTTGACTTTTCGCATCATGAGCCCTGGACGCGTCGTTTTCCTTCAACGAGAGTGCAAACAAGTGATCGTTGCCATTGAATCATCAACAAAATCGTTAAAATCCCAACCAGACCGTACGCCCCCAGCCGTGGTTGGAATATTCTAGAGGCCAGCCTTTGTGTCAGTTCATCTTGGAGAATTTGATTTTGTCATCCGCAGTTTGGCAGCGATTGAGAAGATTGGTGAAATCGCCCGAGTACCTGTGGGCGGTTTGGGGGTTTGGTATTTTGGCTGGCCTCCTGCTTCCACTTGTTTTGGTGATGGCTGGTTGGTTGATCGAATTGCTCCTTCTGGGACAGCAAAAACTGGCTGCAGGAACCGAGGCTAGCATCCCGGATTACCTGTCGCTGGGGCAGATCTTCGAATTGCCAACGTCCTTACTGAATTCTGGTGGCAGTATTCTGCGAGGCGCTTTAGGCTTGATTGTTCTGCTGATGATGGTTGTTGCCTTCGAGTGTATTGCACTTCTAACGTCGTATCGTGCCGCTCTGCACAGTTCGCTGGATATCGCAGTCGATGTTCAACGCAAGATTTTCGATAAGTCGGCCATGCTTGCTGTCGAGAAAGGACTCTCGGGACAACAAGACGCAATTGAGGATATGATTTTTATCCATGTACCTCAAGTTCGCGAATCGGTAAGCCAATGGTATCGGGTCTTCCCCCGGCATCCTGTTCAGGCTCTTCTGCTGTTGATCCTGGCCGCATCCATTCAGCTTTCCATAACCCTGTTGGCATTGATTGCCGCCATGTTTCTATGGTTTATGTTTGGGTATCTGGATTCTTTTCGTCGCAAGCGTCGCCCTGTATTGTACGAACGCGCCCGAGCTTCCAGCGATCAGTTAGCCTATCTGTGTGAGACTGCCCCCCTGCTTGCATCGGTTCACGATCAGCAAGGGACACGTCTTAGCTTTGAACGGCAGCTTGAAACCTATCGGCAATCTCAATCACAACTATCGGACGGGGGGATTTGGAAATCCCCGACCATGCTGTTTTTTGCGACCCTATTGTCTGCATTTTTGTTGATCGTTGTTTCCATACGCTTTTTGGATGATGCCAACTATCTTCATTTTGGCGAGCTGTTTACCTTGTTCGCATCCGTCGCATTAGCCCTTTTGGGAATGCAACGATTCATGCGTGCATTTCGACGTTACCGTTCTTCGGAAGCAGCAGCTCTTGAATTGGCAAAGTACCTGGAACAGCCAACGCTCAGTCTTCTAGCGTCCGAATCGGCAAAGCATCCTTTTTCGGCAGGACAAATTCAGCTGGAGCATATGACGTTACGAAACAGTTTAGGACAAAAACTTCTGGAAGACATAACCGCTACCATTCGCTCCGGGCAGTTGACGGCGATCGTGGCGAGCGAACCAGTGCAGGCGAGCGCTCTTGCTGAACTGATTCTAGGATTTGGACGTCCTGCAAGCGGCCGAATTTTGTTTGACGGGATCGATTCTACGGATTTGGATTCGCAAGGGCTGCGCGACGCGTCCCTTTGGGTTGCCGCGAAAGGGCCTTTGATCCATGGTACTCTCGCAGAGAATTTATGGGCCGGACAGGCGCCCGATGCCACCATCGATCTGATGGTGTTGGCGAAAAAGATGCACGTGGCAGACGCGATCCTCAATCTGCCTGACAATCTGGGTACATTGGTTAGTCCCACGGAGGATCGGATGCAACCCGATGAACTCTTTCGAATCGGATTGACGCGAGGCTTGATCAAGAAGCCGAAGTTGATCCTTGCAGAAGAACCAAGTCAACGAGTGAATCTCCGAACGGAGATGGAGACCTGCGAGGCTTTGCTGCAGTTGCGCAATCAAAAGGTGACGATCGTAACGCTCGCCAAACGCCTGTCCACGCTGCGATCCGCAGACCAAATTTTGGTGCTGCATGATCATAAACTTGCAGGCGTAGGCACCCATAGCGAACTGCTAGAATCTTCAGAGATTTATCGCCATTTGAACTATCTGCAATTTTCGTCTTTCGTCGACGCGTAAATTTCGATCATCAAGAGACTTGGGCAACCGACTTACGAAACTGAATGCGAATGGAATCAGCGACGACTTGGTTCGGGCGACTGAAAAGTTTGCAAGAGCAGGTACATAGTGCCGCGTAATCGAGCCGATTGGGGATGCAACATGCATTAGTCGGTTACAGGACAACCGGCAGCATGGATGGTGCCTTGATGGGTGCCAGTTTCGGTCAAATGGGCGGCAGTATCGCTGCACACTTCGCCGTTGCCTGCTTCACTGCCGGAACGCCGTTGGTTGTCGATATGGAGGGCAACAGCCGTCCGATTGACGAGATCGAGGTGGGTGACTTTGTATTGGCTCGTAGCGAGTTCGATCCGGACGGTCCGCTGGAGCTGAAGCGGGTTGAAGAGAAGTTTGTTCGGACGGCCGTGGTGATGGAGCTGGTGGTTCATGGCCAGTCGATGAAGACGACCGCCGAGCACCCGTTCTACGTTCCGGCACAAGGCAAGTTCGTTGCCGCCGGTGAATTGCAAGTTGGCGAGCAACTAGTTGGTCACGACGGGAAGTTGGTCCAGATCGAATCGATTGGCTCAACGGGCGAAGTGGCCACGGTTTACAATCTTCGAGTCGCCGATTTCCACACCTATTTCGTCGGTGGTACAATCTGGGGCTTGGATGTTTGGGTACACAATGCGCGTTACAATGTAAAAACGTTTGCTGGAGAGCGACAAGCACGAACACTCTTGGAGAAACGGGATTACGAAATTCTTGCAACTTTATCGAACAGGAATGGAAACGGCTTGGATATCATCGCAAGGAGCAATAAAGGCAAACTGCGATTTTCTGAAGTGAAAACGAAAGGAAATGAAGATATCGACCTTAGTTCAGCGCAAAGCAAAGGAGCGCAGAACCATGTTTGGGAGCAACTTCAGCTTGCGGCAGGATACGCGAAACATAATCAAGAATGGCGATGGGCAGAGGACAATCTACGCGGAAGTCATGTTTGTGGCTTCGCACAATATCTTATCGATGAGCTAAACACCTAACGCAGGCGGTAAGGGCCTAGGCAAGACTGCCATCAAGGGAGCAATCATTAAATTTACGGACTGGTCAAAGTCGAAAAACAGTCGCGATTTCTCGGTTAATTGGTGGTAAATGTCAGACTTTGCCTGGAGCCCCAAAGAGATTCTTAGAGATAGTCGAGAGACCCTAGCCTCTGCCGACGAATTAAGCTATTTCGTCACTAATCAACGGGCGCAATTGTTGTCTTATACGAGACAGGGTAGTATTGTCGATTTGGTGGGAGCAATTGGCATCGCATCCTCGCTAGACGTTTATGCAACGTATCTTGCTATGAAAGGGGCCGTTGCCGTATGTGATGGTGACCCTGATGGATGGAAGGATATTCATGGGACATACGTTTGTCGAAGCTGGAGTGCAAGAGTCGCGCTTGTTCAAGCCTTGCGTTTGAAAAAACGCAAAGGCAAACTCCTCTTACGCGACGGCGTCGCAGAATGCCTAGCCCACGCGATCGCCATTGGTGACGTTCATTTTGCCGACTGGTATGGAAACGAAATACTCAATGGTCTCAACACTGGGTTGGGGGTGTACACACACATCGATCATGGCACGCCATTTGAACCCATGATAATAAAATTGTATTCGATTTGGCGACGGCGAAGCGTACGCCTAGGCAAGGAGCAAGGCCTAGATTTGGGGGTCTATGAACCGATATTCGAATCTTGGGAAGACAATTTAAGACTCACAGCAGCACTGCAGCTAGCCTGTGACTACCATTGCGACGACAATGGTCTACTTCAGTATGCAAACATCCCCTATTTCATCGTGCCAGTTGAAATCTTGGCAATTCAGAAAGTGCGACGCGACTTGGGATTTCCAGATGTAGCCATTCATCATCCGCTTATGGAAACATCGTTTACTCATCTAACAACACAAACTTTTGAAGATGAGCTTATCGCTCGATCGATTGACGTGTTGAGAAAGACATACCCAGAAATACCTTGAGCCACCCCGTCGATCCGAAGCCGCAACAGCAGTTCGCTGCCACATACCTAAGCGTTTGGCATATGCAAACCGGCCCCTTAGGTAGGTGCCAGGCACCTATTGCTGTTGCACTGCTGAAAAGATTCTTTCAATTACAGTCATTCCTTTGGGGCAATTCATTCGCGATAAGATCCGATATGGCGTCCCTGTGCATCACAAAGAATGGGCACAAAACATGGGTATCGATCCAAATGCCCTGTCATGGGGGCATTGAGAGCGTGTGAGATTCAGATCATTCGCCGTACTGTTTTTTCAATCGTCGGTTGTCATTCAGATGCAAAGCGAAGAGCTGACATGCAAGAATTAGGTATCCCAGATGAAGTGGCAAAATTCTTTGTTGAAGCCCCTGCGTCCATTGAGTTGATCGAACAAACCGAACGAGAGCTTGGTTTGCGATTCCCCGACCAGCTACGTCAATTCTACAAGCAACATAATGGTTACGATTACGAGATGCTGTCGTATCCGTACTGGAAAACGCTGGAGGAGTACAGTCGTCACGAGCAACCAAGCCACGATGGGCTGCTCGTAATTGCAAATTGTTACAGCACCAATCCACAAGAAGATTTTTTGCCTTATGATTCTATTCAAAGCAGAAAACACAATTATACAGAAATTCCCGAATGGCTGCTTCCCTTTGGATTCGGTACGGACCAAAAACAATTGTGTATAAGTTTGCGAACAAGCGACTACGGGATGATTTATTTTTTTAGCATGAGTTACTACTATGAATTGGACGAAGCAGATCACGAAGAAGACCCGCTTGCGCCTCTTTACTTCGTCAGTCCTTCGCTGCAGGATTTTCTCAATAGTCTTCGACCATAGAAAAGGACAAAAGAAGCAAAATGGACAGGCACAGCGATTGACAGACATGGTAATTTTTTACATGCCGTGGCAGAAAAAAGGTGTCAGGGAACAAAGGTGTCAGGAACTTGAGAACTTAAGTCAAAACCGACTCCTGACACCTGCTACATCGCAAGCAATGCCGCTTCGATCCTGATCGATTAGGTCTGAGATGTATTGCTGGCACCCCATCGGGGTGCGACGAGAGAACTGACGTGTTACCGGCGGTGTCGCTGACGCTTAACCGCCGGCTACAGACTTGGATTCCTACGGGATGCCTGGATTCAGCTATACACTTTCATTCCTCTGGAACGTTAACGGAACTGGTAGCAGTCAGTTGTGCGCCCCGCCGAGATAAACTCGACGGAAGCGGTACTGTTTCCCGTCGAATGGTCGTCGCATTCTTGGCTCTTGAACTGCATCTGGCGGAATTGCGATTGTGGCCCTAACGTGTAAAAAAGTGCGACCGCTTTAGGTAAGCGATACCACTTGCACCATGTATCGGCTGTCATCGACCATTTGATTTCAATCAGTATCCGATCGAGGCTTGGTTGCACGCCCGAGACTTGGGGAGTTCGGATGGCAAAGCTTGCTGGAGGCCAATTGCTGGGTCGATTTCTTGCGGCGCCCCGGAATAAGTTGCGTGAATTGGCGAGGAAGTCACAAGTTCGGCACAAATATTCGCGTGACTACTCACAAAGACGACCCTAAAAAAGTCACCGCAATCGAGTCTGGCAAGCATCTTGCAACTGCCCATTGACGTTAAGGCCGTCTGAATAACGGCAAGACTGCTCCATGCTACGCGGCGACGGCTAGGCTGTTCCGCGTGGCATCAAATCAAAATGGTGGTGTCGGCTTCTCGTTTGTGGATTTCAACACACAGGCTGGAAGCCTATGCCACCGATGAACCTAAACTTGGGCATCCAAAT
>JBIKLJ010000043.1:0-29825 GCA_044359895.1 Pirellula sp.
CATACCAACATCGGAAAGAAATGATCGTCGATGCGACTTGCAATGGACAGAATGAAAGGGATTCATTTCGTTTTTACCTTATGGTGATAAAGTCGTTGTGATTGATCAGTGCATGGATCAAGTTGATATGAGCCAGAGTCTCAGGAGTTGCCTTTCCTAACTGAGACGCAACTTGAGTCCATCGACTCAGACCACGTAAAGAGGCTTCCATTTCTGCGGAACTGGGATCGGTCGCAAGGATCATCTGAAATGCAGCACGCACAAAAGTCTCTTCTGGAACCAAACCATCCGTGCCTGTCGACATTGCGGCAATCCGGTCGGCAATCTTCTGACTGCAATCTAATGCCAGCTGACTATTCTCCAGTGCCAGCGCTTGCTGTGGAACAATACTTTGGGCTCTTCGATAACAGTCCAGAACGCTCGCATCATCAAACATCGACAGGAATTTGTTATGCTCGTTGTGAGAATGAAAGTAGTATAGGCTGCGCCGAAAGGATTGTTCTTGAGCTGCTGGAATCGGAGGCCCGCCCAAACGAAGATCCAAAACGTTCGCAAGATGCAAAAGGGAATCACGAAGCATTTGCGATTCCATCCGCCCCGCGTTGGTTCGCCAATAAAAACGATTCTCTGGATCCTTGCGGGTCGTTTCCGCGTCCGCGTTGAAGGCGCTGGAGGACATCCTGTAGGCTTGGGAGGTAACCATCAGGCGATGCATGTGTTTCATGCTCCATCCACTGTCGATTAGCTCCATCGCCAACCAGTCCAATAACGCCTGGTTGGTGGGTGATTTCCCTTTGCGACCGAAATCAAACACGGTTGGAACCAGTGGGCTTCCCATATGCCTAGCCCAAAGATGGTTGACAGCCACACGAGCCGTCAACGGATTGCTCGGATGAGTTAACCACTGCGCCAGCGCGGTTCGCCGCCCTGTGCTGGTCGTGGGAAACGGCTTTCGACGTGACTCCTCCGTTTCCAAGTTGGACTCACGTGTTTTGATCGACCCCATGAGAGGCGTAAACTGATCACTGACAAGCTCGATGGATTTCAGAGCACTATCGCGTGCTTCGGTTGCTGCGGTGATCTTCTTTTTCGCTTCGTCCAATTTGTCAGCCGCCGCTTGAGTCTCTTCCAGCTGCAGTAGTTCCCATTGTGCTTGTTCGAAGCTCTGGTCTGCCGTTGCAGAAGCTACGATTCGCTCGAGTCGAGAAGCGTTGCGGGCAGCTTGAAGATACTCTTCGGAATCAGGTGACTTGTGCTTGGCTTGTTGAGCGGCCGATCTTGCAAGAATAGCCAGCTTGTTCGCATTCAAAGTAGCTAATGCCTTGGTGGCCACCACACGTTCTTGCTCAACCGCTTTGGAAACGATCGCGGTTTCCGTTGATGAACTTGTTTCCGGCGAACCGATCTTGGTGTCCAATTCCGCAAGTTTCTTGGCTGCTGCCTCAATCTGAAGATCGACGGAACGGACATAGCTCTCGACAATAAAGCTTCGGGAACCAGGATCGTAGGCTTCGGGCGGAAGCGTTACAGAAGAAGGTACGAAGGAAGGTGGAGCATTCGAAGGGGGATCAGAAGAAGAACTTGCCAACAAGAAAGCAGGCACCGACGGTTCCATTTTCTTCGTGGTGTCGGGATTGCGATCGTCACCCCGCACGTGCACGTAGGTGGGTGAATCCAGATTGCAATCGAAGGCGCGCGGGATACCGTCCTGCTCCGGATCCACTTGGCCAGGAACCAGGTCGATGCGCACTTGATAAGGCTCGAATATCGCTCGAAGTTGATAATAGTCCTCCTGACGAATGGGGTCGTATTTGTGGTCATGGCATTTTGAGCAATTCATCGTCAGGCCCAACATGGCTTTCGACGTATGCTCGACCGTCTCATCTAACCAGCTCGTACGATTGAACAAAAAGTATTGCCTTGCCAAGAAGCCAGACGCACGCAATTTGTTCAGATCATTGGGATACAGTTCATCCGCAGCCAGCATCTCGCGAATCATTTGATCGTACCCTTTGTCTTCGTTCATCGATTCTACGATCCAATCACGCCAATGCCACATGTGCTTTTGCGAGTTACGAACCTCGGCGCCCAAGCCCCACCAATCGCTATATCGCCAAACATCCATCCAATGCCTTCCCCAGCGTTCGCCATACTGAGGGCTTTCTAGCAACCTCGCAGCGACTCGTTCATAGGCATCCTGCGATTCGTCAGCAAGAAAGGCCGATTGTTCTTCTACCGTCGGTGGCAACCCAATGAGATCCAGCGAAATACGTCGAAGCCACAGTCGACGATCGGTCGACGGTTGAGCCACCAATCCATTCGATCGCCGCGCTTGTTCTAGAAATGCATCAATGGGATTCGTAAATGCGGATGAATCCGACAAGGATGCCAAAACTGGAATCGACGGCTTCATTGGCGACTGAAAAGCCCAATGCTCCGAAGGTGACTTTTCAGCTTGTTCATTTTCCGGAGCCCCTGCACCTTGAGCAATCCATTGCGAGAGACTTTCGATTTGCTCCGACTTCAACGGCTCGCCCTCCGGTGGCATCCGGATCGACATATCCTGCGATGTGACTCGCGATAAAATCAAACTGCCTTGAGTGCTTGAAGGAGTAATGGCGGCTCCAGAGTCTCCGCCCGCAATGGCAAACCTTGCGGTATCCAAACGGAGTCCGGCCTCTTGCTTCAAAGCCCCATGACAGGAAATGCAGCGTTCGGTAAATACCAGCTTGACAGATCGTTCGTAAATGCCAGTGGAACTGTCTGGCGAAACATCTTCGGAGGGCGGGGCTGCCCGCCCAAAAGTTCCACTCAAGATACACCCAACCATCAACAGGCACCGCCAACGCCAATGCAATGGGCGTACAAAACCAAACGTGGCGACGTTGAGTTGCATAAGAGTATCCGAAGAGTGGGAGGGAGGGGCAGGCTGGTGTGCAGGCTGTTGGATGCAAGGGTCGTTTGCACTCAAGGGCCTAAGCTGCCTCAATTCTAATCGAAAGCTATCCCACCATGGGAGCCAGCCATCGCACATTTGCAATTGTTCGATTAAGCTTTCAGGTTCGACTTTGGTTTTCGAGAGCCCGGTTTACTCCGATACGGGTAATTCTTGCGGACCTGTTGGGTGGACTCACACCTCATTTCCCCTCGGATCTTCCAGATGAAATCCGCTACCACGTTTGCTAGACACTGTATCTCAAGATGAAGCTAAAGAGCATGCCCGAAGACTTTCGGGTAGAAGAACTAACCCATATCAAGCCCAGCAGCGGTCCATTCGGTCTATATCGATTGGATAAATGTGGATTGGGTACGCCCGAGGCCATGCAGGCAATTTTGCATAAGTGGCAGATCTCTCGAAAAGACATCAGCTACGGTGGGATGAAGGACCGGCACGCCGATACCACACAATACCTTACCATTTTTCGCGGCCCTCACTCTGGGTTAACGGACCGTTCGTTCCAGCTGGAGTATTTAGGCCAGTGCCCGCAACCGTTTCATGCAAAAGACATCGCTGCCAATCGATTCGACATCTACCTCCGACGGATCGCGGCGGAAGACAAGGAATCGCTCTCGGAACGATGCAAGCTTATTCAAGAAACGGGTGTTGCCAACTACTTTGACGATCAACGCTTCGGATCTATAGGGTACTGTGGGGAGATCATCGGTGTTCCATGGTGTTTGGGAAATTACGAACGCACCATGTACCTGGCCATGGCAGAACCGAATCAACACGATCGTCCACGCGAAAAGGAACAAAAAGAGATCCTGCGTGAATACTGGGGTGATTGGATCAAATGCAAGGCCATGCTGGAAAGATCGCACCGACGAAGTGTTGTCACTTACCTTTGCGACCACCCAACGGATTTCAAACGAGCCGTCTCGCTGATTCGAATCGATCTTCGCAGCATCTATATTGCAGCCTTTCAAAGTTGGGTTTGGAATCGTTGGTTATCCAAACTGATCGTCGACGGAACTGGCGAATCCAATGTGGAATACCTCAGCTCAGCTTGCGGTCCGATTGCGATTCCCTTGTTGAAACCTACTTTTGAAATTGCCGGCAGCTCCTTGCAACAACTCAAACTGCCGCTCCCCTCGGCGAGACAACACGAATGGCCTTCGGGAACATTCGAATCGCTGGAACAAGTCCTGGCACCTCTGCAGATGGACGTTCGGCAGATGCGCCTGAAGTATCCCCGGGACACCTTCTTTTCCCGAGGTGATCGGGCTGCTTGGTTGATGCCACAGGAAATGGATTTTGGCTGGGGCGACGATTCTTACAACCCAGGCTTTCAGTGTCTGAGGCTTACTTTTGTTTTGCCACGAGGCGCCTACGCCACCATGGTTGTACGTTATCTGTTCAACGAGCCGATCCAAGAAGTGGACGAAGAATCCGCCCAAGAAAGTGCATTCGACTAAAGGCACCCCAGCCGCAATTCGGAACATGTCGTTGCGCCCGAGATCGAACCCAACGACTTTACTTATTGACTTTAGATTGTTTGCTCAAACGAGTTAACGCTTCCTTGGCTGCCGCATTGGAAGGGTCTAGTCCTAAAGCAGCTAAGTACCAAGTTCTTGCAATTCCGATCTTTTGAAGTTCTTCAGCAAGTTTGCCAATCTCGATCCTCAAGGCGGCATCCTCAGGTCGATTGACGGCAGAGGCGTTGAGCTCCGAAAACTTCAAAAACATGTCTTTGAATTTCTTGGACTCGGTCAGCCATTTCTTTCCTTCCTTCTCTTTGCCCGAGCTGATCAATGCTCGCCCAAGAAGAAACATCGGCTCGTGTTCCGCGGGATACTTTGCGACCACGGGTTGAAGGCATTCAATGCTCTGATCCCATTGTCGGTTACCATTGTAGAGCCTGCCTAATACCAAACGACCTCGCAAGTGATTCGTATCCATTTCAAGAGCTTCTTTCGCAGCGGCCATCGCCTCGTCGACTTTGCCCGCGGTTTCCAAAGATTCAGCAAGCAAGGCAGAACGCAATGCTGATTTTGAAGCAACGCCCGCCAACGTTTCTTGCACTTCTTCCAACTTGCGCAGTTTGAGCAACGACTCTGCCAATTCCAGCCGAATTTCGTCGGCTACTTTTGCTGGTGGATTTCTTTTCAATGCATTCTGGTAATCCGTCACCGAGTCCTCGAACTTTTCATATTCGCGATGAATCATGCCCGCAAACCGCAACGAACGCAAATCGGTAGGGTCAAGGCTTGCAACGATTCGAAGATGTTCCGTCGCCTTATTCATGGCCCCTGTGTCATGATAGACAACCGCTAGCCATCGATGCGCTCGGACATTCGATGGATCCTTTTTCGCAGCATTCGTAAACGCATCCAAAGCAGCCAAATACTGCAGTCGCTTCGTAAAAACCTCACCTGCAATCAAATAACACTCGGATTGCAACACGGGAATTTCAGAAAGCCTTTCCGCCAAAGCCATCGCGTCATCCAGTTTGCCACTCCGGACCAGAAGAAAGCCTTCCAGCACTTGGCCTAAAGGAGCATAGTCTTTCGATTGCAGCAGTTCATCAGCGATCGCACGCACTTTGGCAAGATCGTTGGCATCGAGAGCTTTGGTGCCTGCTCGATAGCGTTTCCCTTCTGACAACTCATCGAGCGGATGTTGTGCAACGGTCTGTGGCTCCTTCGAATCGACGACAGGAGTGGATGGTTCTTTGGATTCATGGGCTTGAACTGGCTCTGTGACAACAGGCGGGGGCGAAGAGGCTGGCTCGCACCCCAGCACCAACATCCAGCAAAGCCCAAGTGCGAACAAATGTCTAGGCGATAGAACGCCTAAGACATCATGTTTAACGATCTGCATGAGACTGTCCTTCGATCCAAACCAAATTTGTCGTATCGGATTGGTTGCTGGCAGGATCCAACCAAAAGTCTTCGATAGAGCCACTTGGCCACTTTACTGTTGCCTTTGCTTTGCCGTCTGCAAGTGAGAATACGATGCGATTGTCGCTGGTCGAAAGGTAACTACCACCACCATTCACTCCGATCGACCGAACCCCATGTCGTGTCGGCAATTCCACGGTCGCACCAATCGCATCTCGATTCGAATGCGTGCCTATCAATCGAATCGAACAACGTGGTTGCTTGTTTTTGTTGGTTCCCCGAAGAATGGTAACGGATTCCTCCAAATGCGAAAAAACCAGATCGCAGCAACCGTCATTATTAAAATCTGCAGTTGCAACACCTCGACCCGAATGCAATTCTGCAAAGTATGCATCGTCTTTTTGACGGGTAAACCGACCCTTCCCGTCGTTTTGAAGAAGCAACGGCACTTGTTTGAAAGTGGAATTTTTGGAATTGTAGGACACATGTCCATTGGCCACCACAAGATCGTTGTCTCCGTCTTGATCCATATCGACGCTGACCGTTCCAAACCCCACGTACAAGCCCCCCAAGGCTGCCAATCCCGCATTGCGACTAACATGGGTGTATAACCCATTGCCTTCATTCCGGTAGAGAGCGAACAGCTCGCGTTCAAAATTGGTGACCCAAATGTCAGGAAGCGTGTCCCCAGTAAACTCGCCAACTGCAATGCCCATGCTGCCAGTGCTGACCCCGAACTCGTCCCCCGCCACGCCCGCGATCACCGCATTGTCGACAAACATTCCCGTGCCATCGTTGAGATAGAAAAAGTTATCGACGGTATCATTGGCAACATAGATATCCACATCGCCATCGAGATCGAAGTCGCTCGCAACAACCCCCAGACCTTTTCCGTTGGCCATCAACCCAATTTCCGTCGACTTGGGGTGGAATCCTCCTTGGGCATCGCCAAACAAAAGCACGTCGTCAAGACCTTCAAAATCTTTGGGCGCGCAGACCTCACGCGAATCGCTGTTCACAATACAAACTGGGTGTTTGGAAAAGCTCCAGTCAACATAATGTGTCACATACAAGTCCAGCACGCCATCGCGATTGAAGTCGGCCCACGCAAGACTGGAGCTCCAAGGAACATCCGGATGGCTTCGCAGCACTTCTTGGAAGACAAAGGTTCCATCCCCTTGGTTGTGAAACAGCTGGATGCCGCCATAGCCACTGATGGCCATATCGACGAAGCCATCCCTATCAAAATCGCCCGGAAAGATGCCGTGGTTATAAAAACGATCCGAAGCAAGGTTAGTTTGCGTTGTCACCTCGACAAACTGAAAGTCTCCCTGGTTTCGAAAGACTTTGCATGGCAACGGGGATACCGTCTTGTTGTCCAGCTTTCCACCACCAGCCAACATCACATCGATCCAACCATCGTTGTCAAAATCGAAAACGCCAACGCCTCCCCCAAGCGATTCCAAAATCGCGTACTCGCCCGCTTCGCGCCCTGCATGATATTGAAAGTGGATACCAGCTTGCTGGCTGACATTTTCAAAAAACGTCGATGGCTGCGATGCCTTGGAGGATTTAACAACCTCATCCACAGGGGGATTGGGTGGTGCATCCGTCGGGGCGACGGACGAGATCGTAGATGGATTCTGGTTTTCCGAACGATTGCATCCCTGTCCAAACCAACAGGAAAGAAACATCATCCAGCAAATCCTAGTAGATCTCGTCATAGTGCGAACGCGATATCGAATGAAATACTATTTTGGTTTCGGCGCAACAATTTGAATATTGGTCGTTAAGTGAGTTGGAATGGCTGGAACAAAATCAAAGGTCCAGTCGCCGAAAGCGGCAACGAATCCATCCCCCGTCTCGATCGAATAAGTACACTCCAGCTTGTTGGTTCGCTCCATATCGACAGGGATCCATTCGCTATCTCGAAAATCGCGAGTCGCTGACTTGGCAACCCAAAGTTCGGACGTGGAGAATTCGACATCGCTGCTCATATCTAGCTTTAGCTTTCCCTCGGTCGCTTCAAATTTCCAGTCTAGCTTCGGAAGTTGCCCCTGACCTGTTCGGCTCCGGTGCAGAGCAACCAAACCACCGAGAAGCCTTGGGTAATCCGTGATTCCATGGGATTGGTTAGGGCAGTAGAGCAGGTACTTTGAGGATTCCAGTTCGTTCCAGTACAAATTGCATGCATCCAAAGGCCAATAGCGATCGTTGGTCCCGAAAATCAAAAGCTTAGGTTGCGTGACTGCCTTGCGATAACGGTAGGGATCCACAATGCACTGCAAAGCCTGCCCAGGAGGAGTTGCTAAGTACTTAGGTAAATCAAGTTCGGTGTAGTCGCCGATCTCTTCCGAGTACTTGCCCCAAGTGGCTAATTGGTGCTTCATTTGAACAGGCATGTTCAGCATGTCGATCACCATAGGTGCCAACGCATCGACGCGTTTATCGACAGCGGAGGTCAGCCACGTTGTCCATCCACGTTTGCTTGCGCCGGTGACGGTGAATCGACGAACCGGATGCTTCCATTCCGATTCGATCACCGACTGAGCAGCGTCCATGGCTCGCGAGGCGGCTTTCACCATTGGCATCAGTAACGGCCAATCCGTCCCTTCACCCGAAAGATATCTCTTGAACGTTTCCGCGATCAATGCATCCTCAAACTTGTCACCCATCATCGGTTGAAATGGGATTTGCGAAACAACCAGTGCGGGACTGTTCGACGATTCCGCAGCGGCCGCCATGATACGTAATTCGCCTTTCACTTCCATCTTTTCGGGAGGTGCTTCTCCCCATGCCGCAGGCCACGACCCGCCGGAGATCAACATCAACGCCGAGTCCGAAAGAGCAGTTTTGCTGGAAGCATTCTCCTTGATCGATTCGTGAACAGCCCCCTGGATCCAAGAATCCGGGGCCAAAATCCAAATGGTGTGTTTCCAGTGAACATCATGCCATTTTTGAGAGACCAAATGCACGCGTAGCCATTTGCATTTACCGATAGACCCACGTTCCATGACCTCGAAGCGAAATGCGTCATCCGGAATGGCAACGTAATCCTTCAATGCAGCGCTCGCTAATTCTGGCTGTTCCCCTCGCAAGTCGCTGCCAGCAGCCGCAAGCAGCATCACAAAACCAAACCAAACCATTTTCGTTCGTTGATAAACCGCCATGCCATCCAGCTCCTGTATTAGTACTTAACTTACTCTGTCTAACTTGGTGACTTTTCTAACAACTCGTTCGCGTGCACAATCAATTGATCGAATTCTTCCTGATCCAGCCATACATAAGATCCCACTAAGTCCCCTTCTGCATTGACTAAGCAAAAGCGGTCGGGGTGCCCACGTTTTTCTACTCCGGCCAGGAAAAATTTTTCTGTGCCAACCCGAACAACGTATTCGATCGGACTGGTCAAGAACAGCCAACGATTGGGGTCGGCTTGAAACTTCTCAGCATATTCTTGCAATACTGCGGGCGTATCGCTTTCCGGATCAACCGAAATACTCACAAACTTAATAGGCTTTCCCTTGAACTTGTTTTGCAGCAGCTGCATTTTATTGCTTTGCCTAGTGCAAGTTCCGGGGCAGGTCGAGAAAAAGAAACAGGCAATGTACGGTTCGCCCCGCAGTTCCTTGGAGCCAACCGATTGCCCACTTCGCTCGGTCATTTCAAATTCGGTCAGCCATTCGGGTTGTTTTTTTGCGGCTGCAACAAGCTCCAAAATGGTGCTTCGACGTCCTGGATCCGGTGCCTGCACGCGTTCGGATTCTGAATCCACATCGACGTCAATCCTCGCGACGTTCGCACCGTGGTTCGCATCGACGGAAATAGGCTTTCCTCGGATGGGACCTCGTATCAAAATCGCGAAGATTGTCCCGGCTAGGATTCCAGCTGCGATTCCCAAAATTCGCGGCATCGATCTCATGAAAGTTCCCCTCTCTGCTTACGATGAACTAACCATACGGCAGCCATGGTGACGATGGCCGCAAACGCAATTGTAACCCAGACACTCGTCCACAACGACGGAACCCAGTAGCGGTCCTGGGCTTCTAAGTGAAACATCCAATGCCGAAACCCTGAAACCGCATAGGTCATGGGATTGCAACGCATGACCCAATGCAATGCAACTTGGCCCCAAGCATCTTCACTTCCAACGGCGGGAATAGGAAAGAAAGCCCCGCTCAGCAACCACATCGGCATTAACACCAAGTTCATGACGGAATGAAACTCCTGAGTGCTATTCATGGGCCATGCACAGCAGACCCCTAGGCTGGAAACGGCCACTGCTACCAACACCATAAAGCACGCTAGCAAAATCGTCCCATTGCCAAACTCCAAGTATCCCAAGCCGATCGCCATCAGAACAAAAACAAGTGCCTGCACCCAAGCAATCGCAGCGCTACCAAGTGCTTTGCCTACGGCGATGGCCCAACGAGGTGTTGCGGCTACGAGAACGCTTTGGAGAAAGCCTTCCCGCCTATCTTCAATGATCGTGATCGTGGAAAAGATGGAGGTAAAAAGCAGAATCATCGCCACCGTTCCGGGCATAAAGTAGGTCATGAAGTCAGCCGATTGGCTATCACCACGAAAGGAACTGTGCATCCCGGTTCCAAACAACACCCAAAAAAGAATCGGTTGAAGCAGTGCGGCAACCACGCGAAACGGTTGGCGAAAGAAGCGAATCCACTCGCGCCAAGCGAGCATGAAAACGACCTGAGAGGATGAAACCCAAGAGCGCTGCGAACGGGAAATCGCAGGTTGGGAGTTTCCTGCCGTTGGAAATCGCGGTTGTTCCGGAATCGTGACCGAATGTTGAATGTTCATCCCTTAGAGGATACCTGAATTAGGTACATTAGCAATTCGGTTTGTTCTTCGCAGACTAGCGAGGAGAATTGCCAAGAGACGGTTTTGAACCCGAAAATAGTTGCCAATCGGCCAAGTCTTGCTCCAGTTCCTGCAAGGCCGACGGCATCCAGGCAAACGGCGAGACTTGGGCTGCTCCGTAACTGAGCACCGAACCATAGCGATCCTTGGTTTCAATCGGATCGGCTGGCCGATGTTGTGCCAGAAACGAATCCACAGACAGAGTGTCTATTCCTGCCTGAAATAGCCCCACCATTTGCTGAGCCGAAGTGGTATTCACCGAAACGGAAAGTCTGACATTGGTCCCTGAATCGCGAAGGCCTTTCAGGGCCTGTTCGAGATGGACATCCATCGCCCCCAGTTCTATGCCCACCCCATTAGACCATTCCGCTAAAACGTCGATCAGCAAACAAACATAATCCACACCACAATCGGCCATGGACCGAACGTCTTCATAGACCGAGGCGGGGCTGATGGCAGCCCCAATTCGACAACGGCCGCTCACCATCGTCCTGACCGTGTTGATCTTTTTGACCATTTGATCGACGTTCGCTATTTCAATCGGCATACAAGGTGTCCATCTTGCAATGCGACTCGATGGCAACGCCTGAAATGGAATTCCGAACATTTGAAACTCGATGGAGGTAGCCGCCGCAAGGGACTCGGCATCGATCGGCTCATCCGGATGGACAGCAAGGATGCAATTCTTCGAATACGGGGCAAGGACTTGCCCTTGGCCCGGGGCTGATCCAGTGGAATTTGCGAGCATCGGTTTTTGCCGTTCTAAAACCCCAAGCCCCAACTTATCGAGCTCCATCCGTATCGCATTCTTTTGCTGAACACTGAGATTGATGTCGCATAGGCAACGGGTGAATAAGCGATCGCTCCAGTTCTTATCCTTGGGGACGCTAGTTGCATCCGGCGAGACAGGTTCAGTCCAAAGGCCAACCCGCGACAGGAGCGTCTCGGATTGAATTGGCTTTTTCTGAGTGCTTGGAAGAGTCGACTTCAAATTCATGATGGCATCGTCATAGGTTTCGTAGAGGGAGGAGTGCAGTGCTGGGCTCTAATTGGATTCGCCGTGGACCGATCGATACATCCGAAACTCTTTACCGGCGGATTTGATACCGGCCTTGATCATCAGCAATCCAATTTTCAATCGGTCTGGCTCTCGGACGCGGATCTCCTCGATATCCGGACTCACCGACTGGGCGTCGCCACGAAGGTAAATGGTCCCCCCTCGCATCCCTTTGCCCAGCTCACGGCCAGCGGTACCGCCAATCACGACGCAGCCGTCCTGCATCCCGATGCAAGCCAGGTCACCCGCGGAGCCTCGCACAACCATCTCAGTCCCTTGCAAGCCAACCGCCAATCGATCGCCAGCGTTACCGTAAATTGCCAAGAACCCACCCGATCCCAAAGCGCACAACGAATTCTTGGCGTGCCCTTTTAGGATCACGAGCCCAGACTTTAACGAGTGACAAAAGAAATCACCCGCGTTTCCATCGACTCGACATTCGCAGTCATGCAGTGAACATAGCCCGAAATCGCCGAGCTCCCCTTGAATGTCTAGCGAAGCGATACCATGAAACCCAGCCCCCAATGCATCCAACTTTGCGACCCCTTCAATTCGAATCGCAAGATCAGGCGATTCGTTAGCGAGCGAGCCACGAAGTTCGTCTATTTCAAGCAAAATCGAGCTGGCGGTACGATCCGCAGCCTGGATGACAAATGGAGTATTCATTCGCTCAAGAATGCCCTGCAATCATTCCATTTTGTTCTGCCAGCCAAATCAGCAGGCCTTTTTGAAGATGCATTCGATTACCGGCTTGCTGAAAAACAATACTGCTTTCCGAGTCGATGACCTCGTCGGTGATCTCTAGCCCGCGTCGAGCGGGAAGACAATGCAAAACCTGACAATGAGAAGGCGCGAGCTTCATCAGGGACGCATTGATTTGGTAAGGAGCGAACAGAACGGAACGTTCTTTGGCCTCCGCTTCTTGCCCCATACTTGTCCACACATCGGTATAAACAAAGTCCGATTCGCGAACCATCGATGCGATATCTTCGCTCTGCTGGAAGTCTAGACTTCCGAAATGATTCTTCACTCGGTCCGCCAACTCGCCGCTCAAATGAAACTTGGACGGTCCGGCTAACCGAAACTTCATTCCGCAAATGGCGGCCGCTTTCAGAAGCGACCTAGCGACGTTATTACCATCTCCCACGAAGGTGAGTTGCTTACCCTTCAAGTCTCCCGCCTGTTCGCGCATGGTCATGATGTCCGCCATGGCTTGGCACGGATGGGATTGGTCGGTCAGTCCATTGATCACCGGGAGCGCATTGTGAGCCGCAAGCTCATCCACCGTGGATTGGGATATGGCTCGGCAAACAACAAAATCGCAATACTCCGCCAAAACATGAACAAAGTCGGAGATGGTCTCGCGTTCCCGCCAACCGACGTCATTGGTCAGATAAATGGCGGCTCCACCCATTTGGATCATCCCCGCCTCAAAGCTGACCCGAGTCCGCAAGCTTGCCTTTTCAAAGAGAAGCGCCAGAGTTCGATTCTTTAACAAGTCTGGACGCTCGTTGTTCCCAAGATTCTTCTTGAGCGAATCGGCGATATGAATAATGCTGTGAAATTCGTCGATACGAAGATCGAACAGGGAACGCAAATGCTTCATGTTATGTTGGACTTATCCGAAGGGCTGCCGATTCTCGACTTTGAACGATCTCTGTTCCTACCCCGGCGGTGGTGTAAATTTCTAGTAATAGGGAGTGCCTTAACTGGCCGTCAATGATGTGCACTTTGCCAACCCCTCGATCCAGAGTGGATAGACACGCTTCGACCTTGGGGATCATGCCGCCAGCAATCACGCCATCTTGAATCAGCTGACGAGCTTCGTTGGCTGTCAGCGAATGAATCACGCTGGCTGGGTCATTTTTATCGCGGCGAACACCATTGACGTCGCTGATAAAGATCAGCTTTTCCGCACCCAAAGCTTCCGCCACTGCCATCGCAGCCGTGTCTGCATTGACGTTGTACTTTTGCCCCGATTCATCGATGCACATCGATGGAATGATCGGAATCTGTTCGGTGTACGTCAGGCTTTCGATCGACCGACGATCAACCCGAGTTACTTGCCCTACAAACCCAAGGTCCAACGGTTCCGACCCAGGCTCATCCAGCAACAGCTTCTCACCGAACAAAACGTTGGTCGTTCGGAAATTCAAATTCATGGCTCGTCCACCCAATCGTTCGACTTCGTTCGTCAAATGCTCATTGAGTTCATATCCTAGAACATTCTCGACAATCTCAAGCGTTCGCGCATCTGTCCATCGACGCCCCTTCACCCATACCGGTTCGATGGCCGCAGCTTCCATGGCCTTGTTGATGGAAGGTCCACCACCGTGAACAACCACCGGACGCATTCCAACCGACTCCATAAAAATGATGTCCAGAAGCGTATGCCGCATTGCATCCGGGTTTCCCATCAGCGATCCGCCCAGCTTGATGACCGTCGTTTTACCGCGGAATCGCCGTATCCATCCCATCGCTTCAATGAGCGTATCCGCTTTGGCAATGGCTTCCTTTTGTTCTTGCACGTTCACTGGTCTAAAGTTCCTGGGCGAGTGTGTTTTCAAAGGCCACTAAATCAAGAACGCCGACGCGATTTAACTCGTGCCGGCGGTCTGGTGAATGTGATAAATGAGTGCAATGCACCCGAAAATAGGACTGAAACCGTCTTGGGGAAACCTAAGATTGTACTTGTTTTCGCCCCGCCATGTCAACGTTTCAAGCCCTTTGCGACGGGAATCCCCCCTTGCAGATAGTTGCTTCCCACTGTTTTTCCCAAAAAAACCGGCCCACCCCGAACACGCAATGGCTGGTTTTGTCCGCCAACCATTTGAAATACAAAGCCGCAGTTGATCAGGCTCGCTTTCATTGTTTATACTGATGCCATGAGTTTGTCGGACCCAACCCTTATCAACGAAATGCAAATTGGCCAGCCAGCTTGGCGAATGGCATTGCTCTTTCCCCCCCAAGGCAGTTGGACGGAACAGGAATATCTAGCGATCGATGCGGGACGCCAAATTGAATTCGATCGCGGTTGTGTTGAGGTATTAGATTTACCAACCAAGGAACATCAACGCCTCGTTCGATTCCTGTTCTTGTTGATCGAGTCCTTTGTCTCTACCCGTGCCCTTGGTGAAGTGTTTTTCGCACCGATCCCAATTCGCTTATGGGACCAAAAGTACCGCGAGCCTGATCTTGTTTTCATCCGGCAAGGTCGTGAAAACATTGGACGGTATCCCGACGGAGCTGATCTTGTCGTCGAAGTACTAAGCGAATCCCCTAGCGATCGGAAACGGGATTTGGAAACAAAAGTCGACGAATACGCACAGGCCGGAATCCAAGAATACTGGATCGTCGATCCGTCTATGTCTACCGTAATGATCTTGTCCCTTGTCGATTCCAAATATGCTGCCCAATCGTTTGCAGTAGGCGACATCGCGACATCCAAGGTTTTAAGCGGTATTGCGTTGGATGTTAAGGCTTTGTTTGAATCCGCCCGAGGATGAATTCAGCCGCAGGCGCTAGCCGCCGTATTCGATGTTCATGATCCGTGGTGCCAACCAAGGCCCCGTTCAAGTCCGCCTCATGAAAATGACCTGGGAGATTGATAAGCCGGGTTCTGTTCGCCGAAGCGCTGCAATCATTTATCTAGCACCGCAGTTGCCCGCGGCGTCAAGCGAACAACCCGAACGCACGAGGCCGCGAGCCGCTTCCCACTTGATGGGCAGCTAGGCTACTCATCAAGATGGCGTTCTGTTTGTTCTTGCTCCAGGTGGGGTTTACCTAGCAACGCAAGTCACCCTGCGTCCTGGTGGGCTCTTACCCCACCGTTTCACCCTTACTAAGCTGGTGCTTAGCGGTTTGCTTTCTGTTGCACTTTCCCTAGCCTTACGACCGGTCGACGTTATCGACCACCTTGCTCTATGGAGCCCGGACTTTCCTCTCGGCATTGCTGCCCAGCGATTGCATTAATCTCCCAGGTCAAGTCGACCAGTATAGTGTTGTTTTTCTGGTGCGTTAGCTACTTAAAACGGAATCTTTCTTGAAGCAGCTAACGCTCATTTTTAGAGTTTCTTGCCCCATGCTAAGCCAGTCCAAGACAGCCCAAGTAAACGTGGGGAAACAAATTCTTTCGAAAAAGCGATTGGATCGACGACAAAAAGGCCGTTTTCGTGGATGGACCGCTAGACAGTTTGATAAAATCAACGCCAACTTTCTGTTGAACAAGCGGACAACGTTCAAACTGATCGAAGATGAGGACAACAAGCGGTCCGCGAACATTCAAGCTGCTGTGCGTCGATATGCCGAAATCCAAAGAACCTTGGCTCAGCAGAATCTAAACGTTTTACAGCACAATCAGTTGGTGAAGGAAAACAATGCCATCGTCGCTTCGCTGAACGAAGCCGATGTCGATAAAGCATGGCCTGCAAGGGTGAAGGCTGCTCGCAGTGAATTCAACGAAATCCGGGAACGCTACGTTTCGAACTTGCTGAATGCTCGGAAAGCCGCCGACGAAGCTGAAACTGCCTGGGAAGAATTAAAAGCGAACGAAATCCTCAAGAAGCTCGTCGAGGAAATTGCGAAGGAGACCAAGCAAACAATTCCCTTGGCCCCATCAAAAGGCTTTCGCAGCACCATCAATGAGCTCAAGAAACTGGAGGGCCAGGTTCTAAGCGAACAAATCCCTCTTCACAGCGATGGCGGTAACACCTTCATGATCTCGGTCGTGGTTCAAGGACAACCACCCGTCGATATGGTGCTAGATAGTGGAGCCGGTGTGATCTCGCTTCCTTTCAAAACCGCAGCGACACTCGGGCTGACTCCTACAGCCTATGATCCCGATGTGACTCTCGTGCTGGCAGACGGTAGGCAGGTGACTGCCAAACGCATTATCATCCCAACGGTTCGAGTTGGTAAGTTCGAAGCCAGCCAAGTCGAAGCAGCAGTCCTCCCTCCCGAATTGACTCAGGCGGAACCACTGCTGGGGATGAGCTTCCTGAAGAATTTTCAATTCAAAGTCGACTCGAACCAACAAGTGCTTACCATGGCCAAGGTCGGTATGGGTGATGAGGAAAACAAAAAAACTAAATCAGGGTCGAAGAAAAATCCACCCAAGTGAGGATTCGAATCACTTCGAAATCACACGGGCCCAACATGACTACGGGCCCGTCCGAGAGCGGGCCTCATAGAACAGCTTCACGATCAATTGCGTTTGGAGAACCAAAGCTTCTTGATCATCATCACTACGGCCAAGACAACCGACCCGGCAGCAATCCCAACGGCCCCATCCAACGCCATCTTGGTGACTGTTTCTAGAACCCCGCCAATGACCGGAACTTCGGCCGCCACGTGCTGCGCATGCTCGATCCAGTGATGCAACGTTTCGAACTTGTGAACAAGAATTCCGCCGCCGACGAAGAACATGGCTGCCGTTCCCGCGATCGATAAGAATTTCATCAGGTAAGGAGCTGCCCCCAACAGGAACCGTCCAATTTGCTTGGCAGCTCCCGATTTCTTCACAAGGTGCTCCCCCAGGTCATCAATCTTGACAATCGCCGCTACCAAACCGTAAACGCCGACCGTCATGAGAACCCCAACCCCAGTCAACACCATAAAACGAGTTACCAAAGGTTCCTTTTCGACGATATCCAATGCGATAACAACAATTTCTGCCGACAGAATAAAGTCGGTTCTAATTGCGCCAGCGATTTTCGTTCTTTCGGCTTGCGCCACATCCACTTCGGTGGTGGTTAACACTTCCAAATGCTGTGCATGATGAGCCTCGTCGTCATGCTTGGAATGGAACAACTTGTGTGCGATCTTTTCGCAACCTTCAAAACACAAAAAAGACCCGCCCGCCACCATCAACGGCCCAATTGCCCAAGGAGTCGCCCAACTCAGCAGCAACGCTCCGGGGATCAATAGGGCTTTGTTGAAAGCAGAACCCTTCGCGACAGCCCACACGATCGGTAGTTCACGACTTGCAGTAACGCCAGAAACTTGCTGTGCGTTTAAAGCGAGATCATCGCCAAGCACACCTGCTGTCTTGGATACGGTTGTCTTGGTTAAGACTGCGACATCGTCCATGATCGATGCGATGTCGTCCAACAATAACAGCAAACCGGACGCCATAGACAGGAGCTTTCCTAAACGACAAAACGATGATGGGTAAATGCAAACGACGACTCAGTGAACCGGTGGAATTACCTCGCCCCGAATCAGGTCTTCAAATGTTTCGCGGGCACGGATGCAGTGCATGTTTCCGTTCTCAAGAAGGACCTCCGGAATGCGATAACGACCGTTGTAATTGCTGGCCATAACGAACCCATAGGCACCTGCCACTTCGAGAATCAAATAGTCGCCGACGGAGGCAACGGGCAGCTCCCGCTTCGCCACAAAGCCACCTTCCTCCTGAGTAAAAATGTCCCCCGACTCGCATAAAGGACCACCCACAACGACCTCTGCCGTTTGTTTGGAAGTGCGTCCATCGCGATGGGCGATTGAAATGGGATGGTACGCACCATAAAGAATCGGACGAGCCAAATCATTGAAGCCGGCATCTAACAGATAGAACATGTTTTCGCCCATCTTTTTAATGGCGCGAATTTCTGCGATCAAGAATCCGCTTTCCGCGACCAAGTAACGTCCAGGCTCGATCTCCAAACTCAAGGGATGCCCAAAGCTAGCTTCCAATCGTTTGCGAGTAGCGTCCCACAGGGAATAATACTGGTCCAGATCAACGTAGGTTTGACCTTGTCGGTAAGGGACGGGTAGCCCTCCGCCGGCACTGATGGTGGTTAGAGTTCTTCCGACCAGCAGAGCAATTTTCTCTAGCGATTCGCAGACTTGCGACAAATGCTCCAAATCGGTCCCCGATCCGATATGCATGTGCAGTCCCGTCACCAGAACATTGTGCAGGTCCGCCATTCGCAAACACTCTACCACGTCTTCGTGCCAAATCCCATGCTTGGATTGGGGGCCACCGGTGTTCGTCTTTTGGCTGTGGCCGTGCCCAAACCCTGGATTAATACGGAGCGTTACGCTGGAACCTGGAATCGCCTTTCCAAGTTGTTGGATCATGTCGGGCGAACCGCAGTTCACATGCAATCCGTATTCCTTAACCACCGACAAGGCTTCATGATCAAAAACATCCGCGGTAAACACAATGCAATGTGGATCGGCTTTCGGGTTGAAGCCCGCTGCGATCGCTCGCTTGACTTCACCTGCGCTGACTGCATCCACAACCACCCCAAGCCTTCGCAGGCGATCCAGGATTGCAATATTGGAACATGCTTTTTGAGCATACCTTACGACATCGAACGCGGATAAATCACGAACGCGTTCTTCAATCTTTGCCATGTCGTAAACATAAGCTGGCGTCCCATAATTCTTGACAATGTCTGCGATTTTGAAGCCCGCTATTTCGGACCTCTGGGTTTCAAATGTCTGTGCTGCTATCGGCATATTCAGTAAGGGCTCATTCAAAAAGTGTTTAATCAAGCTTTTGTTTCGCGCGCACTTCGCGCGAGTAACGTTCAAGGAATTTACGTTCACGGGAGGTCAAGGAATCTTGGCCTTTCTCGTGAATCTTGGCCAAGATGCGATCTGCTTCCTCCGAATCGCTTTGCTTGCTCTCTTGAAAATCGGAATGCACCTTTAGCTTCGGACCGGTCAAGCGACGCCATGACCGTCGCCATGCACTGCGCAAATCGCCCAAAGAACGAAAGCTCAAACCCAAGAAAAAGTAAGCCGCTGCCACCAGGATTCCGACCATGTGAACGTCGTATGCAATCCCGGTGGATGGAGTGGAAACAAAGTTGGTCAGCACCAAAATGATCCCGAGAACCCAAGCGGGTACTGGAAAGACAAACAGAAATATTCGCTGCGTTGGAAAGTTGAAAACGAATAGCATCTCGATGCACAAGACGGCTCCAGAAGCACCCAGCATCCGATTGTTGTCCGCGCCCAAAGCGTATTGTTTGAGCAGCCAAGATGCTCCGCAGACAAACAACGCGAAAAAGTAAATTCGCAAAAATTCGTTGCGGCCGTATCTCTCTTCTACTGCCCGGCCAAGAAAATAAAGCCCGAGCATGTTAAAAAGCAGATGGAACGGAGAAACGGCGTCATGTGCAAACCCATAGGTGATGGTTCGCCACCAATAAAGGGGCGATAACCGATCTTCAGACGACAGAAGCAAGAACTCGTTGACTACCCCTTGAAACCCGGGGGTAAATCGCTGTGCCTGGCTAAGAACAATATTGGCAACCCAAACGACCACATTGACAATAATCAACGTGCTCACAGCTGATCGCTGATTCCAGCTAGGCGCGAGATTCAGGTCGGATTCTTCCCGGTAATAATTTCGATCGTAGATTCCCATCTACAGCAACGTATACGAAATTCCTAGTTTTGAGAATCTGGATTTTCCAAAGTGGGAGGACGAGCCGACGCCTCCTGCACCTTTTCTTCCGACGCGGAAGACTGAGATGGCGAAGCATCTGGAGAATCCTTGGGTTTCTCCATTTCACCTTCCACGGGAACAGCAGCCGCAGCGGCTGGCTCCCCAGCTGCTGCCGGAGCCTCAGCAACCGGCTCAGTCGTCGGAGCGACGGTTACCGGAGCTTCGGTTGCACCGGAGGTTGGCTGTTCTTTGCCTTGCGAGGGAACATAAACAGGTGGAGTGTCCGGCAACTCGCCAACCTTCCTCTGAATCTCCTCGATCAACCTGGTCGCTTCCGCACTAAAAGCATCGCTGTTATGAAACCGACGAATCTCTAAGAATCGGTTCAGCGGGAAGCTTTCGGACACCTCTTCATCGACCAATTTCCCATATCGAGCCAAAGCCCTCTGAACGTCATCTCCCATTTCTTCGACCATCATGCTGGGGTAACGATTGAAAATCCAATCCCAGTAGACCCAAGCTTCGTCATAAAGATCCACAGCACCCTTCACATCCGCCTCGTCAATAAGCTTGTCAGCATCGTAAACCAGTCGCCTAGCTTTGATTGCTTCATCCTTCTGTTCCAATTTGGCTCGAAGCTCCCAATAGTCGTAATTAACTTGACTTCTGTATGACTTAACCTGTTTCAAGAATTCTTCCGATGTCGACATCTCGGTCGCAATCTTCACCAATTTTGCTTGTTGCTCTGGCGGAAGCTTCGCAGCGATCTGTTGGAACGTGGGAGTCAATCGATTCATGACCGAAGTATACAAAGCATAGTTTTCTTGAGTTCGTTCTGATTCCGGCAAGTCATAGACCTTCAAGTCTTCTACGTCGATCTCCTTTCGAAGGTCTGCAATAGCAGCCGGGCGAGCCTCTTTAGAAATTTCATCAAACTGAGCCTTCTTCTCAGCCAGTTCACTGTTAATTTCCTTGATACCCAAAAGCGTTACATCACGACCTTGTCCGAACTGATACAGGGATCTTGACCCGAACTGAGCCCATTCTTCGCCACCCAATTTCCAAGCCAAACTCGCACTGGCATCCAATACCCCCTCCGACTCAATCGCCTCTGCATAGTACATGCGCCATGCGGGTGAATACGAGTACAACAAATGAGGTACTTTCTTGATAAGAGCCCCAGATTGATACAAGTCTGTGGCCTGGTTCAGCCATAACTTTCCGGTCAACCAGTTATCTGGCTTTTGATCGAAACCACGCGCCGTAGTATCGATCCCAACCAAACCTTGGTCTTTCAAATAGCTATGAAATTCATCATCGTTTCGATATAGGTTTCGGTACTGAACTTTTTCGTCAGCCTTACCCATCTTGTGACCGAAATACTGCTGTCCCAAATCGTATTGCAGAATAGGTTTTCGATCATTGAACTTGGTGCCTCGCACCATATAGTCAATTCCCTTTTTGACCCACTCGTACCGTTGACGATAATCCTCGAACTCAGGCGAAACGTTGTATCCCAGATTGTGTGCTTGGAATTGCCAAACGCTGACGAAATGCGGCTGCAACAAACTGATTTGATTCAATGTTGCTGAAAACCTGTCAAAGTACTTTTCTTCTTTGTAATAATCGGCTCGCCCCCAAAGGATCGTTGCCGCGACGCCTTTCATTCCCAAGGTAGCCAGTCGCATGCTCTCGCTGGTTGGATCTAGCTTGCCTAAATTAGCCTGTCCGATGCGATGCTTTGTACGCAGCTGGCCAATCAAGCCTGTACCAGGTTTGCCCAAAGCAAATAGCGGCAGCAGAAGCAGGACGATGGCGACAATGTATGCAATCTTGCGAAACAAACTTTTCTTGTTCATGCCGCCATCTCTCGCGTCTTGAGGAAGAAGTAACTGATCAAACTGGTCATTAAGAAATATCCAAAACAGATGGTGAGATGCCTGGCCAAAAGGCCGGATGACAAATCAACACCATAGGCGACAAAGTCCGATGTCCCCAGCTGATTGAAATTAGGAATGGCATCCTTGAGTGTTTTTACGCAGGTCAACAACCCTCGATCCGAACTGCGAATCACATTTTCCAAAACGGGGCTTCCCAGGTCGAGATCAATCGTAGCACTGGCTCCGAGCGGAATCTTGATCAACGATTCTATCGGCCCGCCCCCTTCGATCTTCTTGGACAGCACGTTGTCCACAAACGATCCAAAGAAACCAAGCACCAAAAAGGAAACCGTTGCAATCAAGGCAACTTGCCCCGACAAGAAACAGGAGAACATCACCCCAAAACAAATCACAATGACCATTTGCAACCAAATGCTGATGTAACCCTTTACGAAGTTTTGCCAAAAAGACTTCGTATCCCGACGCAGATAAACGTCGGCGGCCGCCATTCCAAGATACTGGTTTCGGTCCAAGCATCGAACCATGATTTCAAAGGTACCGTCTGGAGCAATGTCTTTAAAGAAATCCAGGTCGGCTGGCTCGCCGTTTCTAAATCCCTTCAGCTTGAGCGGGATGGATCGCTGATCGATCTGAAATTCCTTGACCTTAAAAGAAAAACGTTCGCTTTCGACAGTTCCATCGGTGCTGCGAAAAACGACAACCCCGCCAACCGGTGTAACGATATCCCCCTTGTACGTACGGAATGCAGACAAAGTGATGTCATAATTCAGAGCAGTTTGGTCCGAAGAACTCGGACGAACGTCTTTGAATTTCCAGATAGCGCTCGAAAGAGTATCTCCTTCGATGTACTTCTGATACTCGGACATGTAACCAACGTTGTATCCTTCGCTCTCCTCGCCATCGCGACCGGTGAAACGAAGTCTTCCGTACACTGGAACACGAGCGGTCAGGTCATCTACGGGCGGTCCAAGCACAATCTTGTCCCCTTGCTTCAACACTTCGTGTCGATGCCCCTTCACTACGTTAGTCGCACCTGTTCCATTCTCTTCGATCAAAAATGAGTGCTGGTGAAATCGTTCCGTCGTTGTCGATCCCGAAATGCCATTCGGCGTCAACTCTTCAATCTCGTGCGTGTGATTGAGACCTCGCACCACGAACAAATAGCTCATCGAGCCTAGCAACAAAAGGATGACGGTTCCTACCGCCACGAATCCAAAGACCCTACCAAAAAACAACTCCGTCGCTCGAACCGGCTTGGTCACAATAGTGTAAATCGTTCGGCTTTTGATGTCTGCCGGCAAGCTAAAACAACTGACGAACAGACCAAGAATCAACATCAGGATGTTTGTCCAAAACATCACGAATGAAATGTAAAGCTGTGCTGGGTTGTCAGACTTTGGATCCAGATACCAACCTGCAAACATGATTGCTATGACGAAAACGGCAACGACGACCAAAATCTTTTTACGGATAGCCTCCTTCACAGCGAGGCTTGCGATTGCATAGACCCGTTGCACCGAAGTCTTGGGCAGGTCGACCGCGAACAATTCACGAATGATCTTCGCGACATGCAAAAACCCTTCACCCGGGCCTCGCTTTATCATCGACACGACGAAACCAACCAAAAACCCAATCACGGCCAAAACAATAACCAGGAGCAGCCCCGTAAGGAGCCCCCAATTATCAAAGAGCCATTCAGAATAAGTCCAAAATTGTTCTGGAGTTAAACGCATCTCAGTTACCAACTACCCTTTCAACGATCGCGAGGTTCTGTAAATTTTCAACTCAGGGCTTATGAAGAAGCCCCACCCCGTCGACCCGGTCTTTGCTCACTTTCGCGAACAATATCCAAGAAGAGCTCTTCCATGGTTGTGGTTGGATTATCCATCTGCAGCAATTCACCACTGGAACGAGCAATCAAATCTTTGATCTCTTGTTTAGTCTTTTCATCCAGCCCTCTCGCATGGATCTCCGTGACGTCTTGAACCTTCAGCAAATCTTGGACTCGCCCCAGTTCCTTCAAATCCCCTTGATGCAAAATGGCAACGCGATCGCAAACATCTTGAACGTCAGCAAGTTGGTGCGAACACATCAAAATGGTCTTCCCCTGTTCCCGCAATCGGAGGATCAAATCCTTCATTTCTCGCGTTCCGATCGGATCCAATCCCGTCGTTGGTTCATCGAGAACTAGGAATTCTGGTTCATTGATCAAAGCCTGAGCTAAACCAATCCGACGAGTCATCCCCTTGGAATACTCCTTCAATTGACGGCGACGCGCTCGTTGAAGCCCAACCATTTGAATTAATTGTTCAGTGCGTTCTCGCCGAACTTCGGCTGGCATGTCGAAAAGGCGACCGTAAAAGTCCAGCGTTTCCTCTGCGTTCAAAAATTTATACAGGTAGGATTCTTCAGGCAAATACCCAATGCGTTCGTTCTTCGACACATCGGTTGCATCTTTTCCGAAGACAAAAGCACGGCCTGAAGTCGGGAACAGCAACCCCAACATCAGCTTGATCGTCGTCGATTTGCCCGACCCGTTCGGCCCAAGCAGTCCAAAAATTTCGCCGCGCCGCACTTCGATATCAAGCGACTTCAATGCGTGGACTTTTTTTCGCCCCCAGAAATCTCGGTAAATCTTCCCAAGGTTTCGTGTTTCAACAATAACATTCGTGGGGTCGGTCGAAGTGCCAGTGGCGGGAGGGGTAGCCGTTGATGTTGACATGAAATAGCTTGGGAAAAGTAGGATCGGACCGAAATGCCAGGGGAAAGCACGCTTCTTGATTCAGTGCTATTTGGGGGGAATTGTCTTTCGACTTCCGCCCTTTACGTGCTGAATTGCAACCCGGTTCAGCGATAACACACAGGGAAGCAGGCCATGGATTGGAATACCGATCCTGGTCGCCTTCGATTGTACCTATGCATCACCTTGGGCTACAAATCACTAAGCAAGCACTATAAATCCCAAACATTCGGACGACAAGCGACTTCCCCCCTCACACAACTCACTTGAATCCAAATAAACTGTGAAGTCCCCGCGCAACCGAATCTTCCCCGAGAAATTCCGAATGGCCCCGATGGATCGGATCGACCCCAGATATACCGACGCAGTCCGTTACCTATACGACCGCATCAACTACGAGAAATCGTCCGACCGCCCCTACAATCGGCAGACCTTTCGGCTTAGCCGGATGGAATATCTTCTAGACGTACTCGACTCACCTCATTTGCGTGCCCCTGTAATTCATATCGCGGGAACCAAAGGGAAGGGGTCCGTCTCATGGCTCTTGGCGGAAGCGTTGCGGCGTTCGGGCATGCGAGTGGGATTGTACACCTCGCCCCACTTAATGCACCTAGAGGAACGTTTTGTGGTCGACGGAGCTCCCTGCAGCCCCCAGGAACTAGTCGCCCAAATCGATGCCCTTCAACAAGCAGATTGGAAAACGACCCAATCCAACCACGGTCAGCCTACGTTTTTTGAAATGACCACCGCTTTGGCGTGGTCCCTTTTTGCTGCCCGCGAAACAGACGTGAACGTGATCGAAGTCGGACTTGGTGGACGCCTGGACAGCACCAACGTCTGCCAAAGCTCGCTCGCGATCATCACCTCCATCAGCTTTGATCATCAACAACAATTGGGAAACACGATCGCGTTGATTGCCAGCGAAAAGGCCGGAATCATTAAGAAAAACATTCCCGTTATCAGCGGAGCTCGGCACCCGGATGCCGCGGAAGTGATCAGGGCAACCATCCAAAAGCATGGATGCCAACTTTGGCAGATCGGGAAAGACTTCGATTCAACATGCAAAACCAAAGCTCTGCCGAACAACTTCCTTTCCGAACCCATCCACGGCCTGCTTAGCTTCCAAGCCCTCAATCGGGAACTTTCCCAAACGGGCTTTTCAGAAATCCCACTGCGAATGGTCGGCAAACATCAAGGCGAAAACGCAGCCATTGCAATCGCCGCTTGGCAACGACTCCAAAAATTAGGCTGGAAGATCGACAATCAAGCGATCATTGATTCCTTGGCAGAAACACAAATTAGTTGCCGAATCGAACAAGTTGCCAGTCATCCTACTGTCGTGATCGACACCGCTCATAACGTTGCGTCGATCGAAGCTCTGATCGACGCCCTCGATGAACATTACTCCCCAGCCAAACGAACCATTGTCTTCGCTTGTTCCAAAGACAAAGAAGTTACCAAAATGATTTTGCAATTGATGCACGCGTTTGACCGAATCATCTTGACTCAGTTCCAGAACAACCCCCGAGTTGTCCCGCTCGAAAACCTAGAAGCCATCGCCAACGAACATCAATCGCAATTCCCAAAAGTCGAGATATTGTCGGCCCCTTCCAGCGACGTTGCATTACGCCATGCGATAGAATCAGCGGATGACCAAGAGTTGATCTGCGTTGCAGGCTCCTTCTTCCTCGCCGCAGAAATTCGCCCCCTGTTCTGATGGAAAAGCATTGAGCTTTAAGCAATAAGGTATAAGCCAGACTCCCCCTTACACCTTACACCTTACACCTTACACCTTACACCTTACACCTTACACCTTACACCTTACACCTTACACCTTACACCTTACACCTTACACCTTACAAAAATGCCCGTCTCCGATCGTCCGAATGTTTATCGCTTGAGCCGCGACGTATGGAGCCATATCGTGGTCGTCGATCAAGATGGACGCGAGTATCGCGACGTAACAGTGGTTCCGTTATTCCCCATCTCGGCAACAAAACAATGGATCTCCTTGGTCAGCAGCGACGGCGATGAGATCGTCTGCTTCAAGTCCCTGGAAGGGCTTGAGGCTGAAACGATTCGATTATTGGACGAGGAACTCGCCATGCGCGAATTTGTACCGGTCATCCAAAAGGTCATCGAAGTCTCGGGGACTCAGGAGCCTTGCGAATGGACTGTCGATACCGATCACGGTCGGACAAGTTTCGTAATCAATGCAGAAGAAGATGTTCGTCGCGTGTCTGCCAAGTCCGTTGTTTTCATCGACGCCAATGGTATACGCTTTCGAGTTGACGATCTGAGATTGCTCGATCGTCGTTCCCGCGCTTTCGTAGAATGGTATGTTTGATGCCCGATCGATTCCCCTCGTCCATGCTTTCGCAGCCTTGGCCACAAATCGTTTCCAGATATCTCGTTCCTATTGAGCCCAAGCGATGCGGGCATTTTTTTACCGATGTGTTAATCATCGGCGGTGGTTTGGCGGGACTCCGGGCTGCCCACGAAATTGACCCTTCCTTGCAAACGATGATCTTGACGAAAGACAAGCTGGAGGAATCCAACAGCGTCTATGCTCAAGGTGGAATTGCAAGTGTCTGGGATCCCGAAGATCGGTTCGACAACCATGTTCAAGACACCTTGGTTGCCGGAGGCGACCTGTGCGATCCGACGGTCGTCGACATGGTAGTTCGCGAAGCACCGGAACGCGTTGCCGAGCTGATTCAATGGGGAACGCGATTCGATCAGAACGGAGACCAGTTGGCCCTGGGGCGCGAAGGAGGGCACTCGCACCAACGCATTATCCACGCCCTAGGTGACGCGACTGGCAAGGAAATCATGCGGGCAATGATCGCGCACACGCGTCGACGTTCCAACATCGAAATCTCCGAAGAAACATTCACGATCGATTTGTTAACTCACGAAGATCGTTGCCAAGGTGCCATCGCATCCATTCGTGGCGGCAAGCCTATCTTGATTTGGGCCAAAGAAACCATTCTATGCACCGGAGGTTGCGGCCAAGTCTTCCGGGAATCTACCAACCCACGCGTCGCGACGGGAGATGGGCACGCAATCGCTTTTCGGGCAGGGGCCGTGATGCGAGACATGGAATTCATGCAATTCCATCCGACAGTGCTGTACATCGCGGGTAGCTCCAGAACTCTTATTACCGAAGCCGTACGCGGTGACGGTGCACATTTGGTGGATGCATCAGGCTACCGATTCATGGGTGAATACGACCAACGGCTGGAACTGGCACCTCGCGATGTCGTCAGCAAAGCGATCGTCAATCAAATGGAAAAGACTCAGGCGCCCTGTGTCTATCTGACCATGAAGCACTTGGATGCGACCAAAGTTCGAAATCGGTTCCCAGGAATCGCCAAAGTATGCGAGGGGTTTGGATTGGATATCGCCGTCGACCCAATCCCTGTTCGCCCGGGCGCACATTACATGATCGGAGGTTGTACGGTCGACGAAAACGCAGCCACTTCGCTGCCAGGACTTTGGGCTGCCGGCGAAGTCACCAGCACTGGCTTGCATGGTGCGAACCGACTGGCTTCGAACAGCCTGCTGGAAGGACTGGTCTACGGTGCCATCGCAGGTCGCAGCGCATCCCAGTCCGCCATGAAAAAAAGTGGTACCGAACTTCGTGTCCTTCCTATCAACAGCCCTGCAAAGGGTGCCTCCAGTCAACCGATTGATTTGGCAGATATTCGCAACGCAGTTCGCGCGCTGATGTGGCGAAACGTTGGTGTTCAGCGCCGCGAAGATCGTCTTCTGGAAGCGTTCCACGCCATTCAACAGTATTGTCGCTACGTCCTAGCCCAAGATCTCAATAGCACGGACGGGTGGGAACTGCAAAACATCCTAACCGTAAGCCTTCAAATGGCATGCGCGGCGACGGCAAGAAGCGAATCGCGAGGGGTTCACTTCCGCACCGACTTTCCCAAAATGGATAACGTCCACTGGCGTAAACATCTCGAACTGCGAAGAGAAAATTAAAACTAAGGAATCACCCCGTGATCGCTGTGCCATTCAATACACCGCTATGCCTCATTCTCGTTTTCGTCACGTTCGCAGTAGCTCCCGAAGCCAAAGCACAAGGGAAAATAGGACTGGCCAAGGAACTGGTAGAGTCGCTAGGCGTTCGCTTTAGTAAAGAGGTCGCAGAAGAAGGCGCCGAGATTCTGACGCGAAAGGTAGAAACCTTCCTGGTGAAATATGGGGACGATGGTGCCGACGCGTTGCGCAAAGTGGGGCCGTACGCAATCCAATTGGTTGACGATGCCGCCGCCGATGGGGTTCAAGCGACACGATGGCTTGCCAAATTTGGTGACGAGGCAACATCGGTTGTTCGAAATGAAACACGACGAAATCTTGCAACTAAATTAGGGGATGAAGCGGCGGAAGCACTGATCAAGCATGGCGAAATCGCCGAACCTATTCTGGAATTGGCTGGACAGCCAGCCGCGAACGCTCTTCGCGTCGTTTCCGAACAAAATGCTCGACGTATCGGCATAATGGCCAAGTCAGGTGAGCTCGAAAAAATCGGAAGAACAAGCGAGCTGATGGAGACCGTCGGCAAGTACGGCGATCGAGGAATGGACTTTGTCTGGAAAAACAAAGGCGCTTTGGCGGTCAGCGGAGCTCTCGTTGCATTCCTTGCGGACCCCGAGCCTTTTATCGAAGGAACTCAAGAGCTTGCGAACGTGGTAGCTCAATCTGCCATCGAACCGATCGCCAAAGAAGTTGGTAACAAAACCAACTGGACCGTCACAATCATTACGCTGGCTCTTTGCGCCGTAGGATACCTTTCCTTCAAAACATGGATTCGTCAGCGGACAAAACGCGGTGCGCGATAATCTCATGTCGACTTCACCCCCTATCTCAACGCCCGCAGCCTCGCATTGGCTCGAGTTTGCCAGGGATGCAATGGCATGTCGCTTTGAGATTCTGCTTCACCCAGGCCAGCCGAGCCACGGGGGCGAAGCTGCTTGCGAAGCGTTGGAA
>JBIKLJ010000414.1:0-2578 GCA_044359895.1 Pirellula sp.
CGGCGGGCGTTCTGAAATGTAGACTCGGCTGCTAATGGCGATCGTGTGAACGACCAGTGCCAAAATGCACAGCCAAAAGGAAGTGCTGCGAAGCGGCCCGCGTGCGAATAGGAAGCTCAGCAAGGCAAGCACTCCACACACCAAATACAAACGGCTTGCCAAGACAATGGGATCGAAGTGTTCATACCACGCTTCGAAAGGAACCTTCCCGATTCGAATCGTCTCTCCAAACTCCTTCTTGACGTTCGATTTGAACTCTTCGACCAGTCCATTGACTTTGGATGGTTTCCTTGTTTCTTCGGAGCATGCTTCCACCAATTGCATGAAGCTCAAAACTGAATCGGCCTTGGAGTTGATTCCCATTGACTTCAGCTTGACGGTTTCGAACAAAGCGGTCCCAAACCCTTCCCATTTCGCTGGCGGAGCTTTCATACCTGGTTCGGCGGGTGGTGTGAACAAGGGTGGAATCACGGCAAGCGGGCTTCGGGCTCGAATGCGATCGGCATCGAATTGCAATTGTTCTATGGCCGCTTGCATCTCCCCTGGCTTATCCGAGATTCTCGGAGCCAACGGGGTATATGCATCCAAAAGGTTTTCGAGCGCAGAAATCTTTTCAATGACTTCGCCCAACTTATCTTGCTCGAACGACCAAGCCTCGCGCTTCGTTTCAAACAACGCCTTCACTTGGTCCATGATCTTACTCAAACCCAACCGAATCTCTTGATGCGAGTAACGATGCGACTTGTGTCTCTTGAGCCCCAGCACGGTGGTTATCTCCGGCGCATCGATCCGAATCAGCGGCGCTTCCAGAACCCAAGGTTCACGTGCAAACACTGCCATGATCCAGGTGACGGAGTCTATTTCCTTGCCTGTCTTTTGCTCGGGTTCATATTGATGCCCCTCTTTGCTCAAGGCAAACTTCTTGTTCGATAGGATCTCAAGAAATTCTGCGGATGCGGAAGCAAGCGGTTTGATGCGCCCACCATACTGAGTTGGGATCTCACCGATGGCATACCAGTTGATCTCGTCGCGGTCTTGATTGGGGACCATCGCCTTCCGGCCAACGTAAAGAGCCGCAAGTCCGCAAAACAGAACCGGCACGGCAATCGAAACAAGCGAGCCTTGCGATGATACCTTGGACTTTGCGGCAATTGCTTTTTTCTGCTTCGCGGATTGCACCTTCTCGCCAGCCAATTTCGAATCTTGGGCGGGTTCTGAAACCGGTAGAGCCGCACTTCGGTCGTATCGGGACGCGAACCTTGCGAAAGTTCCTCCGAAATGGACCAACATACCAAGGCCACTCAAAACACAGGCGACGTAGGGGATCAACCAACCAGCATTCGTTACCACTTGCAACGTGGTTTGCTCCACTCCGTTGGGGCTCATTTCAGAAGCCAAATAACCGGATTGGTAGAACGTTTCGCCGCGAAAGCGCATGGGATTGTTCATCCAGATGCGTCCTTGTTGTACCGTCGATCCCTCGTCGTTTTCAATTTTCACGAAGGAGGAATAATCTTTGGGTTTGGCGGTGCCTGTGTACTGCTCTAACACGACATCATCCAAAAGGACCTTGTAGTCCTTGTAGTTTCGGCGAAATCGCAAACCAAAATTCCATTTCTTACCGTCGACTTCGACACTGTCTAAGGCAGCGGTGTACATGGCTGCATCGTCATTGATGAATTGGCTAACCAAGAACTTGCCGAGCGGTTGTTGAGCATCCTTGCTTCGCAGCGATATGACAGCACTGGCGTAATTGACGGTGCTCTTGGCGCCACCGGATTTGGCAGCTTCTTCGATCTGCCATTCACGCCCCAACCCTTGAACGTCCGCGTTCTCGTCGGTGGGTTTGGCTGGCGAACGTCGGAAAGAACCTTTGGAGCTTTCCATGTACTTGTCGACACGCACTTCGAATGGCAAAGACGCCGAGCCGATAAACTTGCCCTGATTTGCGGACTGCTGCAACATGGGGTGATCGAAGGCAACGACGCTGTTTTTGGAAGCATCGGACTCATCGATAAACGCCAGTTCCACCGTGTCTTGTTCGAAGGCAACCTGAGTCTTCTGGCCTTCGAAGACCGTGATTCGTTCTTCGCGTTGGGCGTCCCCGAAAATAAACTGCCCCAACATCAAGAGACCCACCCCCAGGTGAATCAAAACGTTTCCACCTCGGTTGCCGAACAGCAATAGCAAGCCAGCCAACAGAACGGCGCTGACGACCAAGCTCTTGGTGAGCTGCCAAACAATACGCAAACCCGGGTCCGGAATGCGATACGTGTCATTGTTGAGAACGTTGTCCCAGATGAGAAATCCGCTCAATGCGATCAGCAGGCCAGCAAGTACAAAGGCAGTCCATCTTAGAACGCGTGTTTTGGGGGTTGCCGCTACGCTCCATGCGACTGCTCCCGCAGCCAACAGCCAAACGCTTGCCTTGGTGCCCAACCATATCCACCCGTAGCTAAACGGAGGCTCGCCTTGCAAGCCATCCCCAAGGTGCGCACTGACAATGATAAGCCCGACCAGCGCAAAACCGGCCACGGTAAACGCCAGCCCGGCCGCGAACCGACTTCCTTTTGCATTC
>JBIKLJ010000190.1:0-9460 GCA_044359895.1 Pirellula sp.
GATTGGAATCCGCAGGCATTACCGGCATCTTGAACTTTGCTCCTGTGACGGTTCGCCGACCCAACAGCGGCCTTACTGTGGTGGACGTTGATCTAGCGGTGGAATTACAACGTCTTGCCTTCGCGGTCGTGAACAGCAAGGGTTCTTGAGCCGCAAAAGGCTGCTTATTGCGGAAGCTGCAAGGACGCTAGGTCGACGTTCTCGTTCAATCGCGTTTCCCCTTTTACATTGATGATCTTGAAGGAGACGGTTGGGCTCTTTGCGTCCCAATCGATATCGATCATCCCAAAGTGATTTTCACGAACTGCGTTGGCAATACGAAACTGATTGGGCTCGATCTTGGGCCAGGTCTCTGTGATGCCGCTGGCTGTGATATCGTAGATCGGATAGAGCCCAGGAAAATCGCGACGCGATAATTCGCCCCAGTGAACGTCGCCTGACAGTAGGACAACGCCCGACGCTTTGGTCCGCAGGATCGTGTCGATGAGCTTTTGTTGTTCGAGCGGCAGATTGGTCCAAGATTCGTAGCCGTTGTATTCATGCCCAAATTGAATGGAGGATGCGATGATGCGAATATCGGCGGGAACTTTCAATTGGTCTTCTAGCCACAGCCATTGCGTCTCGCCCAAGAGTGTCTTGGAGGGATCTGAATCGGGTTGATAATCGTTTTTGAAGGAGGTGCCTTTCGCTTTAAAAAGCGGATTTCGTTTCAAAGGCGATCGAAAGCTCCGCGTGTCGAGCAATACAATTTGTAGTGTGTGCCCCTTGGAGCTGAAAACATGTGAACCGTAGATGCCGTCATGAGTACGTCGCGGGCTGTCGGCTGGTACTTTCCAGAAGTCGAGAAATATTTCGCGTGACTCTGAAGCAAAGGGATAATTTTTGCCCGCATCGTTTTCGCCATAATCATGGTCATCCCAGATCGATAGGACCGGAACTTTTTTCCGCAGCGTTTGAAATTCCGGTTTGGCAGCTAGTTTCGCGTACTTGGCACGCAGCACTTTCATGTTCCGCGAGTCGCCATAGATATTGTCGCCCAGATATACGAAGACATCCGGGGATTGCTCGACCACCCGATTCAAAACCGGCTGTGGTTTGTTTTCGTTAGCGCACGATCCGAATGCGATCCGTTTCGGCAGGTCAACGATTGCTGATGCTGGCAGCACCTCAGGTTCTTCGGTTTGCCCTGAACCGTACGAGCACAGAATCATACCGATGAAATAAGCGATCCCATACCGCATTCCGTTTTTCCTTGCTTACGACCTTGATTCGTTCGAACTTGATTCGCTCCGACCACCGTCGAGTTTATCCAAGCCTTTCGGCCGGTCAGTGCAGCGAAACGGTATTTCGCTAGATTTCATCAAATCTAAACTCGATGGTGCTGCGCATCCGGGGTTCGGTTGGCAAGGATCATTCGTTTCGCATCTTCAGGGTCAATTGCCACTTTAGCTTATTCCCATCTTGGATCGAAAGGATAGCACGGTCCTCTTGGAGCGCATACTGCATCGATTTCAGCATGAGCGAATCCTGTGGGATGGGCAATCTCAAGTCTGCAAGGGTGCTGGGTAATTTGCCCTGATGCGTGCTGGCGTGGTCACGAATCGATTCAACGGTTTGTAACAAGACCAGCTTGTCAATCATGCGACGCTTCGCTTGAAACAAGTTCGTTGCTGAAGGAAGAAGAGCTGCAGCAATCTCGCCCGCTTTTCCTAGCTTCGATGCCATCGAAGCCATTTCTTTCTCGAGGTTTTGGAATTCAGCCGATGCGACCGCGTTGGCATACGGAACGTAACGCCATTTGAAGGACTTGTCACGAAGAACTTCGTGCAGGCGTTTCATAGCGAGAAACACGGTTTGAGCCTTCGGAAACGAATCGACTATTTTTGAATCGATGCCGGTCTCTTTCACAAGATACAACTTGGATGCAGGGTAAGAAGCTACAATCATAGCCTCGATCGCGGCTTGATCCATTTTTGGTTTATCGACCGTTCCATCGTCCTTAAAGGACTCGAGAATGACTGCTTGACGTTCGAATTTTTCTATAAAGCTCTTCCAATAGCTTTCGTCGCGAGGTGTTTCATCGACTTCTCGCATCACCTTCAATTCCTCGAAGAAGAATTGACGTTCGTAGTCCATCGCGTTTTCCATCGTGATCAAAGGAGTGGGAAGTGAAGCTACTGCCCAGTACAGGTTGGGGCAGTCGGGATGTTGAGTCAAATGGAGTGCATCTTCCCAAGCGATATGGGCAATCGCGGCCCCAACGAGAGAGGAAACGATAAAACCGTCTTGGTCCAAGTGCCTCGCCATCGCGAATTGCTGCCCGAGAATCGCAATGGCATCGTCGACTCTGCCTTCGGCAATGGCAACGCGGCATCGCAACCTCTGGTTTCTTGCAAGTTCTCGCATGACTTGAATTTCAGGTATTAGAGTCATGGATGGATGATCGACAGAACGAATGTTCCTTTCCATCGAAAAGAACTTTCTCTTGGCTGCTTCGGCGAGCTCGCGAGTCTGAAATCGTAGCAGAGACAAGTATTCCTTCACCTTGTCGAGCGGCAGCTCGGAAGGAGTTTGATCCTGCCAAACATGAGGTGGTAACGAATAGTAATCTTTTCCTGTTTCCTCTACGGTTTTCCTTGTTTGTGCCCGTTCTTTCATCAGAAGCTCCAGCGCCGATGACTGCTCAAGAAAACCCATTGCCTTGAGGTAATAGACCGCACTGTTCTCCTCGAGAAGATCGAAACCATCAGGAATGAATCGGTAACGCAAAGCAGGACTGCTCTCTGCCTTGGGTGACAGAGTTATTTCCATGGTCATGGTAGTGGCGCCCGACGCGACGTCCTTCGCAGCCATCCAATCGCCGTCGCGTTTCGGTTCGTCCGATTGAACTTGGGGCGGAAATGCCGCAGCGATCGAAAGCAGAGCGAACGATAGAAGTTTCTTTTTTGTCGTTTTCATAGGGTTGTCCTTGAAGAGAGAGAGGGCAGCGTCGTAGTCCGTTAATGCAATTCACGACTGTTCAGCAAATCTCGCAGGAGTTTCGCCGAAGTCGTAGGAGATGTTTCGCGAATGGAACCACCAGGAGTATTCGAGCTATCGGAAGCATCGGTCCAATCAAGTTCATTCGTGTTAGGGCTAATCAGCTGCGAACGAATGGGTATTGTTTTACCTTTGGCAATGAGCAGATATTTGCCGGGCCATAGGGGCGCATCAGGCTCTGAATCAAAGGCCTCACCGAGATAGTTGTGAAAATCGTAGGGACTAGGCGTCCAGGTCGCCGTTTCTCCATTTGGCCCGAGTGGACTCATTGTCTCAGCAGCAACTCGGTTACTCTCTAAAAAGTCAGGTCGATCCAGTGGAGTTGATGGTTTCGGTTGAGCAACACTGGCTTCGTGTGTTTGCATACGATAAAACATCCCACCTGCGCCGATCACAAGTCCAACCACCAACGAAGCTACCATCGATCCAAAAAACTGCCATGGGTGAGCGGTTGGCGAAAGCATGGGTACTAGCAATGAGGCGGCTGATTGCTGCATCCCTTTGGAAATCATCGCCATGTTGATCTGCGGAGCCTGGGGCCTCGCTCGTCTCAGGCGATTCTCGAGTTCTGAGAACTCGCTGAAGTCATCGTCTCGTTTCTCTGGCGGTTGATTCATAATATGGTTATTCCGTAAAGTATTGCTGATTAGTGGGTGGAGCGTTTGCCGTTGTCAGGGTTTGTTTTTCCATCGATCTGCTGACCGAGGAAAGTCAACGATTGGCGATAGTGTCGATACACGACGCTTAGTGGGCGATTCACCAGTTCAGCGATTTGTTCAAAAGTGAGTTCACCCCAAATCCTGGCCACGACGATCTCTCGATCGACGGGGCCTAATTGTTGGAGGTAAATTTCTAGTTCTTCGCTTTGTATGCCAGCGATTGGATCGAGTTCAAACCAGGCTGGTTTATCTTCGGATGCTTGTTGTTGATGCTTTTGTCGTCGATTTTCGGAGCGTGATAAGTTGATTGCTTTGCGACGCACGGTGGTGAAAAGCCAGGCTGCCGGATTGGCCGGCGCAGGGTCCAGACGTGCGAGATCGATCAGCGCTTCTTGAAGAGCATCTTCAGGAGCATTGCACCATTGCCGCGCGTACAGCATCAGCGCCGGACCATGTTGATCCAACGCGATTTGTATCAGTCGATGCCAGTCGATTGTTGCCTCCGCCGCTCAAGTCGATGCCTGAAATCCTTCATTACAAGGATGTCACCGTTCGGCACTCGATTTTCCACTGCAGGAAATATAATATCTCAGCAGGTCTGCATTAGAAGTAAACGTGATAAATGCGAGAAAGGCTGCGGCTGGTAAGTCGCAAACTCTTTGGGGTGGAAAAAGCGAACAGGAGCGAAGAAAATTTCCCCGCTGTATCCGAACGACTAACTTAAGTCTAAGATGAGTAAGTACTTCGAGATCCTGTTTTTGGATTTCCACAACCCGCCGTCATTCGTTGGATAGGCTATGGCCTGTCTTTCCCCACCATGAATTTAGTAGAACTTACCTGGAAGCAAATCCAGGCCCTGGACCGGGATACCCCGGTTGTTTTTCCAATCGCAGCCATCGAACAGCACGGATACCATTTGCCTGTTTGGACCGACAGCTTGTTACTTGGAGAAATCGTCAAGCGTGTTTCCGAACGATTGCCAACCCAAGTTCTTTTCGCTCCGCTGATGTGGTTGGGGAATTCCCATCACCATCTGGACTTCCAGGGAACTTTGTCTGCCGCTCCCCGGACCTATCTCGATCTGTTGGTAGGTTTGGCCGATAACATGTTGCATCATGGGTTCCGAAGAATTGTATTTCTGAATGGGCACGGTGGTAACGATGTGCCCGGTCGGCAGGCCATTTTTGAATTGCGCCAAACCTATCGTCAACGAGAAGATCTCCTTCTGTTGATGGGGACCTATTGGAGCCTAGGGACGTCCGAATCGACTTCCGCAATTTCGTTTCAGCAAACGGAGATGGGGCATGCTTGTGAATGGGAAACATCGATGGTGATGCGAATCGCTCCGCATCTTGTTGGCGATTATCAGTCTGCAGATCCGATCCCGCATGGTCGTGGGTTCGAACCAGGAAATCGCGGTTGGGTCACTCAAGATCGTTCAGACATTGGCCACATCGGATGGCCTCAGCAAGCCAGTGTCCAAAAAGGGGAAGCGCTCTTCGATCGTTTCTCCAACGATGTGACTCGTTGGCTTGAACGCGTTATCGAATGGGATGGTTCCTCATGGGATGGATAGGTTCGAAATCAGAAGACGATGAAGTCCAGACACTAGGCGATGGGGAAGGTCGTGCGACTTCGCTTGGCAGCAAGAGGTTCATTGCGATTGGTGCGCTTTTGCTTTTTGCATCGGCGATTAACTACATGGATCGTCAAACGTTAGCCAACGTAGGGACTCGGATCACCAAAGAGTTTCAGCTTAGCGAGCAACAGTATGGCAACTTGGAAACTAGTTTTGGATTGAGTTTTGCGGTCGGGTCTTTGATGTTCGGTTTTTTGGCCGATAAAGTTCCCCTTCGAATTCTCTATCCAACCGTGCTTTTTCTTTGGTCGGCAACTGGATTTCTGACAGGGTATGTTACGGACTATTATTCCTTGTTGTCGTGCCGCGGCCTGCTTGGGTTCTTTGAGGCTGGGCATTGGCCGTGCGGCCTGAAGGCGGTCCAAATTCTTCTGGACCCGCGTCGACGGGCTATGGGGAATAGCGTGTTGCAAAGCGGAACTTCCATCGGTGCGTTCCTAACGCCCCAGCTGCTAGGTATCCTGCTGACGGAGAAAGAGGGGAGCTGGCGGCTTGGATTTCAGGTGGTGGGTGCGATTGGGGTGGTTTGGATTGTAGCCTGGTTCATGGTGGTGCGATCCACCGATTTCCAGAAGCGATCTACTGGAACTCCTCCTCCGACCGACGAACCAAGCGCGAATGCACCTACGAGCTTCGGGGCGACGTTTGAAGTTTGTCTGCGCGAAATGCTGACCGCTCGAATGCTGGCGGTGGTGATTGTTTTGACTTTGATCAATGCATGTTGGCAGACGTTGCGTGCTTGGCTGCCCAAGGTGATGCAGCAGGAATATCAGTACGAAGAGGCGTTTACCTTGAATTTCGTTTCTGTTTGGTATCTGGTTACCGATGTTGGATGTTTAGCTTCGGGTGGTTTAGCGGTCTGGCTGGCTCATCGAGGAATGTCGATCAAAAAATCGCGAAGCCTGACGTTCTTGGTTTGTGCTTTACTGACGGGATCGCTGATGCTGGTTCCATGGTTGACGCAAGGTCCGTGGTTGCTGGCGGTCTTCTTGGTTGCGGGTGCAGGCACGTTGGGACTGTTTCCGATGTTCTACTCCTTTTCTCAGGATGTTTCGCGAGATCACCAAGGGAAGGTTACAGGGATTACGAGCGCCCTTGGTTGGACATTGTCCTCACCAACGCAAAGCATGTTCGGATACTTGAAAGATCAGACGCATTCGTATGCGACTGGCTTAGCGATCGCGGGAGCGTTGCCTTTGGTCGCCTTGGTCTTCCTTGTTTGGCTGTGGCCAACGGATCAGGACGAGCGAAAGTAGGTTCGTTCCCGATCCGCTCAAATCATTGTCCTTTTGTTTTCATTCCTAATCAAACATCTCGCATTCTGTCTTTACCCTTTGGAGCTTCATCATGTTCATTGGCCGACGTCACTTTCTTACATCCTCTGCCATTGCCTTGTCCGCGCCCTCTCTTTTCGCGAACGCATTTGGGAGCTCGGAAGGACCTCGGAAACGGATTGCCTTTCTAGGTACTACCGTTTTCCAGCATTCGCATGCCCAGCACTTTTTGGATCGGCATGCGATGGGTTACACCTGGGGCGGTCGATGGCAGATGCCGCGATTCGATGTGGCTTCGGTTTACATTGATCAAACGCCTGAGGCTGATCTCGCCAAGTCGCGAATCGAGAAGTACGGCCTGAAGGCATTTCCTAGTATTGCGGAGGCGTTAACGTTGGGAACTTCCAAACTGGCAGTAGATGGTGTCGTTATCATTGCGGAGCATGGCAAATACCCCGTCAATGAAAAGGGGCAAACTCGGTACCCACGGTACGATTGGTTCAAGCAAGTGGTCAAGGTCTTTGAGAGTTCGGGAAGGTCTGTTCCTGTCTTCAACGACAAGCACTTGTCCACCAACTGGAACGAGTGCGTGGAAATGGTCGAAGACTCCAAACGATTGGGCTTTGGATTTCTAGCGGGTTCTTCGTTGCCAGTGACTTGGCGGTTGCCATCGATCGATCTACCTTTTGGTACTCCGATGAGCGAAAGCGCATGCGTTTGTTATGGCGGTGTGGATAGCTACGACTTTCATGGGCTTGAAACGGCTCAGTGTATGTCGGAGCGTCGGGCAGGTGGCGAGGTAGGGATATCCAGCGTCCATGCATTGAAAGGAGAAAACCTTTGGGAAGAGCTCGCGAAACCCGAACGAGAAATTTCGAGAAAGTTGGTCGTGGCGGCGTTAACACGAAGCCATAACTTGCCTGTGGACACGGGCTACCCCACAGCCCCGGTCACATTCGAATGGGCTCGGAAGAATCTGCAAGGAACCACCGGATATTTGATTGAGCATCTGGATGGATATCGGACGACTATGTTGATGACCAACATTCGCGATTTTAACTATGCGGGCATGCGAAAAGATACGGGCGAAATCGTCTCGTGCCAAATGTACCTTCCGATGCCAGGAACCAGCGCTACCACCGCAGATTTCTTCAATCCACTGGCACGCCATGTGGAAACGCTGGTGCTGGAAGGAAAGAGCCCCTACCCTGTAGAGCGAACGCTGTTAACGTCGGGCATGGTGATTGGAGGGGTGGAGTCGTTGTTCGCGGGTGAGAAACGAATCGATACACCCGAGATGAAGGTAGCCTACCAAGCAACTCGGGAATCCCATCACTGGCAAACCTAGTCAAAAACTTTTCGCTTAGGATGCCTAGTTGCTTTTTGGGAGTGATTCGAGCGAGCTTTTAAGAATGGCAGGGCAGGCAGCTTCAAGCATGTCCAGTACGTACTCGAACCCATCCTCTTCGCCGTAGTAGGGGTCTGGGACGTCGCGAGGCCACGATTGGTCTAGGAAATCGCTGAGCAGTTTGACGTTCGCCGTTCTGCCGTTGGACAGCCGTTGGATGTTCGCCAGGTTTTCCCGATCCATGGCGATCATTAGATCGCGCTGGGACAGATGGTCCGCAATCAGCTTTTTCGCGTGACTTGTCATCGGTATCCCTCGCTTGGCCCCCGCAGCAATCATTCGAGCATCTGGAAGAGCGCCGATGTGATAGCCTGCCGTTCCGGACGAGTCGATTTCAAAGCGTTCTGACACCCCATGATCTCGGACAAGCTTCTGCAAGACAGCTTGAGCCGCGGGGGATCGGCATATGTTTCCGAGACAAACAAACATGATTCGTGTGGGAGGGGGTGTTTCCATCTATTGCTAGCAAAACCTATTCATAAGTGTCAGAATCAAAAAAATCGTTAAGTTTTTGTCGAAAAATCGTCAAGACCGTCAACCTGGTCTGGCCTCGGTACGAGTCACAGCAAAGAATAGGGCGTCTGGGTATTGTTTCCAGCCCCCGGGTCCAGCTGAATTGGAATCTCGGTTGTGATTTGCTTTTATTGACCTTCGGCTACCCCCAGGTTTTGTTGTTTTCGGAGTCTTTTTACACATGCTTGGGTCGTTCAGTCCAAACGATTGGGTCGTCTATACGCGGGAGAAGCACAGTCTATCGCCAGGGCCCCGAGCAAAGAATATATCGCCATCGCCGCACGGTGAGATGTATTCTTATGAAGTCGACAAGTACTGGATCGTTCGGCAAGTGAAAGATGGCGAGCTGGTTTTGGAGACTCGGCGCGGAAAGGTTCACACTCTGCCTTCCAATGATATGCGGCTTCGAAAGGCGAGTTTTTGGGAACGAACCTTTTTTTCGCACTTGTTTCCTCCCAAGAATAGCGCACCTCAAAATCTAAATTCGGGTGCACCCAACATTAGCCATTGATTACGACGCGTCATTTTTCAATCGATCAATTAGGGGATGCTGCGGAATTGTTGCGTGAAGGGCAGTTGGTCGCCTTTCCAACGGAGACGGTTTTTGGCTTGGGCGCGAACGCTCTGGATGCTGCGGCGGTAGATAGGATTTTCGTTGCCAAGGGGCGGCCGTCGGATAACCCGTTGATAGTGCACCTTGCATCGCGCGATGATCTTTCCAAGATCGTAAGTCACGTTCCTGAGGTCGCGCGAGCTCTGATGGACCGATTTTGGCCAGGGCCTTTAACGCTTGTTTTTGCAAAATCAGCGATCGTACCACGCTCGGTTACCGCCGGTTTAGAAACTGTCGCGGTACGTGTGCCTGCTCATCCTGTCGCTGCCGAGCTGATACGGCTATCGGGGGTTCCGATCGCTGCCCCCAGCGCCA
>JBIKLJ010000191.1:0-9456 GCA_044359895.1 Pirellula sp.
GAGTCACCTGACCTCCGGGCGTTGCAGTCTGCTGGCTCAATTTGAATTGGTTCAACGACCAGTTACGAATTTCAGTGACAGGAACACTGACATCGATGAGTTGAACCAAGACGTTTTCGCCAACGATCCCTTTTCCTGACTCATCGCGAGCCAACTTGGCAGCAATATCGGACGAATCTGCATCGCGCCAGGCGCCTGCAGACAAGTCCGTCAAGACATAGATTTCGCGTCGTTCTAAGTCACTTTTACGGAGCACGTCGATGGAAGCGCTAATGCGTTGCACCAAGTTGGTCGCTCGACCTTCGACGATGGTTCGGTCCAACAATCGATTGGCTGAGATTCGGTCTTGGTTTAGCCGTACGCCGGTATCGCTGTTGACGATCGCGATTTGGCTACCGATCGGCAATCGATCCATCAACCAAGTTGCCATTTCTTTGGCGGCCGCAAGCCTAGTTTCGTTATGGTACTGATACCCCATCGTCGGGGAAGTATCCAAAACAACCGCAGCACAAATCGGTCCCGAGGCACTTGGCAAGGGAACGCTTTGCCCGGTCATTGCAGCCATTCCCAGCCAACCACCCCCGATCAACCAGAGCACGATTGCCAACAGGGAACTGATCCCAATCGTCAATGAAGATTTTCGTGAGCCGATTGCAGAAAACGCTACTGCGGTCGCAAGCAAAGCCAGAAGTCCCACCACCCCAATCATCAGATAGGTCGCAAACATACTGCTTTGCACCCGGGGGGAAGCGATCGCTAAAGCCAGTATACCAAGCAACATCACACGCAACGCCAGCAACAACCATCGTTTGATGGACCACCCGCGCTGAGCTTGAATCGCAGTTTGTCGCACGAAGCGAATCGCTGGAAATACGATCGCTTTAGGTTGCCGTCGACCTAACATATGAATGATGACGGGGACCAAAGAGAGGAGTCCGCCAAGCAGCAAAGAGGCATGCAAAAAAGTCATGGTTGCGACTGCTCCGTGGTTAAAACCGGTTGCGTCGACTTAGCAGATACTCGGTCATCGCCTTGTCGTAAGGCATGCTGGTATCCAAAGGAACATAGTCGATACGGCTTTCGTTAAAACCTCGTTTCAATTCCTCGCGAAACTTACGAATGTTTTCACGGTATTCTTGACCGATATCATCCGCGTTAACACTAAGCGATTGCCCTGACTCTGGATCGCTAAGCTGCACCAAACCATCGAATGGAAACGTCACTTCCGCTTCGTCCAGAATATGAAACACGATCACATCGTGGCCTGCATGCCGAAGCATCCGAATGGCTTCCAAGGTGGGTTGAACATCGGCCAATAGATCGCTCATGATCATGACCAACGACCGATGGCGAAGCATGGCCGCCAATTGCAGGATGGGGGCTCGAAGTTCTGTTTCGCCTGCAGTTTTTAGTTTTGTCAGTTGGCTCAAGATCGCACCGAACTGACTTCGACGCGATCGCGGCGGGATGCTGCCACGGATTTTCTTGTCGAAAGTAATCAATCCGATTGGATCTTGCTGCATCAACATCAAATAAGTCAACGCGGCTGCAAGGCAGATGCAATAGTCGAACTTGGTCAATTGTTGGCGATACGTGTAGCCCATGGACTGACTCAGGTCCATCATCATGTAGCCAGTGACATTCGTTTCCGATTCGAATTTCTTGACGTAGTACTTGTCGGTTTTGGCGTAGGCTAGCCAATCGATATCTTTAGGATCGTCCCCGTGCGAGTACCGGCGGTGTTCCGAAAACTCAACGGAGAAGCCATGGTAAGGGCTGGCGTGCATTCCCTGCAAAAATCCACGAACGATCATCTGAGCTCGCAGATCTAAACGCTTGATCTGCGAAGCTAATTCAGGTTTGAGGTATTGTTCAACAGCGACCATGCAATCAATCGGATTTTCATAAAAGCAGCGACTTTTCAATAACTCCGAATATAGCACACCACCAAGATTTTGTCGTTCCTGGAAACAAGCTAAGGCATCAAGAACTACGCGACAAAAGTCTCCCGTCCCGCATATCTTGAATCAATTCTACGACAGTTCGTTATCCAATGGCTTATTAGAACTGGTGGAGCTATCCGAGATGCGATCGGAGAGGCTGAAGGGAAACCGGAGTGATTTAGGCGATCTGCAGGCTGAAGCCTACCTGCCGCGAGGGCATTTCGGCACGATGACACCTGTCGGGTAGTTTCCTTCCACGAGAACAATGCTTGGATGTTAGCCTTTCCAAGTCATACGCGAAGCGTCCACGTGAAGTCTGCGGGGGATTTGCCTCGCGAAAGATCATGCACACCTCTCCGTTCGTACTCGATCGCTTGTCATCAAGTACGCGTACGAGCACCATCGCAAGCGATGGAGTACGAGTACGAATGCTCGTCAAATCGAACTGCCCATTTCAGGTAGTTTTCAGGCCGTCGCTCGCCTTAGCAAGCGAAAACCGAGCCCCATCTTTTTCAAGGATGGCTCGGTTATGAAGCGATATGATTTCAAAATCCTTCGCTAAGACCGTATCGCGGATAGATTTTCGATGAAGTCTTCCGCCATTCGAAGCCTTTGATCCAGGTCCGTATCTTTTGCGAGTGCTGCTTCCAGCAGACCTGCCATGACGGTAATTTGTTCGAACCCGTAGCTAGCCGCAGAGCCCTTAATCTGGTGAGCGAATCGTTTCAGTTCGGGCCAGTTTTGTGTCTTGACGAATTCCACGCACGAATTCACCCTGTCGGGAATCTCGCTAACATATTCGGTTACTAGCTCTGCAAAATCTGGGTCCGTCGCAAGCGTTGAATAGATGGGTGCAATGTCTCGGTTGGTCATGTTGGATCGCGCTTTGGTGGTGAAAAGTCGATGGAAAAGTGAGTTCAGGGAAGTTATTGGTTTTGGACGGACTGACGTAGAATGCGTTCCACGATTCGCTTTTTTGCCCATGTTTCACGTAGGGCTTGCTTCCATCATGCTGTTGACAACACGCGACAGGGGAGACTCTCAACGCGAAGCAATAAATTCCGTGTCAAAGCTAGGTCGCCCTTGATGGCACGGCAAAAAGAAAGCTTTACTTTTATTAAAATTTACTCAAATTTTGCACGTACCCGAAGCGGAAGACGCAGCAACCCGACGCATTTTCGCCTAGAACATTGCATTCGCTAAAACCAGGAGAACTCACATGACCCGAATTCTCACCGCGATGAGCTGCGTGCTGTTGCCCCCCGTCTTTTGCGGCGCCTTTGCACTGACTCATGCACCCAAGATTGGTCTTGCCTTCAAGGAAGGCAACGCAACCCAGCCCGCCGCAAAAGCCCGCTACAGCCGATCTTCACGAAGCTTCAATCACTCCGACAGCAACTTCCGATAGCACGGAATTTAAGTCGGTGAAGTCGAATCGCGCTTTTGCTTCCGATACAACTCTCGCTCTTGGCTGTAGGCTTGCTTGTTAGGCGATCGGTCCTTCAGCCACTGCTCGATACTTTCGGAATCCGGAACAACCTCATTGACTTGCTCCGTCAGCTTCTCCAGTTGACGACGGCACCACCCACACCCCGTCCCAGCGCCACCACATTCGTTCAACCTACTTGGGGTGCGAATGCGATGGATACGAATGTAGTTGATGACTTTGCGCCATGTGATGTGAAAGCAAAGACACAGTTCGTCGTCGGGTTCCATAAAGATCTACTTCGGGAAAATCAATCTTGCCGATATTTATCGAGCTTGCGATAGAGCGTTCTCGCACCAATGTCCAATATCTTAGCGGCCTCTTCGCGATTCCCCGCCGTTAATTTGAGCGTTTCTTCAATCGCCCATCGCTCAATATCGTCCATCGTCTTACCAATCAATTCGGACGGTGGAGATAATTCGCCGCCCATGGTCGCTAACCCAGTATGGATTAATGTGCCCGCGAGCAGCTCGTTCGAAACGTCCACTCCGGGCTCGATCAGTTCAGGTGGCAAGTCATCCAAATCCAGCCGACCATCTGTATCGAGCACGACCATGGTCTCAACAAAATTTCTCAATTGCCTTATGTTGCCAGGCCAATCGTAGGCATGGAATTTTCGAGTCACCAAGGGAGAGAAATTGCAGGGGCCATGATTGTGTCGTCGTATAAATGATTTTCGGAAATGGTCCATCAAAGGAATGATATCGTCCCGTCTTTCCCGCAACGGAGGCAAGTGAACGGTGACTACTTTCAGTCGGTAGTAAAGATCATTTCGGAAATGGCCTTCATCGATCATGGCATCTAAAGGCCTGTTGGTCGCGGAGATCAATCGCACATTGACTTTGATCGGCTTGTTGTCCCCAACTCGAGTGATTTGATGCTCTTCCAAAACGCGCAGCAGCTTAATTTGCGTGCTCATGGGCATGTCGCCCACCTCGTCGAGGAACAACGATCCTCCGTCTGCATATTGGAAAGCACCTTCGCGATCGGTGACGGCGTCCGTGAACGATCCACGCACGTGGCCGAACATTTCGCTTTCAACAAGATTTTCTGAAACAGCTCGAACATTCAACGCCACAAGCCGTTTATTTTTTCGAGGACTATTCTGATGAATTGCACGCGCGATCAGTTCTTTGCCCGTACCGCTTTCGCCCGTAATAAGAACCGTCGCATCGGTCGGAGCAATCCGCTTGAGCCTGTCGATCAGGTTTTGCATCTGTGGGCCCGCATAGACGATGCCATCAAATCCAAAACGGTCGTCTAATCTTCTTCGCAATTCCAGGTTGGTCTGTTTCAGCTGGACCGACTCCACCGCCTTGGCCGTAATGGCTCGTAGCCGATTGGGGGTAATCGGCTTCTCCAAGAAATTGAAAGCCCCGAGCTGCATGGCTTCAACCGCTTTCGTCACCGTCGCATGGCCCGTGACCATAATCACTTGGCAGTCGGGAATGAGCTGCCGGGCAAGTGCCAGCATTTGCATCCCGTCCACTTCGTTCATCACCAAGTCGGTAATGACGACATCGTACGTATTTTGCTCCAACATCCGCTTGCCTTCAGGACCGCTGGTTGCAACCGTGCAGCGGTAGCCTGTTTTCTCCAGGCTCTCGGTCATAGCCCTGGCATGTGCAGGATCGTTGTCCACCACCAAGACCGAAAAATGTTTAGGATCGAGTTCCGCGTTGGTGTCGGAATCAGACAAAGGATTGGTCGGAATGATGGAATCTTCGGTAAGCATGGTATCGTGGCTTTGCAGCCGTTAAAAAACTGGGTACTGTAGCAATACGGATTTTCGTTAATTGTGCAGATTTGAAAAGGACTAATGCATGTCGGACAGAACGGTATGTCGCGGCGTTCGCGGCGCCACGACAGTTGAGCAAAATACGCGGGAAGCCATCCTGAAGGCAACTCGTCAGCTTTTAGCCCTAATCATTCGGCGAAACGAAATCGATCCCTCGGACGTGGCAAGTGCCGTATTCACGGTAACTCGGGATGTCAATGCGGAGTTTCCAGCGTTGGCTGCTCGGCAAATGGGGTGGTTAGACGTACCTTTGCTGTGCGGCTACGAAGTAGAAGTCCCTGGTTCCCTCGGGCTGTGCATCCGTATTCTACTCCACTGGAACACGCCCAAGTCTCAGAAAGATATCCATCACGTTTATATTCACAAGGCGATTTCGCTTCGTCCTGATTTGAGCAAACTTCCGCCCGTGGACTGGAAAGAGCTGGAGCAATGGATTAGCGAGCAGATGCTGATCCGCGAAACCAACAAGACCCCGGAATAATGCGACTAAATTGGAACCCCAGTGCCTCGGTGAGTGCCCTGCATGCCGCCGAAGCAATTCATTTGCATCATTGGAAACTGATCGATTCACGGCTTACCGACGCGATCGCTCCTTACGCGGAGAATTTGGGTGCCTGGATTGAAAAGGTGGCCCAGTTTCAATCACCAAGATTCTGGTATCTGTTGGTCGGAAACGCTGTAAATTTGGAATCCAACCATGATTTGGCAAACGCCGTCCTCCGAAAGTTTGGACTGTATACCTCTGACGAAAGAATGACCATTCAGTTGGCTGGCCTAATTTCAGATTTGGAAGCAGCCTTCAATCCAATCTACCCCAAGTTACTGGAACAACTGCCGTTGCGTGCTCGGCCCCTTCAAGAGCATTGGCTAGGATACGGGCCAGGGCTTCTGGCTCATTTAGGCCGATTGACTCACAAAAGTCTTCTCGTTGAAGAAGCCCGGGTTGTACTGCTGCAACCTGCAGTGGGTGGTTCCGGTGTCGCGCATATGGAACTGAATCTGGTACGCACCGAAGCCGTTCTGGTGAACCCAATGGTAGAGCTACCCGAGGTGGTGCGATTGGCTTGGATGCTATCGCAATTGAACCTGGAACTGCCCGCGAATAGCGAACACATTGGAGTCCCTTTGATTGCAAGGCTTGGCCCCTTGGCGATGTTGCCAGCAACGCTAGCCGCAGCAGAAGTGCTCGAACTGAGCCGATGCAACGAATCGATGATGGAATTGGCCATTGAGCAATGGCATATTCCTGTTCCAAAAGACCAAGATACCCATTCGCAACTCGTTCCCGCACTCATGGAATGGTGGGAAACTTACCTGCAAACCAGGCCAGCCATGGGAACCGCCATGCAAGCGTTGGCGAAGATGCTTGCATTGCAATAAACAAATCTATTTTGGCTTGGCAAAAACCGTACGATCCTTCCCTTGACCTGAATAGGGTGATCGCGGTAACCTGCAAGGGCTAAGCCTCAATACTCGTCCATGGAAGGACTCACCAACAAGCATGTCGAACTCAAAGCCGACCTCGTCGCCTGTTCCTTTGCTCGATGTTAATCGTGGAAATCGGCCTCTGCGGGACCAAATCATGGCCTCCATCGCAGAAGTCGTTGACAGTGGACGATTTCTTCATGGTCCGCAAGTAGGCGAACTAGAGTGCACCGTCGCCGGGCTCTGCGAGACCAGCCAGGCCATTGCTTGCGCCTCCGGCAGCGACGCACTTTTGCTAGCTTTGATGGCGCTCGACATTCAAGCTGGGGACGAAGTGATCTGTCCAAGCTTTACCTTCTTCGCAACCGCCTCCGCCGTCAGTCGTCTCGGTGCGATTCCAGTCTTTGTCGACATCGATCCAAAGACATACAACTTATGCCCTGATGAAGTGGCTGCTAACGTAACTTCCCGTACCAAAGCCATCATCCCAGTGCACTTATTTGGGCAATGCGCATCGATGGACAAGATTTGTGCGATTGGTGCTCGTCATCGCATTCCGATCATTGAGGATGCCGCTCAGGCGATCGGGGCCAAGTACCAAGGCAAGCCGGCCGGTTCTTGGGGCGATATCGGATGCTTGAGCTTCTATCCAACTAAGAATCTAGGTGGGATGGGAGACGGCGGAATGATGGTTTGCAACAACCAAATCACTTCCGCAAAACTGCGTTTGCTTGCCTCGCATGGAATGCAGCCTCGGTACTACCATAAATTGGTTGGCATCAACAGCCGATTGGACACGATCCAAGCCGCGATCCTGAATGTAAAAATTGCTCACCTGCAAGAATATGCAGAGAAGCGGGCAAGTCATGCTCAGAGGTATGCGGAACTCTTCGCGGGCGAAGGCCTGAACGAATACTTCGAGCTTCCCTACCAAACACCGGAAGCGGTCCATGTTTGGAACCAGTACAGTATCCGTGTCCCTGATGGATTGCGAGATCCCCTGCGAAAGCACTTAACCGACATGGGAATCGGAAGTGAAGTCTATTACCCGGTGCCGCTGCACTTGCAAGAATGCTTCCACGATCTGGGTTATTTCGTTGGCACGCTTCCGAAGACCGAGCGTGCTTCGAAAGAGATTTTGAACTTGCCGATCTATCCTGAACTCACCGAGCAAGAACAAAATTTGGTCGTCGCTGGCATCAAGCGATTCTATGCCGCTGCTTCGAGCAGCAAAGCGGCTTAGTCAAAGTCGTAAAATCGACTAAGTCAAAAACGATTACGGGCCAAATGGATCTTCTTCAGCGGCTGCGGCTGGCTCCGCAGCTGGGTCGTCCATGGCAGGGGCGTCACCGTTGAGTTCCGCTTCGAAGTCATCGACCGGTGGAGTGTTCTTCGGCTTTCCTTCCATTGCCTTGGCGTCCCCTTTGGTCATCCCTGCGTTGAAAGGATCGTTGGGTGCTAAGTTACTTGGGGCTGGAGCTGGATCATTTTTAGGCGGTACCACAAGTCCGTCCACGCCACCATCAAGCTTGCCCATTTCTTGCGACCGGGCTCTTGCAACCAATCGGGCGTTCAATCGAGCCTTCTCAATCTCGGCCCGAACGGGACCTTGAATTCGTTGCAACGCTTGTCCAACGTTAACGACCTTGCGTGCCCCGTTCATTTCAAGATCAGCCGCTTTTTGAAAATCGGCAGTCCCTGCTTCAATCCCGTTCCTGGACAGGCAAAGCCCACGGAAAATGTAAGCCCTAGGGTCCACGCTACCCGCTGCAATTGCATCGTTCAGCAACAATTCCGCATGATCGACATCCCCGCGGAAGAACGCATGAACCGCTTTTCCATACATTTCATCCCGTGGATCTTGTGCCAGAGCAGCCCCCGAAAAGGTTGCGGTCGCAAGTGCAAAAAGACTAAAAACTGTTGGTATTCGCATGTCGATCGACCCAGTTACGGAACAAAATGAGGAAGGGAAAACATACCTTGCTTCCGTCCGAGTCGAACTCGGCCCGAAAACGAAGAACCATCGTGAGTTTGGCATTAGAATGGTTCCATGGTACTTTGCTAGCCATCTCTTGCAATCAAAAGTACCTTACTTTAGCCAATTTCCCAATTTTCAATTTTGTTTATCCAGCCACAAATCATCCCCAAATGCAAACAAAAGGTCCCCTTTTTGGCACAGTTGCCATTTTTGTCGCACTGGCCCTTTTGCCTTGGACTGCTCCGCTCCATGCGGAAACACCCCAGGAGGCCATCGAGTCGCAAGTCCCGGCCGCTCTGCGGATTCTGGATGCATACCACCGCGAGTCCCCTGTTTCTTGCCAGCGGACGCTTCACATCGTTTATTGGACGCCTTCGGACCGTGGGCCAGTTCCCGAGTATCGCGAGCGACTGACTCGGGTTTTGTTGGACATTCAAGATTTCTACCGAGAGGAAATGCGGCGTTTAGGCTTCGGGGATCGAACGGTGTCTTTGGATTTAGAGCAGGATGGGGCGCTTCGCATCCACTTGGTCCAGGGCCAAAAGCCCTACTCGGAATATAGCGTCGAAAGCGGGAACCGAATCCGACAAGATTGCATTCCAACGCTCCAGAAAGCGGGTATCCAAGCGGATTCGGAAACCGTCGTTATCTTTTGCAACATGAGCAACTGGGATCCGGACAAGCGAACGATCAACCAAAATAGCCCCTATTATGCCGGAGGTGGCGTGCAGGGGGGGACAGCATGGCAAGTGGATTCACCCCTTCTTGATTCAGCTAGGCTATCGGAAAAAAGCCCACTGATCCGGGACTCGCAGTACGGTGATAT
>JBIKLJ010000044.1:0-29628 GCA_044359895.1 Pirellula sp.
CTGCGTCTCTTGACGCGCCCCGTTGCGGCACAGGATTACTGGGGCGGGTCTCGCTTTCGGCGTTTTCTTGCAAAATCTTTCAACGCAATTTTGATCGACCGCAAGCAAATTAAGGTCCATCAAAGTCCGGTCGAGTCGATGCTTCGCGAGATTGGCGACGTCTATTCCCTGATTGTTTTTCCTGAAGGAGGAAGAGCTGCCGATGGAGAGATGGGCGAATTCAAGAGCGGCCTTTATTATCTTGCCAAGAAACGCCCGGATCTGGAGCTTATCCCGGTCTACATGGACAACATGAACCGAATCTTGCCACGTGGTGAATTCATGTTGGTCCCCCTGTTGAGCTCCATCAGTATCGGCAGCCCCATTTATCTCGAAGCAGGCGAGTCGAAAGCCGATTTTCTTCATCGAGCCAGTCGCGCTGTCAAAGTTCTCAAAGAGCGCTAAACCTTGTTTCCCATGAGCCCAAGGCGCTAGCCAAATGGCACTCACTTTGTAGTTTGCGCAAGCAAATTACTGAGCCGCGGGCGCTAGCCGCGGATTATTCATAACCCGAAGCGTAACGCCTTGCTGCTTTAGTGAAGTCGTTATTGGGTAAGGGCGGTACGACGGACTTCCTAGTCCGTCGATGGGGAATTCGACGGACTAGGAAGTCCGTCGTACCATCAAATCAACAGCACGGTAAGCGAGGGATTGCTAAAATCGCCCCTCGCTTACGCCTTGGGTTGTGAAAGCAGTCTGCATTGTTTACAACCCAACGTAACAAGTTACGCGAGCTTGACTTACATCCAAACCGAAATACGTTCATGAATAATCCGCGCTAGCCTCGCTGCGGCCCGTTCAAAAATACCTGTCGCGGCTAGCGCCCACGGCTCAACTTTTCACCGTGCCGACGTCCAGTGAAACGGGGATTATCACCTCTGGAGCGTTTTGGTCCGGCATTTGCTTCCGAGTACTGCAAGAAGTTGGGCTGCCAACTTGCAACGCGAACTTGAGCTGCTTCGCATCTGAATACACAAGGGGAGAGCAACCATGCCGTTTCGAATGGATAAGTTAACGATCAAGGGCCAAGAAGCGATCGTAGGAGCTCAGTCGCTTGCCTCCACCGCAGGTAATCCTGAAATAGAAGGGCTGCATCTGCTGTCGGCTCTTCTTTCCGATCATGAGGGAGTGGTTGTTCCCTTGCTCAAGAAGATCGGGGCCTCGATTGAAAAGCTTCAGTCGACCACAGATAGTGAACTCAAGCGGCTACCCAAAACATCAGGCGGACGCCAGCCATCCGTGAGCCCGTCGCTTCAAAAATCGCTGGAAGCAGCAGCATCTGCCGCAGAAGCCATGAAAGATGACTATACCAGCACGGAGCATTTGTTTCTGGGGCTGTGCCGCACCGAAAACAAAGCTGGTAGCCTGATCAAGTTGTTGGGCGTTACGGAAGCAGACATTCTCGCCGGCTTGCAAAGCGTTCGAGGCAGCGCGCGCGTTACTGACCAAAACCCCGAAGGTAAGTTCCAGGCTCTGGAGAAATATGGGATCGATCTCGTCGCGCAAGCAACCAAGAACAAACTCGACCCGGTCATTGGCCGCGATGAAGAGATTCGACGCGTGGTCCAAGTCCTTTCGCGACGCACCAAAAATAACCCCGTTCTCATCGGCGAACCAGGCGTTGGAAAGACGGCTATTGCGGAAGGCCTCGCACAACGTATTCTCCAAGGGGATGTTCCTCAGTCGTTAAAGAATCGACGAGTCATTGCGCTCGACATGGGCTCGCTAATCGCAGGCACCAAGTTCCGAGGAGAATTCGAAGAACGTTTGAAAGCGGTGCTGCGAGAAGTCAAAGACGCGGACGGAGAAGTTATTCTTTTCATTGACGAACTTCATACGGTCATCGGAGCTGGGGCCGCTGAAGGTTCAAGCGATGCAGCCAATTTGCTAAAGCCCGAATTGGCGCGTGGCCAATTGCGTTGTATCGGTGCAACCACGCTTGACGAGTATCGCAAGCATATCGAAAAAGATCCTGCTTTGGAGCGTCGGTTCCAACCCGTTTACGTTGGCGAACCTAGTGTGGAAGATACCATCACCATCTTGCGCGGCTTGAAGGCTCGTTACGAAGCGCATCATGGGGTCAAAATTCGCGATAACGCGATCGTGGAAGCAGCAAAGCTGTCGCATCGTTACATCACCGAACGCTTCCTTCCAGACAAAGCCATCGATCTGATGGATGAAGCATCCGCACGCGTTGCGATGGAACGGGACAGCGTGCCAACGGAAATTGACGTTTTACAACGTCGCTTGCGCCAATTAGAACTAGCTCAACGACAGCTTAATGAAGAATCTGATTCTAGCACCGACGATGCACTTGAAGCCATCGAGCAAGAAATGGCCGTCGTTCACCGCGAACTTGCAAGCTTGCGTGAACAATGGGAGTCAGAAAAGCTCGGACTTTCCGATGTCGGATCGGTGCGCCGAGCATTGGAGCAAGCCGAAGGAGAATTTCGCCGCTTGGACTCGCAGATTAAAGATATGCAATCCTCCGGCGGTGGTGTCTCCGAATCCGATTATCAGAAGCTGTTCGAACTAGATCAAAAACAGCGCAAACTTCGCGAACAAATCGCGAATGAAGAAAAGAGCGAAGTGAAAACAGGCAAAGAAACGGAGTCCAGACGGCTGCTGCGAACCGAAGTCACGGCTGACGAAATCGCTTCGGTAGTCAGTGCTTGGACCGGTGTGCCCGTTTCACGCATGCTAGAAACCGAACGAGCCAAGTTGCTGGTCATGGAAGAGCGATTGCACCAACGGGTGATCGGACAGAACAACGCGGTCGAAGCGATCAGCAACGCGGTCCGACGAAGCCGCAGCGGGATGCAGGATCGAAATCGACCCATCGGATCATTCTTGTTCCTTGGACCAACAGGTGTCGGTAAGACCGAGCTTTGCAAGGCCCTCGCTGAAGTCATGTTTGATGACGAGACTGCCATGATCCGTATCGATATGAGCGAGTTTATGGAGCGTCATACCGTCAGTCGCTTGGTCGGAGCCCCCCCTGGTTACGTTGGCTACGAGGAAGGTGGACAATTGACCGAAGCGGTGCGGCGTCGACCCTACAGCGTGATTCTGCTGGACGAAATCGAGAAGGCTCACACCGATGTCTTCAACATCTTGCTCCAGTTGCTGGATGACGGACGTCTAACCGACGGCCAAAATAGAACGGTCGATTTTACAAATACAGTTGTGGTAATGACCAGCAACATCGGAAGCCAAATCATTCAGCGGATCGCACAAGAAGGTGGCGATGAAGAGGAGATGATGTCGGCTGTCCAAGAAACGCTCCGAGCACGATTCTTGCCCGAATTTCTCAATCGAATCGATGAAACAATTCTCTTTGAACCGCTCAAGAAAGAGCAGATTCGAAAGATCGTCGCGCTGCAAGTTGCAAGACTTGAGAAACAACTGGAAGAGAACCACTATCGATTGAACATATCGGATGCCGCAATCGACGCGATCTGCGATGAGGGATACGACCCCGCCTACGGTGCGCGACCACTGAAACGAGTGATCCAGCGACGTTTGCAAAACAAGATCGCAACCGAACTGCTGAAACGCGAGGAGCACGAGGGTGGAAGTATCCACGTCGATCATTCCGATGGCGAATTCAATATCTCGTCACATCCGTAGTGGACGAGGCAACGAGGCCCTGTTTTGCTAAAGCGTAAAGCAAACGCGAGATCTGAGGCCAGATCCACTACGAGATGATGTCGGATCTGTGCCCAGATTCGCGAGGTCAGCATTTTGTTGTACTTGCAAAAATATTCTTCTCGCGAATTTTTTGATACCCCGATACAATCAAACCTTGGGGTATCAACATGGCTAATGAATTGGGACTGTTTGCATGCGACGATTGAATGGGCTTTTGATGTGCTGGGCTTGCTTTTCGGCGTTGCTCTTTCCTCATTTTGTCTCAGCCCAAACAAATGACACAAGCCCCAATTCTGGGGCTTCACCTACTCCCGGTGGGGCAGCCATTGCAAACTACGCCGACTTGATCCGATTGATCGAATCGACGGTGAACGTTGATGGGTGGCAATCCGCTGGAGGTAATTCCACTATGATGGAGTTTCGTAATGGCGTGAAAATCAACGCCGATGGACTGATCGAACGATTTGAAGCAAGCAAGATCATTTCAACAGAGGTTCATTCCCCGACAATCTCTCAGACACCAGCTTTGGTGTCGCTGGAGAGTCTTGGGGATTGGCAGAAGCCAACTTCTCTCCGTTGGGTTTCCTTGAGCGAACTTGATCGGCAACTGACAGAACGAAAGCAAGACCGTGCCTCGGCAGCGATGGAAATGCTTGGTGGGTTGTACAGGATTGATTACGTAGCCTACGACTCTGTTTCTAAAGGTTGGTTCTTGGGTGGACCATCCGGTTCTCTGGTTCTTACAAAATCTGGCGATATCTTAAATTCCGAAACAAATCTTCCGCCCGTGCTGCTAGAAGATTTGTTGACCCTAGCACCACATATCCTGGGAGACAAAGGGGAGTTTGGCTGTTCCATCGATCCAGATCCTAAGAGACTAGTGGAATCAAACCGACTTGTTAGCACGTCTGCCGCCATGAAGTCCCTTGCCCGTAATCCTGATCGATGGGTAGAAGGCTGGCGGAAGTCACTTGGTCATCAAAACGCAAAAGTCGTTGGAATCCCCCAAGACTCGCCAACGGGCTACGCACTTCTCATCGCAGACGCTCATATGAAACGCTTGGCATTTGATCTGGAGTTCCGACCTTTGGGGCTCAATTCTTATTGGCAGGAGGTTGAAACGTTTGGTCAGTCACGCAGCGAGATGGGGCTTGTGCGCTGGTGGTTTTCGCTGTCCGATCATAAAATTCCGATGGACCCTGAACGTTCTATCTACCATCTTGCTTCGTCCAATGTGCAAGTAGAAAGCGAGGCACAAATGCTGAACGATCAAGGCAAACAAGTCGTTTCGCCAACTTCGGATCCCGCCGCCGACGCGTACGCTCGAAGCTTCACGCGAAACTTCGCAAAACTACAAAGGGAGCATCCTTGTTTTGGAAGATTGCGTCACATTTTTGATCTCTCCGTTGCTCTCGAAATCGTAAAGCTTGAAATGGAGCAAGGTAAGGGCATGCCTCTGAATTTTCTGTCTAATGAATTGGTCCAACCTCATATGACGACCGCCCCGAAAGCGATCGACTCCATAGCGTCGACTCATGCCATGCCCAACGGGACTATCACGGCTGTGATCAGCGGTGGTGTATCCATTCACCTGAAACAACTTCGCTCACGTGTCAAAAGGGATCGTCAGTCGCTTCGATCCGTTTCCTTCGAAGAATCCCAAAACAACGTGGACACCACGCTAAGCAATAGCGGCAATGGCTTGGAAGCACCTTTCTGGCGATAGCGGTTAGAGCGATCAAAGGGGTCAAGAGCGATCAAAGGGGTCAGGCCTCTTTGATTCAAACTGCAAGTCTGATTCCAGCGTTTTTGCGCCTCGGAAACAATGTTTAGTAGCGATCACTACAAGTAGACGTGTCGGATGTATCAGCGACTTGCCAACCCAAAGAAGCCTCCACTCTACCATCAAAGAGGCCTGACCCCTTTGATTCTCTTCAAAGAGGCCTGACCCCTTTGATTCTCTTCCAAGACTCGCCCGCTTTCACGGTCAACCAATCGAAATTGGTGATGAAGCTGTTCGTCGTCCCACAAATTTCGCATCAATAAACAGATGGAATAGGTCGCTTTAAGGTCGCCATACCCTTGGCCAGCACGGAGCTGATCCGTGTAGGCTTCGTAGGCATAAAATACGGCACGCTTTGCGAAACTCGATTGGACAACAATTTGGATTTCAACGATGAAAACACGGCCACGTTGATCGGTCGCTTTCACATTCACACAAACCAGCTTGTCTGTCTCGAAGTCCTTGATTCCGAATGGATTGAGATACTCGACCGAAACAACAGGGTCCACAAACTGCAACACTGCATTCCAAAATTTTCCGGACGCGAGTTTACCAAGATGCAACCGGGTATGCATCGGTAAGCGGTCGAAGTAGGCCGTAACAAGTCGCTTTGGACGCAGTTACGGCATGGCGTGTTAGGTAGGACTTGATTTGTTCGATGGGGCAATTCGCTTCGTGCCGGGCTACCGTAACTGAGCTAGCGTTGGTTACGGCCTACTTCGTAGTGATACGATTTCCTATGCCCAGGAAATAGTAGATCGCCCCAATCAATGCTACACCCAGCAACAAACCCCGGAATACGCTTGCCATGATCAGGCCGGAATAGTCCGTTGGCAAATTAGGCCATTCTTGGAACAAGCTTTGTATTGCCATCTCTTGAACTCCTACCCCTCCTGGTGTTATCGGCAAAGTTGCGGCCGCCATCGCTGGCGGAATCGTCATAAAATGTTGGCCGACCGTTGGACAATCCGAATACAAAGAATTCGACACCAAGACACATCCTAGCGTTAGACACACATGCACCAGGATACTTGAAACAAGTAAATGAATCACCAAGGTCGGTCGCCCTTGAAAAATCATGCAGGACCGAGCGATGCGATACATGACTTTTCCTAGCAGAGGGATTTTAGCCAACCAATTCAATGGAAAACGATGACCAAAAATAACAAGCGCTCCCAAGCCACCAACCCCAATCGCGCTTAGCAATAATGCTCCGGCCCAGATCCATATCATGCGTGCAGACAACGTCGAAGCAAAGGACAGGCTGATTCCCGCAACAAGCACCAAACCCAGTAAACCCACGGCTCGATCCACCAGTACCGACGCAACAATCTCAGCCCTTTTGGATTCCGCTTTTCTAGCTGCTTCGATTGCTTTGAAAACGTCGCCGCCGACGGAACCCACACTGATGGAGTTAAGAAGCGTTCCTAAAAAACCCAACTGAACTGCTTTGGCAAGACCGAACGGTACCCCTAACGCATTGACCAAAACATGCCATCGCCAGTAGCTGATCAAGTGCGCCAAAAGAACCATCAGGAAGGCAGCGACTAGCAGCAACCCATTTTTTTCTTGAGATACCAGCGCGTCCCAGTCTTTCGCGGGGAAGGTCACAATCAGCCAACGAACGATCAAAACCAAAATCGCAAGCTTCGCAATTGCGATGAGTCGGGCTGTTAGTTTGTTTTGGGGCGTCATGGCATTCACAAAGAAAAACCTCGGTGATCGAACGTATCGAACCACCGAGGCAAAGGAGTTTTTGTCGTTGAATCCGCAGCCGAAGCCTAGGAGTCATCCGAAGGAGACCGCAAACTACGCATGAACCGCAGCAGCTAACTTGGCAGCGTTGGAGGTGTCTTCCCATGTGAAGTCCGCATCATTTCGACCGAAGTGTCCGCCAGCAGCGGTCTTTCGATAGATTGGGCGTCGTAGCTTCAGGTACTCGATGATGCCGCGAGGAGTCAGATCGTAGAACTTCTGAACTGCTTCGCAAATCTTTTCATCGCTCACCTTTCCAGAGTCCTGCGTGTCAACGCGAACGCTCACTGGCTTGCTGACTCCGATAGCGTAAGCGAGTTGGATCTCGCATCGGTCAGCCAGTCCAGCAGCCACAATATTCTTGGCAACGTGGCGAGCCATGTAGGCAGCGCTTCGGTCCACTTTGGTTGGATCCTTGCCGCTGAATGCACCACCACCATGCCGTCCCCAGCCGCCGTAGGTGTCAACAATGATCTTCCGACCAGTCAAACCGCTGTCGCCATGCGGGCCACCCACCACGAAGTTACCGGTTGGATTGATGTGGTAAGTAATGTCGTCCGTGATCATCGCCGGCGGCAAGCAAGGTTTGATGATCTTCTCGATCACAAACTCGCGAATTTCCTTCTGAGTTACCGAAGGAGCATGCTGAGTCGACACAACGACGTTGTTGATTCCGATCGGGGTAAATCCATCGTACGCAACGGAAACTTGACTCTTGGAATCCGGTCGCAACCAATCAACTTCCTTGTTGAATCGAGCCTCGGTAAGACGATTGGTGATACGGTGCGCCAAGGCGATTGGCAACGGCATCAGTTCAGCCGTGTCATTGCATGCGTAACCAAACATCAACCCCTGGTCACCAGCACCGGTGTCATTGCTGTCCGTCGAGCTGTTCACACCCATCGCGATATCGGGGCTTTGGCGGTCCAAAGCAACCATAACATTGCAAGTGCGTCCCGAAATGCCCGCTTCGTCGTCGTCGTATCCGACGTCAAGAATGGCCTGACGGACAATGTCCGAGTAATTTACAATCGCATTGGTAGTGATTTCGCCCACGATCAAGGCTAGACCCGTCGTTACGACGGTTTCACATGCCACGCGACTCATGGGATCTTGGGCCAACAGTGCATCTAGCACGCTGTCGGAGATCTGATCAGCCAGTTTATCTGGGTGACCCATGGATACTGATTCACTAGTAAATAGATATTTGCCCGAAGCCACCGAACGAACCTCCCTCGAAGGGATATCGAGAATAGAGTAAACACACAAACCAACGATCAACAATCTGCATAGTGTAACGATGCTTCTAGAATGTAAAAGGCGGAACGCTCAGCAAATCATCCCTCAAAGTCCGCAAATCAGGCAAAACTTTGCGAGTCCATAGATTTCATCATGAGATTTCGTTCAGATTCTGGGCCTCGATGAATTGCTTGGTGTATTTTTCCGCAGGCCGATTGAAAAGCTTACCCGCTTTTGTAGCCCCCTGGGGGATCCGGCTTGCTGAATGTGCCGGCAATTCATTGGTGCGAATTACCACAAGGTTTTTGTTTGATGTCTTCTTCAACTCCATCGACCTCGGAACCTCAATTTGCATGTTCGGATGCATGGCGACAATGGTGGAAAGCACCTGCGTTGAGAGCCATGGTGTTGGATTCGGTCGAACGCGTTGCAATTTTGTTTCTTTTCGGCAGTTTCCTTCAAGCGCTGATTGGATCGATGGCTGAATCATTTCGGGCCGGTCAATCTGTCGTCATTGGCGACATGATGCTCTTGATCACCGAGACCATGATGGTAGTGCTAGTCCTTTTTCGGAGAGGGGCAAAGAATCTATCGCTCCGTCCGACCGATTGGGCCTTGGCTTTTTCAGCCACATGCCTTTCGCTTTTAGCGCGTCCATGCCCTGGTAGCCCTCATGCTTGGGACGGACTTGCTGTTGCGTTAACGATTGCCGGTCTTTCGACTCAGCTTTATTCTAAATTGACGCTTGGACGTCGCTTCGGACTCGTTGCCGCGAATCGTGGGATATGCAGTAGCGGACCATATCGGCTGGTGCGACACCCCATCTACATGGGATATGTCATGCTGCACTTAGGCTTCTTTCTGCTCAATCCCAGCGTTTGGAATTTCAGCGTCTTCGCGGTCTTGTATGCGATCAAGATTCCTCGGATTCTGGCAGAAGAGCGTTTGCTGAGCCAAGACCAAGACTATCGAAACTACATGACGAAAGTCCGGTCTCGCTTGATCCCGGGCGTGTTCTAGGCAGTCATTAGTTGGCGAAGATGATAATGATGCTTGCCTAGCTTCCCGCCGTAATTCCCGCCAGTGATTTTGAGAACACCGCAAGACGGTCCAACTTCGCAGGCCGCTTCGATCCCGATTCGCATCGCTTGCCCGACGATTTCCGGAGTGAGTCCATCGATCACAAGCTCCAGAGCCGCGCTGGTATGGTCGAGAACATACGACTTCGTTTGCTCTCGCAAAGTGGGGCAAAAGGCATCATTGGTGGAAGCCCCAAGCATCTTGTACTTGGACCCAACCTTGGAACCACTCCGAGCCACCCCGCCAGGAAAAGGCGTAATGCATCCAAGCAGTTTCTTGATCGCAAAGACGGCAGAGTCGCAAGCATGCAACGCGCCGTGGATCGTTTTGGCCAGAACCAAGAAATTGCCGCCGCCAACCGCCGATTGTCGGCAAACGGTATCCTGGCAAACAAATTCACCATCCATCACCGGAATTCGCCAATACCGCTCTTTTCCGATGAGTTTTGATATCTGATGACCGTCGCCAAAATAGCGCAATCGTGAACCCATGGCGATCCGCTTTTCGCTTTGCAAGCCCGCAAAAACGGAGGTGCTGGGGCAAGTGAGCACACACTGCCCCACGCGTCGAACCAATTGCTTTTCCAGTTCCGAGCCTGATACGCTGAACATCAAAATGGCAACTCCCGGCCGACCGTCAGGCGTTTCATCGCCATCTAGAAATCGTTCGATTCCCGCTTCGACTCCGCATCCGATGACACTGGTCGCAAAGCCTGTCATGGCTTCTGCAGCACGTCGAGCCCATGCGGGTTCCGCCGCCGTGATGATGATCCGGGTTGCGGTCATATCAAAGGCTTCGGCAAAGGTATCTTCGATTTCAATTCCATTGATTTGCATTGTGATGACTTAGGACCAATCCAATCCTTCGTACAAAGAATTAAGATTTTCGCAGCCCTCTTGGGTGACAACCACCATGTCTTCCAATCGGATTCCACCGATGGCTTTGCAGTAAAGTCCCGGTTCAACCGTTACTACGTCACCCGCAAGAAGCTCGGGGCCACCCAATGCAAGAAGAGGCGGTTCGTGAACTTCTAAACCCAAGCCATGCCCCGTTCCGTGAACCATCGAAGTGAACGAGTTGGCGCTACCTTCAGGCGGAAAGCCCATCTTAAAGCCCGAGGACTCGATCGATTTCGAAGTCGCTTCGTGAACGAACTGGCCGGTGACACCTGCTCGGATCACAGCGATTGCATCCGCCTTGGCCTTTGCGACCGCCGCATGCATGGCAGCGATCTCTTGGGAGATGTTTCCGTGAACGACGGTACGAGTGCAATCACCGTGATAGAGGGATCTTTTATCCCGAGGAAAGATGTCCACAATGATAGTTTCTTCTGTTCTAAGCGGGCCATGCCCATGCTCATGGCAATCCGATCCTTGAGGCCCACATGCGACGATCGACCCAGGGCTTGAGAAACCTCGCTCCAGCAGCCAGACATCGATCATCGATTGCAGACGCTCGCTAGTCAACGGAACGCTTTCGGAAATCAGGACTCCGTCCGCTCCCGCCTTGGCTGAACCGATGGTGCGGCATGCAAGCGCCATGACTTCTTCAGTAATCGTCTGAGCGAAACGAATAGCCTCGATTTCCTGAGCATCCTTCTGCCGTCTTTCGATCAGCCCCCATTCGGTATCGCAGACCACTTGAATACCGACTCGGCTAAGCATCTCGGCGAAAATCAAAGGCAACGAGCGATCGGCCACAACCGTTTTGCAACCCAGTCGGCGAACTAACTCTGCCGCACTTTGAGCGGTCGCGGTTTCGCGATCTCCAGACAGCCCACCCGCAGGCATGAACTCCATGGGTGAAGCCACGCGTGTCGCATTCGCGGCCCGGCGGGCTCGGTCCATTTCGATATCCCGAAGAATGAGAGTCGATTCGACGCTCGTTCCCTGCTCCAACTCGATCCATGCGACGGGATCGCCGACCAAGAAACGAATTTTACGATACAAGCCTGCATTCAAAGCAGGTATGCCTGCCATCATCCTTACGGTCTTCATGACTCTGTTTGTCCGTTAACACGCCTTGATTTGTTCGATAATAATGAGAAGGTGCTGAGCTCGTTGGATGGAACCAGCAGCTTTCACAAAGGCCACCCCCGCATCCAATTCTCGCCAGTTAATCGTCGGCCCAGTGCTGGACAGAGCAGTATTGTTGGCAGCGGCAGGAGCAGCTTTTGGCTTAGGTGCGGACGCCTTCGACGAGGTTTTTCCTTCGGCGCGTTTCATTTGGCTCTTGACGTTAGCAACATCCGCCGCCGTTACTCCGAATCCCTCTAAGGCATCCACAATATCCTTGTTTCGAGCTTCTGGATGCTTATCCATATGCTCTCGGATTCGTTTCGCTTTGCTCAATTCTTTCGTCATGCTGCCCTCTCTCGTGTTGTTTTGGATTATAGCTTCTTGTTTTCGAATCTCTGCATCCCGAACCAAGTCTTCGGGAACTCGATCCATCAATTCATCAAGCGTCACAACGCGTTCCATATCAACCATGAATGTTATTCCTCTATGTTGAACATGTTCTGTCTTACCTCAAGTTGACCAATTCGCTCGTGCCCCGCACGTGATCGCAGATCAATACCATGTAGCCTGGTTATCATGCTGCGTAACCTTGTTATCATGCTGCCTTGTTCAAGGCCACTTTGCCGAACGTCCTGAAGCCACGTCTGTTCGATTTGTGTTGGTTATACTCGAAATGTATAAATGGCATCCAAACCTTACGGCCGCCGATAGCCTAGTCCCCTGAAGCAATTTCGAAACAACTCCAAAATCGTCGACTGCAAGTACAAACTTCGAGATGATATCACGTCCAAGCCAATATAGTCTAACTAAAGTGTTATCGTAGGTAAGATGCCAACGTGGTCAATCGTTAAATATTTCTCTCTCTCACGACATTACACTCCCAAGGTGGGATCTCAAACTGGCGTGCTTTGCGGCGACTGCCCCATGATCGTGAGACTCCCTGAGTGCGTGTCCAATCAGACCTTGAGGAGAAGACCGATTGGATGGAACGAAATCGTTACGTTGTGACGGGATAGGCGGAGACAAGAATCAGCCCCCCCTTTCGAAGCGAGAAACGAGACAAAGCGGGGCCGAGCAAACTGTACCGTTACCCCATCACAAAATCTTAAAAATTGGTATACTCTAGGCACCTGACTCGAGGCGGGAATTTAAAGAAATTTCCAATCGCCTAATTTGGACGGATTTCACACCAATTGGACCTTGTATGAGTGCTTCTGACGACTTGCCGATCGAACCGGCTTCCGGGAATGACAATCTTGAAGAGAAAGCCCAAGGTGGGTATGACGGTGAAGATCTCAAGCACCTGAGCGACTTGGAGCATGTTCGCGAACGACCTGGTATGTATATCGGTGACACCACGCTTAAGGGGCTTCACCATTTGGTTTACGAAGTGGTCGACAATTCGATCGACGAGGCGATGGCTGGGCATGCAAAGTATGTGTCGGTGGCCATCAATACGGACGGGTCGGTTACCGTAGAGGATGATGGGCGCGGAATTCCAGTCGACCGCCACGCGCAACTCTCCGAGTTGATGCAAAAGGAAATGAGCACCCTGGAAGGGGTCATGACGGTCCTCAAGTTCGGCGGCAAATTTGAAAAGAAAGCGTACCAGACATCGGGCGGACTTCACGGTGTTGGGGTCACGGTTGTGAACTTCCTGTCGCAATGGTGCGATGTCGAAGTCAGTCGCGAAGGTAAGGCGTGGACTCAGTCCTACGAACGCGGAGTCGCAACAGGACCTATTCGGGAAGCCGGTGCGACAACCAAACGGGGAACTAAAACCACCTTCAAGCCCGATGGACAGATCTTTCCAAATACCAAATTCACGTACGATGTTTTGGTGAAGCGACTGCAAGAGCTGGCATTTTTGAATAGTGGCGTTCGTATCAAGGCGCGAGATGAACGCACCAATCAGAACGATGATTTTTATTACGAGCGTGGGATCGTCGAGTTTGTAGAGCATTTGAACCGGGCAAGCGAACTGGTTCACAAGGACGTTATTCTGATCGAAGGGAAGAAGGACGATTTGGGCTATTCGATCGCTCTGCAGTACTCCGAGGAATACACGGAAAATCTTCATTCCTACGTGAACAACATTCACACCATCGAAGGGGGAACGCACGTCTCTGGTTTCCGTGCAGCTTTGACTCGTACCTTGAATGCCTACGGCAAGAAAGAGAACCTGTTTAAGGATCTAACGCCGCTCGGGGAAGATTTTCGTGAAGGTTTAACCTGCATCATTTCCGTCCGAGTTGGACACCCTCAATTTGAAGGGCAAACCAAAACGAAGCTCGGCAACAGCGAGGTCGAAGGGCTTATCAACTCCGCCGTCGGAGATGGGCTTGCCAAGTACCTGGAAGAGAATCCCAAGAATGCGCGGTTGTTGATCAAGAAAGGGCTTTTGGCCGCGGAGGCTCGTGAAGCCGCCAAGAAAGTCAAGGACGCTCTTCGAAAACGGAAGGATGTCTTGGGGGGAGGTGGCTTACCAGGCAAGCTTCGCGATTGCATTAGCAACAAAATGGAAGAATGCGAACTGTACCTGGTCGAAGGTGACTCCGCAGGCGGAAGTGCGGAAGGGGGACGTTTTCGCGATACGCAAGCCATTCTTCCTCTGCGAGGTAAGATCATCAACGCTTATAAGAGTCGCGAAGACAAGGTCTTGGCGAACGAAGAAGTGATGAGCATGATCCAGGCGATCGGCAGCGGAATTGGGATCGACCAAGATATTGCCAAACGTCGGTACAATCGAATCATTATCATGACCGACGCTGACATCGATGGCTCTCACATTCGCACTCTGCTGCTCTGTTTCTTTTACCGACAAATGTACCAATTGGTGGCAGGTGGGCATGTGTATTTGGCTCAGCCACCCTTGTTCCGAGTCGTCCGCGGCAAAAAAGAGCGATACTACGTTCAGACCGAAGAGGAGATGAAGTTCCAATTGCTGGAGCGGGGGCTCAACGATAGTCATTTTGTCGATGAAGGTGGCCGGAAGTTTGAAGGACAAGAAATGCGAAAGCTGTGCACGACTCTTTCGTCGATGGAAGATGCGATGTTGGCTTTAGAGCGACGCGGGATTTCCTTGCGAGGACACGCTGAACGCATGGACGCAGAGACTGGACGTCTTCCTGTTTTTCACTTGGATATGGGCACGGAAGATCATTGGTTTGTGACTCGTGACAAACTCGATGAATTCATGGCCAGCCGAAAAGTGGTTATCGAAGAAACCGGTTCGATGCTAGCTGCCGAGGCGGCGGGTTCGGCACCCGAAACCGGATCGGATCCTAAGGATAAAAAATCCAAAAATGAAACCGAAGCGGTCGCACCTGTGGCACACATCGCTGAACTGTACGAAGTCAGGACAATCAATACAGGTTTGAAGGACCTTGCTGAATTCGGGTTTTCTATCGAGCAGCTTATCCCCAAAGATCGAACGGGCGCTACGGACTCCCGTTTCTACTTGTATCGGGAGGAAAACGCGATTGGCCTTGAAGACCTGCGTGGGCTGCTACCCGCGATTCGTGAATCGGGACGTCGCGGGCTATCGGTGACTCGCTTTAAAGGCTTGGGTGAAATGAATGCAGAAGAACTGCGTGAAACCACTCTTGATCCTTCCAACAGAACGGTCGTTAAGGTGCAGCTGACCGATGCAGCGGCCGCGGATGAAATGTTTCGAGTTCTGATGGGCGACAAGGTTGAACCGAGACGTGCGTTTATCGAAAAGCATGCATTGGACGTGAAGAATCTCGACGTTTAGTACGTTAAACAGCCTGCAGCATCAGAAAGCGATTATGACATTGGAACGAACCAGCGCAATCACGCGCAAGACGGCAGAGACGAATATCAGCCTCCATCTGCGTCTGGATGGAAGCGGCCAAAACAAAATTCATACGGGAATTGGATTCCTGGATCACATGCTTGTCTTGCTCGCCAAGCATGCCTTGATCGATTTGGAGATTACGGCGGTCGGTGATCTTCAGGTAGACGCGCATCATACCACGGAAGATGTTGGGATCTGTTTGGGCCAGGCGATCCGTGAATGCTTGGGGGACAAAATCGGAATCCGACGTTACGGTCACATGATCCTTCCGATGGAAGAAACCTTGGTGACCAGCGCCATCGACTTCAGTGGGCGGCCCTATCTTGTTTTTAAATCAGAGATGCCGGCCGCCAAGATCGGCGAGTTCGATAGCGAGCTGGTTGAAGATTTTTGGCAAGGTTTTGCCTCGAACGCAATGTGCAATTTGCATATCTTGCTCCATCACGGACGCAACACGCACCACATTGCAGAGGCAATTTTTAAGGCAACTGCACGAGCCATCCGAGTAGCATGCGAAATCGATCCGCGGCAAACCGGCGTCCCAAGCTCCAAAGGCGTACTGTAGATGCAACAAAAAGTGTTTGAACATCGCTTGCCGAATGGCATGGTGGTTCTCGGCGAACCAATGCCATGGTTGGAATCGGTGGCCTTCTCGATTTTGCTACCCGCTGGTACTCATCATGAGCCTTCGAACCGGCTAGGGCTTGCGGGAATGACGCTGGAAATGTGTCAGCGAGGTTCTGGCCCATGGTCTAGCCGCGATGTCGTGGAGCAATTGGACTTCCTGGGTGTGGAACGTTCTAGTTCCGTCACCACGTTTCATACTTCTTTGAGTATGGCGGCGATGGCGAGCGTTCTGGAACCGACGCTGGAAATTGCTGCCACGATCATCCGAGAACCCCATTTCCCTGACGACGAGCTCGAAGAGGCCCGTCAATCCGCCTTGCTTGAGCTGGCGTCCATCGAGGACGATCCCGCCCAAAAATGCTTCAAAGAATTGAAACGATTGCGGTTTGGCGAAGTCTATGGTCGATCGTCTCTAGGTAGTCAGGAGGGATTAGAAGAAACCACACTGGACGACTGCAAAAAGTTCCATGCAAGCCACTATCATCCCGACGGAGCTATCATCAGTCTTGCAGGGAACTTTCAATGGGATTCGTTCCTGAAGCTCGTGGAAAGACTCTTTGGCGATTGGACTGGAGAGCCAAAACAATCGCATGCCAAAGTGGTTTCGATCCCGGGAAGCTCTCATCTGAAGCATGATAGCCAGCAGACTCATATTGCTATCGCGTACGATGCGGTTTCCTACAATCACCCAGAGTATTACCAGAGCCGAGGGCTCGTTGGGATACTCAGTGATGGAATGAGTTCGCGATTGTTCTCCGAGGTGCGTGAAAAGCGTGGGCTGGTTTATTCTGTTTCTGCTTCCTCGCATTCTCTCGATGACTGCGGTAGCGTTTTGTGCTATGCCGGAACGACTGCTCCCCGAGCACAAGAAACGCTGGATGTGACGGTGCAGACAATTCTGGAACTAGAAAAAGGGATTGAGCCTGACGAACTGAAGCGACTGAAGTCACGGGTCCGTACGTCTCTGGTGATGGAGCAAGAAAGCAGTTCGTCGCGAAGTTCGCAGATGGCTTATGACTGGGCCTATTTAGGACGAGTTCCAACACGAAAAGAACTTCTTAGCACGATCGATGCACTGACCTGCGAGAGCTTGATTGAGCACTACTGCAAGTTTCGGCCCAAGAGTTGGTCGTTAGTTACGATTGGTCCCGAGCCACTGGAGTTTGCAAATGCAGTTTCATAACCAAGTTCTCGACAACGGCCTCGAGATTATCGCGGAAGTCAACAAGGAAGCCTTCAGCCAATCCTTGGGCTACTTTGTCAAAACAGGTTCGCGTGATGAATCTCCTGAAATGGCCGGGGTTAGTCATTTCCTAGAACACATGATGTTCAAAGGCACCCCCAATCGCTCTGCAGTGGATGTCAATCGAGAGCTCGATGACCTCGGCTCGCAATCCAACGCTTACACGAGCGAGGAGCAGACGGTCTATTACATGAGCGTCCTGCCAGAAAACCAAAACGCAGCTTTAGATCTGCTAACCGACATGATGCGTCCAGCACTGCGGGACGAAGATTTCCAGACCGAACGACAAGTGATCTTGGAAGAGATCGCTATGTACGACGACCAACCACCCTACGGGGCGATGGAGCGGGCGATGGAAGTCTACTTTCGGGACCATCCGCTCGCTCGCCGAGTGCTGGGGACACGCGAAACGGTTGCGGCTCTCGATCCAGAATCCATGCGAGCCTACCATGAAGCCCGTTATGCGCCGAACAACTTGACCCTGGTCGCAACAGGAGCCGTCGATTTCGAGGCGTTGGTGCAGTCCGTGGAAAAAATGACGACACATTGGAAGCCATCTTCGTCAGCTCGATCGCTCCGCTGGCCATCCATCGAGTCGGAAGAGGTTGTGATGGTGCACCCCCCTGCGACTCAGCAATACACGCTGCAATATTCGCCAGGACCAGGATACTGTGATGAACGAAGATACGTGACTCGAATCTTAGCATCCATTCTGGGTGACGATTCGGGAAGCCGCTTGTTTTGGGAGCTTGTGGATACGGGTTTGGCGGAATCAGCCGCGGTCTTCACCCAAGAATTTGAAGAGTGTGGTTTGATCTGTGCATTTTTGGCCTGTGCCCCAGAACAGCAAGAAGAAAACTGGGATGCGATTCGAAATACGCTCGCTGCTGGTAAGCAGAGCCCGATCACCGAACGGGAGATGGAACTCGCCAAGAACAAGATTTGTGCCGGAATGATTCTCGGTTCGGAACGTCCCAGCAATCGGTTGTTTTCGGTAGGAAACGCATGGACTTTTCGACGGAAGTACGAAACGATCCAAGCGGCGACAAAGCACTATCAAGCGGTTAAGATCGAGGACGTTCAAGAAGAATTTGAAAAGCTCTCCGACCGCAAGCAAGTCACCGTAAGCGTAGGGCCGGAAGCTTAATTCAAGCAAGAGAGACCAAGCTTGGTTGCTCTCCCCCGCTATTTCTTGTCCGTAGACTCGAGAAATAGAAAAAGCCTGCCGAACGGTAATGTCAGCGAGTTGATTCAGTAACGGGTTGGTTCAGATAGACTCGGAACGCGGAGACGTTGGGGATCAACCATTCCCCAACAATCAAATCCTGTCGGCCGTCTCCGTTCACATCGGCAGTTGTGCATGATGCATAGGTGCATCGATCGCGTTCGACCGAATGACGCACGAAGTTCAAGTCCGGCGTCTGCTCCCACCAACAAATGGAATCAAACGTTCCTTCAGGTTCATCCTTCGCTTTCGGAAACATACCCACGGCAACAACGTCCAGATCGCCGTCCCCATCAAGATCGGCTGTCGAAGAAGCCAAAGCGCCAACCAAAAGCCCCAACCACCGATGCTCCCACTTTCGTTCTCCCAGATTGCGCACCCAGCCTACCCCGTGATATGGTTTGGCCAAAAGAGCGTCCATCGTGTCTCCACAGGTGTACACAATGTCTAGCTTTCCGTCCTGATCCAAATCAATAATTTGAAATGCGCTTAAGTTGTAAGAGGGATCAGCCAGACTAGCTACAATCTCCCGCTGGAACTTTCCTTTGCCTTGACCATAATGCAGTTCCAACGTCTCAAATTCTTGACCATATCCCACCAAAAAGTCTTGCTTCCCGTCGCCATCGAGATCGGCAATGTCAACGCCGACCGGTCCATGCCTGGGATCCAAAATGATCGATTCCATCTGAGGCGATTCTGCACTCCCCCCAATATTCTTCAACAACCGAAGAGCCCCTGTTTTTCTCCAACCAAAATCGGCAGCCAAGATGTCCATCCTGCCATCTTCGTCGTAGTCGAAAGGTTTGGCTTCTACGACTCGTGAAAGCTTGTCTTGTAGAATCTTCGGAGGTTGGTATCCCTGCGCAGTTCCCAAAACCAGCGAGATGCGCCCCTTTTCGTGGTCACCCACTGGAAAGCTACCCATTTCACCAATCAAGAAATCATCGAAGCCATCTTGGTTCCAATCGCATTTGGTCGCGCGACATGTATGGCTTCCCGTCGCAATCAATTTCGAACCCGGAGAAGCTTCCGAAGTTTTTTGCTCGTGGTCGAAGCTCCATTGACGTAGTTCACCATCGCGCATGTTCGAAAAGAAGATAGACTGGGTGGCAGAGTCCCATTGCACCTGCGCTGTTGATGGCGATTCCACTTTGGCCTGATATCGTTCGTCAAGAACGAATCGCAGCGGGCTGGGGGGTTGTTCCATTTGGTCAGCCCGAGGCACATCCACATGATCGGGTGCTGCAGCCTGAAAATACTTAATCGTTTCGAGCCGATCCGGTTCCTCCATGTCGGTCCGCTGGGAGTCAACATAGAAGTTAAACCCCTGAATGACTTCCTCCGGCCACCGAGACTTGGGAAACGTGGTCGGATCGGGCATCTTATGGCAATCCCCGCAAAAACGCTCTATTTTTGCGACCAGGACCTTGGACTGCTCCTTGGTCGGGTCCGTTTGACGCTTCTGATCCGTCGCCGCCCGGTTCACCTTGGTCTCCAGTTGTCCGATCGGGGCGCTCGAATCACAGCCAATCAACCCGAGCATCACCGTACAAACAAGAAGTAAATAAACTGATAATTGCTTCATACTGAATCAGTAAGCCATTTTGATGTAGACGTGCGTTCCATCACCAGTATAGGACCATTTCACAAAAGACCAAGTGAATCCACGTGTACCTTCGTGACCATGCCCGCTACTTTTTGGCGTCTGTGCCCAGAAAGGCAAGCCATTTCTAGTTGGCAGGGCCCCCCCTAGGTTATCCGAGCTGACGAATCGCCTCGGGCAAAGCCTCACATTCCAGTGAAAACACGCGTCGCTGGAGCGAGTCAGCGGTATCTTCCTTGAGAACTTCGCAGGTCTTCTGAAGAATGATAGGTCCGTGATCGTATTGATTGTCGACAAAATGAACCGTGCAGCCGGATACTCGAACCCCAAAATCGATCGCCGCCTGATGCACTTTGAGACCGTACATTCCCTTGCCGCAAAAGGCTGGAATCAGCGATGGGTGTATGTTGATCACTCGATTTTCAAAGTCGTCAGGGATCAGCACATGCTGAAGATACCCGCCCATGATCACGTACTGGACGCCAAGCGATCGGATTGGATCAAACACTCGGGCTGAATGTTCTTGACCACTTTCCGATGGCAGCTTGCGAACCACCAAAGATGGGATCGAAGCCGACGCTGCAATCTGCAATCCAGCCGCATCGGATCGCGAGCTAATTACTAGCCGAAAATCGACATCGATCTGATTATCTGCTTGCTTCTGGATCAGGTTGCGAAGCGTCGAACCGCCTCCGGAGATCAGGACCGCAATTGGTAACGGCCGGCTCATGGCAACTTAGGTCCCTTGCCATCACCCTTGAGTTCTGTTTGAAGTTCTTCCAGGAATTGCTGGAAGCCACCTTCGTCGCTACCATCGGAGAACTGAACGGATTGCAATTGTGCTTGCAGCGCAGCTTCCTTTTTTCCTATCGCGTGGTTCAAACGAGCTACTGTGTCAAACAAGTTCGCTTTGTCACCGCCTTCTACCCCAGGAATGACCTTTTCAACCGCGGAGATCGAAACCTCTAAGATTTGCTTATTCTTAAACTTCTGTTCAGAGAATTTTTCGAATGCAGTCCAAGCCACATCTTGGACGAACAGAGGCTCCGATTCACAACTTGCAAAGAGTGTCTTGTAGGATTCTAGCAAAGCAGACTCATCCGCTTTGGCTAAAATCTGGAGATCAATTTTGGACTTAAGCAGCCCAAACTGGAGCCGCTTGTCAGTGACCCTCTCTAAAAATCCATCGACTGCTTTTGCGGCTTCTGCATATTTCTTGCTGCGTGCAAGTCCGCCGATAGTCGTTTGAACTTCCGCAATCAATTTTTGTTCCGCGATATACGCTTCACGATCCCACTTCCCTTCCAGGATCGCATCGATGACCGGTTCCATTTCCATAGGGTGGCCGATCCATTCAATCTTGGAATCCTTGCCTATGAGAAACGCGCAAGGAATTCCGTCTCGCTTGGCTGCCAACATGTAATCCTTATCGCATGACCCGTCTGGATCGGTCGTCAAGCAGTAGGACCTGGTGACATCAGCGACCGAAACTTCCTTTCCATCGAGATCTTGGATCGAGTTATCCAAGAAAGCCTTCACCTCCTCCAAAGGCTCGTTGCTGATGCTGACGATCTGAAGCCCTTTGTCAGCGTACTTCGCCTGCAACGCCGCCAAGTGTGGCATGCTCTGAACGCAGGGGCCACACCAAGTCGCCCAAAATTCAACGACGTAAACCTTGTCCTTCTGGAACGAAGTTACTCTGGGAAACTTCCCGTCCCCGTTCTGGACCCAATGTTGGATATCGAGAGGAGGTGCAGACGAGCCGATTTCAAGCGTGTCCTCAGCCAGGACATGCTGCCCCACGAAGGCATTAAGGATCCAGCCACCCAAAACAATCGTCCATTTCGACAAATTGAATCTGTTCATCCGAAACAGCAACATAACGGTCTCCCAAGCACGGACCTTCAAGACAACCTACACACATGGAATATACACGCTATCACCGATTCTTTAACCCTTGGTCGAACATCGCCATCAGAAAAAACCACGGATGGGGTGCGGGACGTGGCAGAATGAACGCTTTGGATGCTTCTGGCAACGGACGGCTCCTATTCCTGTCCAGATTTCGCTCTCCTCGCAAACTCGATCTCCGAAGTTGCGACCCAAAAGGCGAGTTGCCCGGGGCTCGGTAGATTTGAATTCCAATGGACGAGCATCCATGGATTACGATGGAAAATCTTGATATTTGCTTAGAATTCCGCACGCCTGGCTTAAGAATGACCTACTTTTCCAAGGAGTGGCGATTTCGACTTCCGAAACATTTAATAGTGAAACAAGATGGTTAATGGAATCAATCGATGCGTTAATGTAGCTATTGGAGTTGTAGTACTTGTGGCATTGTTCTTTTGCCTTAAGCCCAACCCAAAACCTACTATCGAACTATCGACCGAAGAGTATTTTCAGTCCACGGTTACGAATGAAACTCGCCCGGTTCTGGTTCAGTTTGGCGCGTCATGGTCCCCGCCATGCGTTTCAACCGACAGCGCTCTCATGGAGTATGAATCTCAGTCCAATGGCGAAGTCAAAGTCATCATAATCGACGTGGATACGAATGGCCGGTTGACACAACAATACGGGGTTCGGGTGATTCCACACTCTTTTTTACTTCTTAACGGAGAAGTGATCGACGACCGAATTGGAAGCATGGACGGTGACGACCTAAAAAAATGGTTGGAGTCTAACGAAAGTTCGTGGAAAAAACCGCGGATCGTTGCCGCCTTGGACTAACGAAAAATCAACGAGACAAATCGCCGCCGCCGATCCATTGCCATCGATTTATTCAAGCTTCACCGTGTCATTCTGGCATTCTTAGCGATGACTTTCTGTCTTCGACCCTAGCGATTGGGCCGGTACGAGGGGGGCCTGCGACAATTTAGACAGCGACAAAGTTCATCGACGTTGTTTCGTGGGCTATTCAATCTGAATGTTCTTATTACAATCGCGGCTTCACGCGATGCTTTTCAGTTTAAATCCCCTCCCCAGACGAAGACGAATCAGTCTAAGCACATGGCTTCTGACATCCTCCACATTAAGGACGGCTATTTCTTCGAAGTACCTAAGGCACTTTGGAGAAGCAAGTTGGACAAACCTTCCGACTTTCCTTCTTGGTTCGTGCGTTTGGATTCGGACTTCCAGGCAATGGAAGCGGAGACGCTGATTGTCGGTTTACGAGAATTGGGTGTCCCTGAACAGGAGTTGGTTCTCGCGAAAGAGAATTGGCTGGAATGGCAAAACGCTTCTTCCAAGAATGCTGCGTGGCCTTTTGATGCTTACTTAGAAAAGCAATCTGCGGACGTGATGAAAACGGCTGGCGTGTGGGCAGCCAAGAACGCTCCCGAAGCGACCAATTCTTATCAAGCTTATTTGGCAGGCAATACAAGGCCTTCAATCGATTGGTTCGTTCAAGTTGAAAAGAACCCTACGAATTTGGCGAAATGGAATGATTTGAAGGCGAAGGTGAACTCGGACGATTACCTTCAATCTTTTTTAACCGAAGGCCCCAAATGGGACGCGTCGAAACTGGCTGAATACAATGCCACGCTTGACGGCAAGATCATGATCCCGCAGCCTTTTGGTACTCCAAGAAATGCATACGAGCCAGAATCTGGATTCTGTATTTCGAGATACATGATTATTGAGTTGGTGGTGGCGGTGATTTGCCTCGCTTTGTTTGGGTGGCTTGCAAAACGAGTCGCAAGTGGAAACGCTCCTAAGGGCAAGGCTTGGAACATGTTAGAAGGCCTTACCAACTGGGTCAAAACCGATGTCGTTGTGCCTGCGATGGGTGAGCATGACGCGAAAAAGTTTATGCCGCTGATGTGGACATTTTTCTTTTTCATCCTCGGTTGCAACCTGATGGGAATGTTCCCTTGGGTGGGATCGCCCACTGCTTCAATTGGAACAACTGCGGCGTTGGCGGCTATTGTTTTTCTAATCGGTCTTGTTCTCGGTGTGAAAACGTTTGGCGTGGTGGGCTATCTAAAGAATATTTGCCCAGAACTAGGCTTACCCTGGTATCTTTCCTTTTGGATTGTGCCGCTGCTTTGGGCAATTGAATTGCTGTCGTTGTTCATTAAGCACGGCGTTTTAGCGGTTCGATTGTTGATGAACATGGGAGCCGGACACTTGGCCCTCTTGGGGATTCTTGGAATTGGAATTAGCGTAACAGCCGCACAGATGAGTGGTCCCGCATGGGGCAGTGTTGCTTTTATATCGGTAGTTGGTACGACTTTGATCAGCGTGCTTGAGCTCTTTGTGGCTTTTCTGCAGGCGTGTTTGTTTACCTTCTTGGCGGCGATGTTTATCGGAAGTTCGATGCATCACCACTAGGGATGTTGAGATGTTTTTGTTCGGACTTCAACTGGCGTTGGAGTCTAGTTTTTGGTTCCAGGCGAGTTTTGAAGCGTTACGATAGCTAGGAGATTTAGAAAGTGATTAATTCTGTTCGAGTTTGTTTGTATGCATTGGGAGCTCTTGCGTTGATGGCGATGCCAGCGAGCGCTGCTGATGGGAGCATGCCTGGAGCGATCGGTGCTGGTCTTGCGGTTATTGGTGCAGGTCTCGGCATCGGCTTTTTGGGCAAGGGTGCAGTAGAATCGATCGCTCGACAGCCTGAACAAGCCGGTACGATTCGGGTTGCGATGATTATTGCTGCCGCTCTTATCGAAGGTGTGGCATTCTACGCTGTTTATGTTTGCTCGACTCAGCCGTAGTTCTTATTTCGGATTTAGTGTTTGCTCGCACTTAAGTGGAACGCGACATGTATATCGGTATGCGAAAGCTGGTTTTGTTAACTGCGTTGGTATCATCCATCGCGGCTGCAGATGGTTTGTTTGCAAGTGATGGCCACGGCTCCGACCCAACGTCTGGGCATGCCAATCCAAGTTTAGAATCGTTGATCGAGTTCCGAAGCGACAAGGCGATATGGTCTGTGGTTGTTTTCGGACTTTTATTCGGCGGTTTGTACGTGCTTGCATGGAAGCCCATTTCCCAAGGACTCGAGATGCGAGAGCAGGGGATTGCGACTCAACTTGCCGATGCCAAGCGTGCTTCGGAAGATGCGATGGCGAAGTTGAAGGAGTATGAAACGAAGCTCCAAACCGCTCATGCTCAAGCTCAGGATTTGCTGGTTCAGGCTCGAAAAGATGCTGAAACTGCAGGTCAGCGAATCGTTTCCGAGGCGCAAGCCGAAGCGGGTCGTCAACGCGACCGTGCTCTGACGGACATCGAGTCGGCCAAGCAGGCAGCATTGAGCGAGCTGTCTGGCAAGAGCACCGACATTGCGTTTTCGCTTGCCAGACGGGTCGTTGGGCGAGAACTCAAGACAGAAGATCATCAGCAGTTGATTGCTGATGCATTATCCAAAATGCCAAGCCGTAACTAGTCCAACTCGCGAAGAAGTACGATGTCGGAATCCAAACAAACCACAACCGTATTCGATGATGAATCGATGCATGTTGGGCAGGTCTATGCCAAGGCTTTGCTAGCCGCCTCCGAAGCGGCTGGTAATGTTGACGCGATGGTGGCTCAATTTGAATCATTCGTTCATGACGTTTTGGACAAACAGCCGATCTTGGAATCGGCGTTGGCCAATCCAAAGCTTGGATCCGATGAGAAGATCCAGGTTCTTGACAAAGCTTTTGCTGGCAAGATGGACGGAACGTTGTTGAAGTTCCTGAAGGTATTGGCCACCAGACGACGTTTCGGAGCCATCCGTAGCGTTTTCCAGTCGGTATCCAATCTTCGCGATGAAGCCATTGGTCGTCTGAGGATTTTAGTGACAACGGCTCGGCCTTTGGACACGAATGCCTTGGAGGCTTTGAAGACCCAATTGAGTGGTATTTTCAAGAAGGAAGTCATCCTCAACACCAAAGTGGATGCGACCGTATTGGGTGGTTTGCTGATTCGAGTTGGGGACGTGGTCTACGACGGAAGCGTTGATGGACAATTGAAGCAACTGCGAGCGGCCACCATTGCAAAAACAGAGCAGACGATTCGCGATAAGCTCAGTTCACTCGCTTCTTAGGAAGCGATCCAAAACAAAATTTTTCCAGTTCGCAACGATGCGAGCTACCAAACCTTTGATCCATTGTTAGTCGTTGATTAGTAAACCATGAAATTCAATTCGGACGAAATTGCATCGGTCATCCAAGCCGAGATACAACAGTTTGGTAGCACCGTTGATGTGCGTGAAGTTGGAACCGTGCTCGAGGTGGGGGACGGTATCGCTCGTGTTTACGGGCTTTCCAACGTCATGTCGGGGGAAATGGTCGAGTTTCCGAGCGGGGTAACGGGCCTAGCGTTTAACCTGGAAGAGAAGAGCGTCGGGGTCATCATTTTGGGTGACTTCTTAAGCATCAAGGAAGGGGACGAGGTCAAGGCTTTGGGACGGCTTCTTTCGGTACCGGCCGGAGACGCTGTTATTGGTCGCGTTCTTGATCCACTAGGGAATCCTTTGGATGGCAAGGGACCAGTGAATGCGACGATCACTCGCCCAGTAGAAATCATTGCTACTGGTGTTGCCGAACGACAACCCGTTCACGAGCCGATGCAAACCGGTATCAAAGCGATCGACGCGATGACTCCGATTGGTCGGGGACAACGCGAATTGATCATCGGTGACCGAAAGACTGGCAAGACTGCTGTTGCGGTCGACGCCATCGTGAATCAAAAAGGTAAAGGGGTGAAGTGCTTCTACGTCGCCATCGGTCAAAAAGACTCCTCCGTCGCTTTGGTGATCGATGCTTTGGAAAAAGCAGGAGCCATGGAGTACACAACGGTCATCGTTTCGGGTGCTAGCTCGCCTGCACCGCTGCAGTATGTTGCCCCTTACGCGGGAACCGCGATGGCAGAGCATTATATGTTCAATGGTGGGCATGCTTTGATTGTTTATGACGATTTGAGCAAGCAAGCGGTGGCTTACCGGCAATTGAGTTTGTTGATGCGTCGACCACCGGGCCGGGAAGCTTTCCCTGGGGACGTTTTTTATTGCCACAGCCGCCTTTTGGAACGATCTGCCAAGCTATCGAAAGAACTTGGCGGTGGATCGCTTACCAGTTTGCCAATTATTGAAACTCTGGAAGGTGAAGTTTCTGCTTACATTCCAACCAATGTGATTTCGATCACGGACGGACAAATTTACCTTCAGCCTGACTTGTTCTTTGCAGGTATTCGTCCTGCGATGAACGTAGGTATTTCGGTTTCGCGGGTTGGTGGTAATGCTCAGATCAAGGCGATGAAGAAGGTCGCTGGCGGTTTGCGTCTTGACTTGGCATCCTTCCGAGAACTGGAGGCGTTTGCTCAGCTTGGTACAGAACTGGATCCTGCGACTCAATCGAAACTCGATCGTGGTTACCGAATGGTGGAATTGCTAAAGCAAGGGCAATACCAACCGATGGAAGTAGCCGAGCAGATCATTAGCATCTACGCTGGCACTCGAGGCCACTTGGATGAAATTGCAGTCGATCGCGTTCGTGAGTTTGAGATCGGTTTGCTGAACTTTGTCCGAGACCGAAAACCAGAATTGTTGACCAAGATCCGTGAGGTTGCGGATTTGACATCGGAGATTGAGGAACAGATTAAATCTGCGATCACCACCTTCAAGGCATCGTTCCGCTAAGCGATTGAGCAAAGGTAGGTCTAGCAATGGCAAATATTCGTCAGCTCGACAAAAGACGTAAGTCTGTCAAAAACATTCGTAAGATTACTCGAACCATGGAATTGATCGCTACTGGGCGATTCAAGAAAGCCATGGATCGTGCGGCGGCCGCTACGGACTACACCAAGCGGATCACTGCAATCGTACAAGACTTAGCCAACGGCGGCACCGAGGTCTCGCATCCGCTGCTAACCGCTCACGAGAAAATCGACTCGATCGATATGCTCGTACTGACGGCCAATCGCGGGCTGTGCGGCGGTTACAATGGTTCCGTGGTTCGAGCTGCAACCGCTCGTCGGGCTGAGATTGTTCAGCAAATCCAGAATGGTGAGATCAGCGTTAGCGGCAAGCGTGGCATTTCCGCGATGCGTTACGCGGGCATTCCAATTGAGAAGACGTACACGGAATTTGATGACAAGCCGTCTTTTGCGGCTGTGGCTAGGATTGCAGACGATCTGATTGAACGTTACATCACTGGCAAGATTGACCGAGTTGACGTAGCCTACACCAAATTTGTCAGCGTTTCGAAGCAAGTTGCCGTTGTTGAAACATTGCTTCCGTTTTCAAGTCTCGCTGTTCCCTCGGCCGAAAAAACAACCGGCGGCGGAGCCTCCTCGGGAACCAGTGTTGGCACGAAAGACGATTACGAGTTCTTGCCGTCGGCTTCTGCGATTTTGGAGGAAGTTGTTCCAGCTAGCTTCCGAGCTCGGCTGTTCAAGTGCTTTTTAGATGCGGCTGTTAGCGAGCAGATCGCGCGAATGGTAGCAATGAAAAGCGCTACCGAAAACGCTGGAGACATTATCAAATCCTTGTCGAGACGCTACAACCGAGCTCGACAAAGCAAGATTACTCAAGAGATCATGGAAATCATCGGTGGCGTTGAGGCCCTTGGTTAAACCACAAATCAATCGTTCCGGATCCATCGCGAATGGACCCGGGGTACGATCCATTCCTTTTTGACATATCCCTAGTATCCATCAGTTATCAATCGAGAGAAATATGAGCGTCGGCACTGTCAAAAACGTCGGTCGAGTCAGTCAAGTCATCGGCTCCACGTTTGACGCAGAATTCCCTGAGGGCAAGTTGCCTTCGATTTACAATGCGGTCAAGATCGAAAGCGAAACCAAAGGGGTAAAGCTGAATCTGACAGGTGAAGTTCAACAGCACCTTGGTGGCGGTCGAGTGCGATGTGTTGCATTGGGTAGCACCGACGGTTTGATGCGCGGACTGGATTGCGTCGACTTAGGCAAGCCGGTTTCCGTTCCTGTGGGTACCGCAACCTTGGGTCGTGTTTTCAACGTCTTGGGTGAGCCCATCGATCAACGAGGCGAAGTCAAAGCAGACGATTATTGGCCTATTCACCGACAAGCTCCTAAGGTGTCGGAACTGTCTACCAACACCGAAGTTTTCGAGACGGGTATTAAGGTTATCGATTTGCTGACTCCGTTCGTTCGGGGTGGTAAGGCTGGATTGTTCGGCGGTGCTGGACTGGGCAAGACGGTTATTCTTCAAGAATTGATCGCTCGGGTTGCTAGCACGCACGGCGGTTACTCGGTATTTGCGGGTGTGGGCGAGCGAACTCGGGAAGGTACCGACTTGTGGCTTGAAATGCAAGAAACCGAGATCGGCAAGACAGGCCGAAAGGTTATCGAGCAAACGTGCATGGTGTTCGGCCAGATGAATGAGCCACCAGGGTCGCGTCTTCGAGTTGCTTTGTCAGCGTTGACCATGGCAGAATATTTCCGCGATACAACAGGTAATGACACCTTGTTGTTCGTTGACAACATTTTCCGATTCTCGCAAGCTGGTTCGGAAGTGTCCGCACTTCTTGGTCGGATGCCGTCTGCGGTAGGTTATCAGCCAACCTTGGCAACGGAAATGGGTGCTT
>JBIKLJ010000045.1:0-29614 GCA_044359895.1 Pirellula sp.
AGCCGCAAGCGACAAAACTTCGGCCCCCGATTTTCCCGGAGTTCGCTTTGCGACCACATACTTGGCTGAAGGATTCCCGGAATCCAAGTCAATGGCCTTTAAATCCTCCTCAGCCACATAGCGATTTCCAGGCACAAAGTTCTGGCCGTGTCCGTCGGGCTTCTGAGTTTCCTCGCCATAGCCGCAACCGATTACCACCTCCAAACCAGGGGATGGATTGCTTCGACGGGACACACTTGGCAGGCCCAGCATATCGCGAGTCAGATCCTGATAATCGTCGCGACTTACGTTAGTCGCATAAGCGGCGGCTGGTGTTGCGTGGCTAATGGGAACACTCGTAACCGCTCCCGCAGAGAATTTCTTAGAACGTTGAACGTACTGCGCAATGGTCTCGACCGACTTCAAGCTTCCATCCAAGTTCAAAGCGCCGTTAATCGCCTTGACGCCCGCAGTCATCGAAGTCGCCGCGGACGATGAATCCGTGTACGCATGATCTGAGATCTTGGAACGGCCAATCAAATAGTCGACATCTGCCGGTTTCGACCAAGGAAATGCCCCACCCAACCGAGCGTCATAGCCTCCCAGTTTGGTGACTGGCTTTACATTTCGCTGAGCGTCCACGTCCGTTTCAACTTGATCACCATACGGACTAGTAACCACGAACCCATAATCTGTTTCACATCGATCGTAATCTTGCAAAAGAAGCCCTGTCCCCTTGCCCTCGGTGTAAGCCACTTTTCCAGTTTTTACCATGGCAGCTGCTTGAGTCGTTTGCCAATCCATTCCATCAAATACAACCAAAAAGACGAACTTCTTCCCCAGCTCATCGATAGCGCGGCGTTGCAACCGATAAATGTCCGTTTGATCGCCGTAGACCGCCTGCTCATTCAGCGTATTGTTCGGCAATTGCCCATAAAGCGCTTCAATGGCTTTAGCATCTCTGTAGACACTTCCTTCGTTCATGTACGGTGCAAACGAACCACCAAAAACGTAAACCGGGATCAAGCGATTGGAATGATTGGTCCAAGCGTTGTAGCCCCCCGGACGATTCCCCCAATGCCCCCAACTGGCCGACTTCTCTGCCATGGCATTCGATTGCAAGGTCGCAATCCGATCGGTTCCTAGCTGCCTGCTTCCCGATTCCTGAGCAACCACCACAACAGTTTCTTGAGCAACGGATGGCGAAACAAAATAGGTCGCTGGAATGCAGATTCCAAACAGAAATTTGAAGACGCTTTTCATAAACAATTCGGCCTAAAGCAAAACGGGAGTTCGGCAGTACGGATTTACGAATCGGAAAGTATCTTCACCCGTGCTCGTAATTGCTAGTGCTTCTCGAAACCTTAATGGATGAGCCGGGCGAGTACCAGAAACTCGAACATCGTAGGACTTTGTTGACTGTCTCACACAATTATTTTCAAAATGTGTACAATGCTTGGATGAAGTTTGAAAAAAATGATTTGGCAGCTCCTTCCGTGAGCTTCCTCGGGGCCGCTCAGTCCGTATCCGGTTCGATGCATCTCATCCAGTCGGGACCCTACCGATACTTGCTAGATTGCGGCGTCAATCGTGACGATCGTGGGAAAAATGGCTCGCAAGGTGCCTCGTTCCCATTCGATCCGGCTTCCATCGACGCCGTTTTCCTTAGCCACGCACACATGGATCACTGTGGCAATTTGCCCTATTTGATTCGCCAGGGGTTCCGTGGGCCCATTTACTGCACTCATGCAACCCGTGACTTGATCGATGTCATGCTCAATGACGGAGCTCGCATCAACGAAAACCGCAATCGCTTCAGTCACTCCAGCCGCAGATCCAATCCAAGTTTGTTCGACTACGATGATGTCGATGACACTTTGGACGCGTGTGTTGGCGTAGATTATTTGGAACCTGTGGCCGTCAACCAAGATGCTCAAATATGCTTCCACGACGCTGGCCATATCCTGGGAAGTGCCTCGATCGCCATTGATCTGCTCCATTTGAATCGCGAAATTCAAATTTATTTTACAGGCGACCTTGGTCGGCGCGGACTTCCGTTCGTTGCCGATCCAACAGTTGTCCCACCAGCGGATTTGATCATTTGCGAATCCACCTACGGCGGCAGAGTCCACGATAGCTTGGAGCAGATGGCGGCCAAGATGGCTCAAGCAATTGGCTCCACCCTAGAGCGAAATGGAAAGGTACTGATTCCCGCATTCAGCCTTGGCCGAACTCAGCTTGTTCTCCACTACTTACAACAGTGGATGACCGAGGGGCTCGTTCCGAAGTTGCCAATTTTTATTGATAACTTCGTCGCCAGCGAGATAAGCCAGGTCCATGATTTGTACGATGACCTCTTGGTCCCAGAAATCGAAGGTGTTCCTTTCGAATGGCTAGAATCGGACGAAGAGGCGACACAACGGTCGCTTCAATCCGAACCTTGCATTATCCTGGCATCGGGTGGGATGTGCGATGGTGGTCGAATCCTGCATCATCTCCGATATCACATCGATGACCCAAGATCAACCATCATCACAGTTAGCTTCCAAGCGTCCGATTCGTTGGGGGCCCAGCTGCTTTCCCGATCACCGCGCGTGCGGTTTGATGGTCGCATATGGAATAAGTGGATTGAGGTCGCGGAAGTCAAAGGCTTCTCTGGTCACGCGGATCAGAACGACTTCGATGTTTTGATGCGTGATGCAGCCAACGCGACAAGCCGCGTTCGGCTGGTCCATGGCGAGCCGGAAGCGATGCGTTCTCTCCAACAGCAACTCACCCATTTGGGCTTCGCCGACGTCGCAGCTCCGCGACGCAATGAAATCGTTTACCTTTAAATTCGATCGCCGCAGGAAGAGGTCCTCCAGTGCTTTTGAACCAAGTCGACTATCTTTCTTGCAAGAGGCGGCTCGATGAGGTGCCGCCCAAAATCAGCCCCCCAAAAAAATCAGCACAACCATAGTGCAAATCGAGAATAAGCCTGCTCAACTGAAGCTAGCTTAACTGAAGAAATCACTAAGGTTCTCCTTCGCTAGGCCAGCAAACAAGTCAGCGACGATCTCGCGCTCCTTATCCTCGGAGGACTTCTTATCCGTCGGGGAAGATGCAAAGGTCGCGGCCGCAAGCACGCTTCCTAGGTTTTGAGGAAGCGAAACCGCCGAAGTCGTACCCTTGCTCAAGGCGTCTTCCAATCCGTTGTGCTTCAAATCTTGACCGACAGTCGATGGTGAATTGGACTTCGATACCAAAAGAGTACCCAGATCGGGAGTTGGAACTAGTGTTGAATCAACGCCACTTGCACCGCCTCCGCCCATTTCACCTTCGCCACCTTGGTCGGGCTCTCCACTCGGTTTCTTTGGGGCCACAGGCTGTGGCGGGATTCCAAAAGCGCCAGCGGGCGGTATCGCTCCCGGCACGGTAAGCGGCGCCACGATGCCAGCCGTTTGCTGGTTCGATCGAACAATCCCCGTATCAGTCGCGTTCACTCGACCGTCTCGATTCACATCGAAGATATTCGTAACCGAGGCCGAGTTGGCGGCTGTGGATTGATTGCTGCGAACCGCGCCCGTGTCCGTCGCGTTCACTCGAAGACGTGTCGCCGTGTTGCCCGTGTTGATCTCTCCAATCACGTTGCCAAAGTAAAATACATCGTTGCTTGCTAGGCCCGTCGTGTTATTGGCTAACACAGTCACTCGTAACCAAGTGTTCTGCAACGTGTTGTCTGGGAACGTGATCTTGATTCTAGCTGAGCCACCCACACCACTGTTGCTGAGTAACGTGACTGTCGGAACGGCTGCCACGGGTAAGGCGGCAAAACCACCTGCTGAGATTGCGTTCCAGTGAGCAAAATGAAGACTTGCCAACATCTGAGCGTTGGTGATCGTAGTCGGAAGTCCCGCAATATCCACAATCAAACCGTTCAGACCACGTGAGTAGTTCGTATAGTTCGCAAAGGTCGATGTGGCACCGGGCGTTCGCAATACCGACTTCGACGTATCAATCGCATTGTTCGCCGCACCCGCACTACTTAAATTGGCTCCAGTGGCATTGTTATAGAAAACGCTACGACCCGCCGCAAATGTATTGGCTGTAATGTTGAACGTTACCATCGAGCTATTCACTCCATCGTTGGCAGTGATTGTTACTGGCACATTATTCAAATAGGTAGTTGGCGTATGCGACCAAGACCATGTTCCATTGGCGTTCTTTAACACGGTGCCCAGCGACGCAGTCAGTAAGACGCTCGCATTATTCGATTCAGGATCAGCCCATGTGCCAGTGTTGGTCAAGGGAGACTGAACAACACCCGTTACCGTCGCGTTGGCCCGAGTCAAAGCAACTGCTTCATTCACGTCCGTGACGTTCAATATGAGCGTCTTGGAAATGGATAGCCCGCCCGCGTCGATCGATCGTACTCGAACGGAGTAGTTCGGCCTGGTTTCAAAGTCGAGCACTTGACCTTGCTTGATGAAAATCCTGTCACCCAAAACGTTAAATCGAGCATTGTCCGTGTCGCCTGCACCTGTAACGAGATCGTAAACATACGAGTCCATTGGATCGATATCCACAGATATCAATTGACCAAACAACAGATCTGCTCCCGTTGGAGTATTCTCCAATACAAGGTTCTGGTTGATGATGATATCCGTCGGTGCTTGATTGGCCTCAATGTTCGTAAGCCACAGATCTGGAATCGAAAGCCCGTTGTAGTATCCGTCGTAGCTAGCTGTTGCACTCGTTAAGATTTGGTAAACCTGATCACCATCCATAATTGAATCGCTGATGCCCGTTACCGTCACAACCTGGGGTACGTTCCAATTTAACGCTGTAAACGTGATTCGATAGGTCGAGACAACTCCTTCGGTTGTATCCGTACTCAAGATCAGGAAGCTGACGTCGGCAGTTGGCTGCGAATTAAGCACGACACTAAAGGATGCCGCTGCACCGGATTCACTAGTTACCAGTGTCGTTGGTGGAGTGAATACTATTCCTGCCACGTCGTTGTCGACGAGCTCAACTTCTAAATCCTTACGGCCAAGCGCCCCATAGATCGCGTCTGCACTCGATAGGGTATGCGTAATATCAATACTCAACGCCGATTCCGCAACCAAATCTTGGATCGCTGTAATCGTGACAAGTTGCTCTTGGTCCCAGTTGGCCGAAGTGAACGTCAGTGTGTTAGTAGAGAGCAGGATTTGGTTCGGATCACCACCAAGACTCAAAGTCACCATATTCGAAGGCCTCGTTGCAAGTTTCACACTGTAAGAGATCGCTGTGCCACCTTCTGATAGCGTCATGCTCGTCGTCGGTGTGAATATGACCCCTGCCTCTTGCAGAGCATTCACAAATCCAGGACCGCTACTTGTGTAGAGATTTCGTTCTCCGTTGTTGTCCTCAGCGGAGAAAAGAACGTTGCCATTGGTTTCGCCAATAATCTGCGGTAGAGAGCTCGATCCTGTGTTGAAGTTGGCCACGAGCTCAGGCGGGCTCATGCTGCGCCATAGCTCATAGCCGTTGACCTCATCGAACGCACCAAAATACAGAGCGCTGCCAACTGCCGTCAGGCCGACGGGATTCGAACCGTCGGGACCTGGATTTACTTCGCGCAGGATCGTTCCAGTCGCTGTCCCATCGGTCTCCCAAAGTTCACGCCCATGGACGCCATCATCGGCGACAAAGAACAAGCGTGTTCCGCCAACTACCGTCAATTGTGAGAGTTGACTATCGCCGAGCGGATTCACGTCCGCGATTCTGCGATTGGTATTGCTATCGCTAAACCACAGCTCTTCACCAGCCTCAGCGTCCGACGCCGCGAAGGCCACTCCGCCCCCAAAAGCAACCATGTTGTGCGGGTTGCTACCTAAGGCCCCTGGTTGTAAATCGGTCAGCAAACGAGGTTGGCTCGCAGCAGAATCGATTACCCAGAGTTCGTCCCCGTGAACGCCATCGTTGGCTACAAAATAGAGTTTTCCTGCACTGACAACCAATTCTCTGGCTTCAGAACTATCCACTCCAGGTCGAATATCAGAATGAAGGCCAGTGCCAGCGGATGTTCCGTCGCTAGACCAAACTTCCCGTCCTAGTACTCCATTCATCGCAAAGAACAAACGTCCGTCGAACGAGACCATCGCTCTCGGCGCTCCGTCAGCTAACGGAGCAACCATCTGAACAGCACCCGTCGTATTTACTTGCCACAGATTGCGTCCTCCGACACCATCGTCTGCCGTAAAGTAGAGTTTGCCATCAACGGTCACTAAGTCAGCAGGATTGGATGATCCCTCGCCCAAGTTGATATCGATAACGACGTTGATGTTGCCGCTGAGCAGATCGAGCCGACGCATCTCGCGACCCGACGCAGGACTATTGGCCACAAAATACAACATGTTGCCAATCAATGTTAACTCAGTGACATCACCTGAGTCTGCCCCAGGCATCAAATCGGCAACCAACATTCCTCCCGCTGCAGAGCCAACCGTTCGCCAAAGCTCGCCGCCCGATTCTGACGTCGTCGCGACATAGTACGTAAAGCCATTCCAAACTACGGACTCTGCAGCAAGAGTGCTCGTGGCTCGATCGAAATCGTCGTCAATGTTGCGAACGGCAACGGCGGGCATACTCATTCCGGCATAGTCAGAATCGCTACTGGAAATGGCCCCGAATTGAATCTGCAGATTGACGTCGCCATCATCCAAACTATCGTCGACTCCCGTAACGGTAACCGTTTGCGGGATGTTCCAATTCGCCGCCGTGAACACCAATTGATTTCTATCGAGAACCGCTTCCGATGTATCCGTAACACTCATTGGGATGGTAACAACACCCTTCGGATGACTTCTAAGCTGAACTTCAAACGTCGACGTAGACCCCGACTCGCTGACAAAGCGTGAACTCAATGGACCAACCGAGACACCGGCCGCATCGTTGTCGAGATTCGTCAGTTGCAGCGCGCTTTGCAGTCCAGCGTATTCAGTCGCCGACGTTACCGTAGGTCCAAACGTCAAGCCAAACAAAGAATCACCGTCATCCACGAAATCGTCTATTCCAAAAACCGTTACGCGTTGATTCTCATTCCAATTCTCACGCGTAAAGGTAAGCAACCGAACACTCGCCGCTCCCTCTTGCGAGTTGCTCACAGTAATCGGAACGACCACGCTATCGAGCGGTTGAGACCTAAGTTTCACATCCACCTGCGACGTGAAAAGGCCAGATTCCGAAACAATCAACGAACCGACTGGCAGTACAATCAAGCCAACCGGACTGCTATCGACTTGCTTGAGCATACGATCACCGGATAGCCAACCGTTGGCGGTTAAGAGAAATGCCCCTGTATGGTTGAACCCGTCTGCATCCGCCTTGGAATGAACCGCAATCACCTGTGGGACATCCCAGTTCAACGGGGTGAACGTCAGCGTACTAGCACTGGTTAACTCGAATCCAGCGTCGGCTGGTACGGAAACCGTCACCAGTACATCGCTCTCGGGAGCAATAGATAGCTGTATCATGCCACTGATCGATTGCCCCTCGACAATGTCAATGCTCGGCGAGTTGAAGACACTCGACGTAATCAACACGCGTGCGGAATCTTGTTCTTGGAGCAATACTTGCAGCGGTTGCATTGCCGCATCGGACGAAGTGAACATGGCGATCGCCGTCCCATCGACGGTGTCGCCATCCGCATTCGCTTCAAACGTCACATACTGGTACTCATTCCAGTTCGCGGATGTGAAAGTCAATGATGTTGGCGACGAGGCCGCAAGCACCAAGCTAGTGTCACCCACCAACGAATCGAAGCCAATCGTCACGTTCGAAGTTGGCTGATTCTTTAGCCGAATCCCAACCCTGTTCGTGCTGCCTTCGACAACAATTGCCTCAGGTGCGTCTGCTTCGATCGAGACTCGTGAATCCAACTGAGCAACGGCAAACGAAGTGTCCTCTTGGCCTGGAGTCGACAAGACGTAGGTCACAGAGCTGTTTTCAATGTCCACGTCCTGGGCTGCGGTGAACTCAATCGTTTGCCAAACGTTCCAGTTGCTACTATTAAACTCAAGCGTTCCTGTTCCCGTACGCGAAATCGGCGAACCTGTTGTATCGGCACTTAGGGATACTAGCGTCGCGGCAGTCGGTGCGTAGAGCAATCGAACTCGCAGCTCGGCACTTGCCCCCTCGTTGACCTGCAAGCTATTCGTAGAAATCTCCAGCCAACGTCCATCTTCGCGTTCGCTCAAAGTGATCGAAGAAGTTTCCCATTGATCTGCGAAAGCCAGAAAGGTCGCATCACCGGAAACAATGTCCGAATCCTGCGCCGCGGAAACGACTACATTCTGAAGCACATTCCAATTGTCCGGCGTAAAGGTCAGAGTCGTTGGCGATGATACCGTGAGATCCGGATCGCCACTGTCCCACCCAACGGTCACCGTAACGCTGCTTTCTGGCCTAGCCGACAATTGAACTCCAAAGGCAGCAACGGAGCCACCCTCGTTCACTTTGTCGTCTGGAGCTCCCCGCGGAATGATAACAATTCTGCGATCATCGTCCCGTTCCGTGACCTGAGTTATCGCGCTCAGCCAACCGCTTGCACTCCAATTCACATTGGCCAGACCATCAATTCCATCGGCATCGGTCGCCACTGTAATCGGCAAGAACTTTGTGATGAACCAAGTATTGGGAGAAAACTCCAAGCTGTTGCCACCCGTAAATGTCACGTCCGAATCGCCGCTGATGCTAGCCGACACGACGACGGTTTGGTCAGGTTGACCAGCCAGCCGAACGCCGACGAGAACGAAACCACCCTCGTCGACCACAACATCCCCAGTCGCAATCAACTGTCGGTCATTGTCCAAGGCATTCACCTGCAAATTGGCACCACTCCACCCTTGTGCCGATAGCGCATAGGATGCTTGCCCGTTCTGGGCGTCGACATCATCCGCTGCACTGACGATAAGCGATTGTGGAATGTTCCAATTGCTTGGAGTGAAGATCAAAGTTGACATAGTGGTCAAGCTTGAATCGCCAACGGTTTTAACGATAGTGACAACAACTTCGTTGTCTGGCTGTCCAGCTAACTGTACGTTGGCAGCAGCCGAGGAATCTTCGTTGACATTCAACGAAATCGTAGAAAGAAGCAGAATTCGGTCGTTGTCGCTCTCGGAAAGCAGCAGCGAAGTGGTGCTATAGTTTGGATTCGTGCTCGTTGAAGCGGTAAAGCTAAATGTCGCAAGCCCATCAACTGCATCCTGGTCATCGGCTGCAAAGATAAAAATTGTTTGAGCGACATCCCAATTTGTGACATTGAATTCGAGCGACTGCACCGACGCAGTCAAATCGCTATCCCCAGACTCAAGTTGAATGGAAATCGTCACGGTCTCACCAGGTAAGGGACGACCCGCCAATCGAACCTGTATCGGCTTGGAAGACCCTTCAAAAACTGGAGCCCCCGATGCTATTTCGCCGTTATCCGACGTCAAAACAATGCGTCCATCATCATCCAAGGAAGTAATCGCTAAAGTTGGTTGTCCGACCAACGCAATTCGACCACTGAAGCGTACTTGAACGGTATCGTTGAACATGTTGTCATCCTGCACACCGCGGAAGATTGCGGCTTGTGGAATGTTCCAGTTCGTTCTATCGAAGAATAGTCCTTCGGTTGGCAATTGGACCGCGCCCGTTGGACCACTCAAAACATAAGGCACCAGTTGGACAGGCTGCATATGCGGTGGAGCGGTCAAGCTGACCATAACCGTTGTTGAGCCACTTTCATCGACGTTGAACTGTGACTCGCTAACAACAACGCTTGGCAACTGCGGCGCATCAAGCGTTACTTCGGTTTGATAAGTTCGCGGCAATCCAGCGACCAAGTCGTTGAGATCGCTCGCGATCAGTTCCACACGATAGACTCCGACAACGGGAGTAAAGATAATGTACTCTTGCGATCCCGTCGCTACGACCGAGTTGGAAGAATTGTAGATCTTCCAGGCATAACTAAAGCTGGAGCCGTTGCTGACATTCGGATCCCGAATAATGGCATGGAACAATTGCGAAACGCCGGGGAAGACGGGGCTGATATCCGGGTAGCTTTGCGACGGATCGAGCGGATCAAAAATTTGTTCATCTCGCGAAATCGTGGCAACGCCAGTTCTTGGACTATGAATGACTTCAACGCCCAAGGCCCTTAGATGCGGAATCGTGAACGCATACGCTTGATTGGATAATGGATTGTTGCTCAACACGACTCGCCTTAGCGTCGGTGTTCTGACGGCGGAAGTTGAGCTGTAGGCCAAGTCGAAAAGCGAGGAAACATCCGTCAGTTGATTGCCGCTCAGATCCAACTCCTCCACCGAGGTCAGGGCAGTGATGCCGGTAAGCTGACTCAACTGGTTGCCTGACAGACTAAGCTTCTTGAGCCCAGTAGCGGTAGAGAGTGTCGCGAAATTAAAGAACGGAAGAGCGTTATTCTCTAAATACAACTCCTTCAGCATGGTCAGTTTCGCGAGTTCGATCGCTAAGTTCGCTTGAGTCGTTGCAACGGCTGTGTTGCTCAGCGACAAGACTTCAAGTTGCGGCGGCAAAGGAGCTAAAACACTGTAGCCAGTCGAATTGGCATTGAGACTTCGCAGCTCGGGCTTGGTCGCCAAGAAACCAAAATCGGTTAAGCCCGTGCCAGAAACGTTAAGCGTCCGAAGTCTCGGAAGTTCATTCAGAGCGATGGAATTGGCCGCACCATAGGTGCTTAACGGATTATTCGCAACATTCAGCGAAACCAATCGGCTAGCGGCGTTCAATCCAGATAGATTGGCAATGTTCTTTCCTGACAGATCGAGTGCAGTCAGCTCATTGAGGTCTTTCTGGGTGAGTGGTCGCAATAATCCTTGAGTTGGTCCAAGGATGCCTACCTGCGATGCGATCGCAATCCTTAGATTATAGTTACCGATGCCCAAATCCACCGTGAGAGACGTGTACTTGTTATCTCTAGCAAACTGCCCTGCAGGTGGATCAGTAAATGCGTTACCAGAATACGTAGAGTCCATCAATTCCGTCGATTCGGCAATCACGAAATTGGTGCCGCTGCGGTCATAGATTCGATCCAAGCCGCCGTTGCCCACGATCTTATCGTCCCCGTTGCCACCGTCGAGAATATCCCGATCGTCGAAGGGTCGTCCATTTGTTTGGGGAGAGACTTGAGAGACGGCAGCGATGTGAATTTCAAATGGAAGGGGGCTATTTCGCCACAGTCCGTCACCCTTGTCGTGAACTCGAAGGAAGTAATTTCCAGCACGAGCACCTCGCAGATCGGCCGTTGCGCGGCCGAGTGCAAGTGGCCGTCCGGTATGATCAAACAGATCGAAGACCAAACGCGATTCGGCACCCAATAACGGAGCTTTGCTTAGCACCTGCAAGTAATCATTGGTGGTGCCGTCCGCAAGCAATCGGAAGCTAAACCATTTATCTGCACCGACAACATCAGGCAGTTCGCCGCCATCAAATACAACCGGAACGCTTACCGCGGTTGATGAAAAGGAATAGACGCTGCCGCTGTCAGAGACACCACCTCTAGATGCATTAACGAATAGTTTGCTACCAGAGACAGCGACACTACTACCGAAGCCAGCTCCCGCTTGCAATACTGGATTAGGAATAGAACTGACCAACTCACCGGTTTCTAAATCAAAGGAATAGACACTTCCGCTATTGAGGGCACCGGTATCGTCGAGAGGAGCCCCGACGATTAAGATTTTATTGGAGATCGCCACGCCACCTCCGAAGTAGTCTCCAACTCCCGGAGTCGGATTCGCGAACGTCGCGATTAACGTTCCATCTTTCACATCAAAAAGATATGCACTTCCAGTTGAATTGTCTTGGGAGGCCCCGACCGCGACCCTATTTGCCGAAATGGCTAAGCTGATACCAAACTCATCATTTGCAGCGGGCGTGGGATTGGTGAGTGTCGCAATCGGAGCACCAGTGGTCGCATCAAATAGATAAACGCTCCCGCTATCGACAGCTCCTAAATCGTCCAAAACGGCGCTGACAGCAACTGTGTTTCCGGAAATGCCAACTCGATAGCCGAATTGATCGCCCGCTGCTGGAGACGGGTTATTCAAGGTCGTAACATGCGCACCGGTCCGCGCGTTAAACACATACGCAATTCCAACGCTTGTATTGGCACCAACAACAATCTTGTCTCCTGACACTGCGACGCTGTAACCAAAATGCTCAGATGCTACAGGTGCTGGACTGGCCAGTGTAGCAACTAATGCACCGGTTGTAGCATTGAACACATAGGCTATGCCAGCATTGACAGCGCGAGTATCGTCACCGTTAGCCCCAATGACAACTATATCTCCGTCAATAGCCACACTGACACCAAATACATCCTGAATTCCTGGAGTGGGATTTGCCAAGGTTATGAGCAGCCCACCGGTGGTCGCATCGAAAATGTAGGCAAGACCGCTGTTATCACCGCCGAAATTATCATAAGGTGCACCCATGACCAGTTTGTTGCCAGAAACGGCCGTTGGATAACCAAATTGATCATCGAATTCTGGCGACGGATTCGCTATTAGTCCTGTCACCACGAAATTGGGAGGTACAGTCGGTACTGCCGGTGAAGTCACAAACGAATTGCCACCAATTGGATTGCCGTTGGCAAGCACGGTTGGAGCGTCTGGCAAGGTGTTTCGGAATTTGTTGCTACGTCCAGGCAGTGCGTAAACCCTACCATTGTCGACGAAGCCGTGGTCCGCTGTGCTTGCTCCGATAAGCAAGTCGGCGATGCCATCGAAATTGAAATCGAGATTCGGAGTTGTTGACAGCCAGCCAAAACGATTTTGTGACAACGCACCCGTAAGAGTCTTGTCGGCTTGATCCAAGTGCAAGGGCGTTTCCGTCAATCTCGCCTGAGCCTCAGCCGAAACGATATCGGTGAAGACAGCGACGCGTCCTTGATTGTTGCTTGAGAGCGTAGATTGTGTTGAACCAGAACGCAGCACAACGCTAGTGGTTGGTTCACCGATCGCTAAGTCCATTCGCCCATCGACATCGAAGTCACCCGCAGTAACCGTGAGCGGACCTGTTTGGTAAAGAGCACCCGTCGGATTGCCACGATGGATTACCATATCGGCTTTGCGCGTTGTCAAAACAACGTCATCAATATGGAATCCCTTGTGCGTATTAAAGCCTCCGGAAACCGTATCGAACTTGAATCGCAGCTGAATCGACTGACCAACGAAGTTCTTTAGGTCAACTTCCAAGCGACGCCATGGGTTAAGCGTATTAGCGGTAGTTGGGTCGGCAATCTGTGTGACCGACAAACTCTCTTGGCCTGGTCTTGCTCGATTGCGTGCAACCAGGGTTTCTACACCATTCGCAAATACAAAGACTTCAGAGATGTCCCGATTGGCCAATCCGTCTGTTTCAAGGATGTAATTGAATGAAAGCGAAAGCGGGTCTGACGCTGCCACTGTCTGCAATGGAATGACTGGTGATGTCAGCGTACCGACATAATTGGGGTTTGGTGCTGTAGTGCCGTTGTAGTTGTTCGTTTCAGGAACACCAAAGCGATAGTGTGCTCCACCGTTCGGGTAGGGGAGGAAGTTCGCGTCGCCACCCAAAATCCAAGATGGATTGGTGGCACCAGTTGGTGAGCTTGACTGAGACCAAACTGATGGGAAGACGTAGGCGCTGCCTGTGTTAAAAGCGTCCCGATATGCACCAATGGCGACTGTACCGCCTGATACGGCCACACCCAATCCGAAAAATGAACTAGCAGTTGGATTCGGATTATCCAGCCTCGCAATCAAAGCTCCAGTCGTCGCATTGTAAACGAATGCGCTTCCGCTATCGATTGCGGCAACGTTGTCGCTTGGGGCTCCGACTACGACAGTATCCCCATCAATTGCCACTCCGTTACCATATTCGTCACCTGATTCTGGCAAAGGATTGGCAAGCGTCGCGATTAATGCGCCAGTTATTGCGTTGAATAGGTATGCACTTCCGCCGTCGATTACACCTGCATCATCTGTGGGGGCTCCAACGACAACGGTGCTGCCCGATATAGCGACATAACTTCCAAAATAGTCATTAACGCCCGGCGCTGGATTGGCCAAAGTCGAGATCAAAGATCCATTCAACGCATTGAATACGTAGGCTCTGCCACTGTTGCTTCCATTGGCATCGTGAAATGGGGCTCCAATGACCAGATTGCCACCAGAGAGTGAGATGCTGGCACCGAATTCATCGCCGGCGGCCAAAGACGGATTGGCGAGCGTTCTCAGGAGCACACCGGTTGTCGCGTTGAACAAATAGACCCTTCCGTTATTACTACTGGCAGTATTATCACTCGATGCAGCCACTGCGATTAAGTTACCCTCAATCGCCACGCTGATGCCAAAGTAGTCATCCGCGTCAGGAGTTGGGTTATTCAGAGTAGCGACTAAAGCGCCAGTGACCGTATTGAAAACGTATGCAATACCTGTGTCCGTTGCGCCGTCCACATATGCTCCTACCACAACAAGATTCCCGGATACTGCTACAGCGTGTCCGAAGCGATCGTCCACTCCTGGCGAAGGATTAGCCAAAGTAGTAACAAGCGCCCCTGTCCTCGTATCGTAGATATAAGCGCTACCACTGTTCGTGGCACCCACATCGTCGTTAAAAGCTCCAATGACCATCGTATTCCCGGATATGGCAATTGCGGAACCGAAAATATCATCGGTAGCTGGAGTCGGATTCGCTATCGTGAGCGTATTGAAATCAGAGCGAAACAGTTCACCCGGCGGAGGTAGTTTTCTTGTCACTGGATCAGGTACTTTGCCATAGTGGACGAAGACACTGCCATCGGCCAATCCAGCCCCTTCTTGACGACGTGTTATCGCATAGTCGGCTAAACCATCTTGATTGATATCTCCAAGGGCATGGGCGCTGCCACCTAGGAAATAATCTTGGTAAATTGCAGCCGCATTGCTACGGGAAATAGTCGGAGTGTCTCCCAGCACGAGATAAGCGCGACCAATGTCTAGGCCGTTGTAGATCAAGCCGCCCGAACTCGGCGCGCCACTGATGATGAACTTGCGATTGATGAGAAGAATGTCATCGAGACCGTCGCCGTTAGTGTCGCCCAACACTGTAGCGGATAAATCTTCTGTATTGAACAAGAATGTCTGGTTCCAAGGTCCGTAAAGCTGGCTAAGAGCATCACGACGGTCCGTACCCGTTTCGTTACCAAGGCCAACGAACAAATTCGCAGTGGAAGTCAAGCTGATATTCTGACCACTGTAAATTAATGAGGAGCCATTAGGCGAAACGAACAGAATATCTTCGTAAATTTTTCCATCCGACGCAGCACCATTCCAGTTAAGGACGTGAACTTCGGGTGTCCGGCTTTCGATCGTGACTAACGAACCTGCTGTGGGTACTGATAATGGTTCGTGAACTTCTAAGGTCGTTGGTGTAACAGCCTTCACGATGTAGCTGCCGAGGCTGCCTGCAGCGTTCGATATTTCAATAACTTGTCCGATGCCGTACCCGGCGGTCTGAAAGTTGATCTGACCAGTGCTTGTAATTCGTCGATTGGCGGCGCTGAAGCTGAGTGTCGTTGCACTCACTTTTGCGCCCGATACATAAGTTGTCTCGATGGTTCGGTTAAAATCGGCGACAACGAGTTGACGCTTCAAAGTTGCCGGTGTCGGCAGATCGGCACGGCTAAGAAGTAGTCGGATCGTCCCACCGCTTACGACCGCAATATCGTTGATTCCATCCGAGTCAACATCGCCAAAATGCTTGGCTGGTCGTCCGACAATGGCGTAATCAATCACGACGTTCGCGATTTCGCCGATTGATTGGGTCGATGTAAACGGCATCGGTCCGAACACGATGTAGCTCTTAGAACTTCCTTCGAACAAGAAATCCTCAAGCCCATCACCGCTCACATCGCCAACGCTGCGCGGCGTTGCTAGGGCTTCTTGACTACCCGCACCGGATACACCTGGAACATTAACCGACGAGGATTTACCATTCGGTACATCGATAAACGTTGGATTGTTAGGATCGACATAAACCGTCGGCGGTAGAGTTGCCAAATCGAATTTGTACAGTGCTCCAATAGAATATCCATTGCTATTTCCCAAGCCACCGCTTGTCAACGTTCGTTGAAGAGCAGTAGTGAATATATAAGTCGATCCCCCAAGCGGTTCAGCGATGGCGAAATCACTTGAAGTATTCCCGTGTGTACCAAGGACATTTCCAAGGCCCGAGAATCGATAGTCCACTAAAGTTAGATCTTCAAACGGCTCACCAATTGAGTTTGCAAGAATGACATCGGGCTTTCGCGTCGCAATTTTGCTACGGTCGGAATTACCAAGAATAACTCCGTCCGTGCGTTTGGCGGTAGTGGAACCATCGACTCGGCTGATTTCACTTAACTGGGTGATACCGAAATCATCGAATTGGTCGGTTGGCCCCGCGTTGACATTTCCTAAGCGATACATTTTGCTCTGGCTGCCAGGAACGGTCGACAGCGAAATAGCGCCGACAGGAGACTGAGCTAATAGCGCAGTGAGTGTCGTAGAGCTATTTCCTCCGAACACGACATAAGTACCGCCCACGGCTTCGATACTAATCTCATCCTTACCATCGCCATCGATATCTCCGACGGCTTGAAGTTGGGTGCCAGTTCCGGCAAGAGATGTCGTGATGGTCACGTTGGGCTTGAGAAACTGAGTGCCTTTGAGGGCCCAAGGTTCGACACCATGAACTCCATCGTCGGCGTAGAACATCAAGCTACCTTGATAATTGAACAACGACTGTGGTTTGGAGCCCGACAATCCAGGCTTGAGATCCAGGGCTCGTCGCGTACCCAGCTCGGTTCCATCGGTAACCCAAATTTCTTCACCGGAAATTCCATCATCGGCAACGAAGTAGACTAGATCACCCACCTTGGTGAATGACCGAGGATTGGATGAACCAGGCCCAACGTTAATGTCCTTGATTTGCGTCCAGGCGTTGTTTTCGAATTTCATTAATTCGGAACCAATCAAACTGCTTGGAGCAGCTCCAAAGTACAGTGTATCATCGATTGCTGTCAGATTGCTTGGATTTGAAGATGATCCAGTGCCGGTAATAATATCTGCCACCATGATGGTACCAGCTGCGGTTCCATCACTTCTCCAAAGTTCGTTTCCGTTTGGCCCGTTTCCAGCCGTGAAGTACAAGAAATTGCCCAACGCAGTCATGTTCTCAATTGGCACCGCCGTCCCTGATCCACTGTAGGTATTCTTCAGCAGATTAGCCGTAGTTCCGTTGACTACATAGAGGTTATTGCCGTTGGCAAAGTAGAGCTTTCCATTAACATCCTGCCACTTCGCGACGCCCCCGGTCGAAAAGTTTGAAGTGACTTCGACAGTTCCTCCAGTCACATTAGTGAAGGTGCTTCCGCTGAGTCTCGTTATCGTTCCGCCATTGGTGTAGAAGAGATTTCCGCCGACTTCAATAAGATCGTCCGAACTATCCATGCTAATTGTCGAACCGCTGCGAAGTACGAGACTGGTTCCAGCCTGTGTGCCATTCGACTTCCAGAGCAGCCCACTACAGCAATTGCTCCAGCTACTCAAGTAGAGAGTGCTTCCAACTTGAGTCAGTTTTCCAACAGAGAGATCAGGGCCTGTAAGATGGACTGAGCTTCCAGTGGATGGACTGAACTTCATCAATCGATTTCGACTAGCCCAGAAGTTAGGATCGGCATTATTCGCGAAATAGAGTTCTCCAGAAAGAAGTCCGATATCACCTACATCACCCGTAAACCGCTGCTGTAGTCCTGCACCTGGGTTGTCCGCTGAGTAAAGACCATTGAGTGTTGCAAGATAGAGCTTGGTGCCAATATCGATCATTTCTCCGTATCCACTCCCCTGATCACCTAAAGTTCCGAACGGAATGTAACTGGTACCAGCGGCGGTCAAATCACTGGAGTAGATAACCGGCAGCCCCGTCACATTATGCGGCTTGATCGCGATATAGCGTCCGTTGACGGAAATTGCTTCCGCTCGAGAAAACTCCGTAAGTGGCCAATCATCGACAACCATGGTCGTCCCAGCGGAAGTTCCATCAGTGCGCCATTCCCTCCTAACACCAGATGCATCCTGCGCTGTGAAGTAAGCATAAGGAGCTTCATATCTTGAAAAGTATGGAATGGATGATCCGCCTGGCACCAGGTCTCGCAACATTACGGTTCCGCTAGCCGTTCCGTCACTTACCCAGGGCTCGATTCCGTCCGCAGCAGTTCCTGCTGAAAAATAGAGCTTGGTACCAGCAGCCAGAAGTCCCTCAGGTAGCCAAAGGTAAGCTGCAAATTCTTTCACTAGCGTCGGTGTCGTACCTGTGATTTTGTAGAGCCCCGGAGTATTTCCGTTATCTCGGAAATACAGAGAAGAACCCATTACTGTGAACTCGACGTTATAAGACGAGTTGCCCAGCCAGAAGTCACCGCCAAATGTTGTGGTCTTGATGGTACCTGCTGAAGTCCCATTGCTTCGCCACACTTGGCGAAGCCCCGTTTGGTCTTCAGCAGTGAAGTAGAGAGTACCGTTCCAGTTGAAGAGGTTGGTTGGAGTCGACGATTGTGAGGATTGAATCTGAGAAAATAAATCGCGTACCAAGTAGGTCCCCGCAGAAGTTCCGTCGGTTCGCCATAACTCGCCGCCAGTAGAAGGTGTGCTTGTCGAATAGTACAGAACACTACCAATTTGTTCGAAAGTTCCCTCGCCATAGGAATCAAAAATCCCTGGCGAGACGGTCCTAACGGAAACCCCAGTCACTCCAGACGCATTACAAACAGGGCTCTGAACATTCATAGTTTTTGCAGCGACGGCAGTTACTGTGAAATATTCCGAATTGCAGCTACCAGCGTTTAAGACCTGTATTGAGTGGCCTACCTTAAAGCCCTGGGCAACAAAGTCAATTGCCGCAGTCGTGGTCGTAATTGTGCTATTTAGGGAGCTAACATTGGTAAACGAGAACGTACCGCTCGTCGACGTTTGCGTTGAGACACTTCGCGTATTGCCCGCCGTACCATCCGACGACCACAAACCTTCCCAAACACCATCGTGCGCATGGAAGAGTAACAAGCCGTTCAGAGTCCTAAAGCTACCTGGACTAGACGAGTTCGCTCCTGCACGAATCTCTTTGAACGGTGCTGTGACAATGGTATTACTTCCATCCGTCTTGTAGAGCTCGATACCGGTCGTTCCATTATTAGCTGCAAAGTAAACCGCGTTGTTGTAGACGTATGACGGCCCAATGTTTGCGTTGCCTGCGTTGGGATTAATGTCACTTATTCGGACCGTACTTGCAAACGTCCCTGTCGTCTTCCACAGCTCACTGCCGTGCGTGGTAGTTTTCCCTTTAAACAACAGATTTGTTCCCAGCTCTTGGACGTATCCTTCAAAGTTTGCGTGGAGCAGAAATGTTCCGCTTTCGGTTCCGTCTGTTCGCCATAATTCCTTCAAAGTCCCATTTTGCGATTCAAAATAGGCATTTCCGCCAAAGACTCTAAATCCTGAAAAGGCATCCGCCATTGGTACGGCGATTGCCGATAGCCGCTTGGTGCCAAGTGCCGTTCCATCGGCAACCCAAAGTCTTGACCCTTGGATGCCATCGTTAAAGGCAAATACATAGCTCTGTCCGAGGTTTGCACCCGATAGAATCTGCGCTGTCGTGGTCGTATTCAAGTTGTGAAGCACAGGAAGGTCCAACCGCGCGCGAGCTGCCCCCCAAACAACTTCCGTTACCACGTTCCCTAGGGCGTCCGATCGTGTGAATCCAATATCGGATATCCCGTCTCCGTTTTGGTCCATTCCACCAAAGACTTGGCTTCCCGCTTTACCGTTATTGATTGCTCCCGCGTAAGAAGCAGGCACAAGCTGCGCGTTGACTTCACCAACAAGACTTGTCTTGCCGTGGTAAACGTAAACAATGCCCCGGCCATTTCCTGCGTTAGGATCTCCGACGACTAAATCGTCAATATCTCTTGCCCCAGCGAGATCGTTATTGAAGTTTCCTGCACTATCAAGCGACAAAGCTTCGCCGCTGAATCCTGTGATCTTGAACTGGGCATCTTTCACGAGATCAATCTCAGCAGGAAAGCCGCCAGATTGTCCTTGAACAACATAGACTCCATGAGCTTTGAAATTCGCGGTTGCTCCATTGAGGTCAGCCGCGACTGCTGGTGTTTCACGGTATACGGCGACGGCTATGTCACTCATGCCGTCTCCGTTGTAGTCGCCCGGTGATGCGAATGAGACGCGAGTTCCATAAGTCGATGCGCGTGTGATTGGCGCCGGCAGCAACAGCGTTACCGAATGGGAAACGTCGATCGCTGGATTGGATGAACCTAGCGTTATCGTAGCTCGTGTTTTCGGGACAAAGTTCGCCGGATCGTCGATGCCCAATCGGAAGTTCGGGTTGAATAGGATTTGGCTGAAGTCACCGAGGTCCTCCGTGACACTCGATATGAAATCGTCTCCGCCCGAAGCCGAAGGAGCGTAAAGCGTAGTGAGGTTGTAATTGTTTGCAAGGTCATAGAAATGGGCCGCTCCGCCGTTCACGCCACGGGCATCGTCATTGGGCGCGCCAACAGCCACGAAATTGCCATGTACCGCGACCTCCAAACCATACCAGTTTCCGGAATCATTGATGGTGCTCTGGAAGGTGCGAATACGCTCACCCGTGGTCGCATTGAAAAGATAGGCTCGACCCCTTGCGGTCGGGTGGTTGTAGTTGAATGCACCCACCAACGCATTGTTACCATCGATGCTGACCGAATAGCCGAACTCCATGCCAAATGGTATTAAGCCGAATATGTCGCTGGTTAACGTTGAGACTAATGCACCCGTTGTACCATTGAAGACATAGGCCTTTCCAACGTTATCGGCTAACGGGTAATTTTGGGGGGCGCCAACAATCACCAAATTTCCGCTGATATCAACTGCTGTTCCAAACCAGTCGCTCGCGGTGTTGCTGGGGGTGGAGATTGTGCGAAGCAACAAGCCACTAGTGGTGTCAAATAAGTACACGGCACCCGCATCTGTCGCGCCAAGATCCTTTTTAATCGCACCTATTGCCACCAGGTTGCCATCGATTGCAACAGCTGAACCAAAATAATCTTCCACGGCTGGATTGGGATTCGACAGCGTGTGAAGACGCACACCGGTGTTGGCATCAAAGATGTAAGCTGCTCCAGCTTTAGTAGCGCCCGAATCTGTAAGGTAAGCTCCCACAACGACTCGGTCACCGCTAATGTCAACTCGGTAGCCAAACGAGTTGTAATAACCACCCGTTGGATTGAGGATCGTCGAGACTAACGCCCCAGTAGCCGCATTGAATACGTAGGCTGCCCCACTTCGAAAGGTGAGTGTGGCGTCGCCTGGAGTGTCGCCTGGGGCACCCACCACAATGAGGTTACCCGAGATCGCCACCGAGTCGCCGAAATTGTCGTTCAAGCCCGGTGTTGGATTGCGTAGTGTAGAAACCAAAGCGCCCGAAGTCGCGTTGTACACATACGCAATGCCAGCGCCATCCCAACTTCCGATCTTGGCAGAGGATGCACCGACAACACGGAAGTTACCATCGATGGCGACGTCACTTCCAAAACCGCCATTCTCCCAACGATCGATGTTGCCAAGTGGGATCGCCACAGGCTGCGATGTCAAACGTTCTTGCTCATCGGCCGGAGCAATGGAATAGTCATAGACCGGCGGCACTGCGCCTAAGCCAACATGCGTCGAGTCGCCGAGCTTCGGATCGAATGCTAGCTGATAGGTAACAGCACTGTTCGGATTGTTGCGAACTTGGATTGCATAATGCTTTGGAATACCAACTGGATTCTCAACCAGCTCGATGACCCCGCCCTCATACGTGGCTGCGAACAAAGAAAAGTCCAACTGTTGTGTGGTTGTATCCGTTCTTGTGGCTCGAATGTCTTGTCGACTTAACCAAGCGTCAGTCGCACCGTTGACGCTGAATTTGGATTGAGGCGTTGGGATGAGATACCAGTCCGATTGATCGGCTCCGCTGGCATGGAAAGTCAATCCGCTGAAAACTTGGCCCGGTTTAATCACACCAAGCTCTGCCGCGAAACTAAATGTGTCATTGGACTGCGTCTCGCCGCCGCGGGTGACGCGTTCGTAGGTATCAGGGACGACCGTAATGGCGCCTCCCTCGATATAGTCGTCGCCATCGCCGCCGATGATGTTGTCATTACCGCCGCCACCGATGAGCTGATCGGCCCCCAAGCCGCCGTCGATGCGATCATCGCCATCACCACCAAGGATCAAATCGTCGCCCGCGCCACCGCGAATATCAAAGTTGACAAGCGTCGCTCCACGCTGGCGAGCATCTGAGTCAAACCCGCCTGTAACACTCAGTGCATCCAAGCGAACGATGTCGTTGCCAGCCCGAGTTTCAATCACTCCCCCTTCGATGCTCTGCAGGTTAAAGAATTGATAATGCTGCAATGGTAGATTCGTTACCGGGTCGGTCGCAAAGACTTGATTCGCGACATCCCATGGAGTTGCGATGAATTCATATCGTCCAAGGGTGCGGTTGAAGCCCAGCGATATCTGATCGGGAACGGCTTTGCCTGTAGCATCGAGATCTCCACCCAAGAAATAGATCGTGTCGTTACCGCTTCCACCCGTAAAGCGATCGGTCAGTGTTTGCAGCTGCGTTTGATTCGACCCCGGAATCACAGGAAGTGCATCAGGGATGATTTGGAACGTGTCATCACCGCCATTGCCGAACAGCAAATCGCTGGCTTGATTGTCGTACCCGCCGCTCAGGATATCGTTGCCTGCACCGCCAAAGATCCAATCTTCGCCCGGTCCGCCTTGCAATACGTCGTTACCTGTTCCGCCTAAAATCACGTCACGGCGCTGAGAAAAGTCCGTACGGCGTCCAGCGTCAATGATCTGTGGCTGAGTCTGCGTGGGTGGCAGCGAGACTTTTAAGTCGTAGAGTGTCGGAACGATGTTCTGCGAACGCACTTCGACGTAGTAATCGGTGTTTGCCGCAAGGCCACTCAGCGATAATGGTGACGCATCAGAACCGATCAGATTCATGACGCGCGAACCACCCGCACCGACGTTAGACAGGATTCGGTAGCTGCCCAGTCGACTGTCGGAGGTCGTAGATCGTGGAATACGTAGTTTGTAGTCACCCGCTGCAAGCGATCGCAAGTCCAACAAAATACGTTCGTCGGTCACATTCGGCACGACTGAGCTTTGGAGAACATCTGGCGTCCCAACGCTATAGATTTCAACGGTACCAAAGAGTTGCGTCGACTTAGGACCGTCTGGTTTCAGAGTGATGCTGCGTGGTAACAGCGGATCGTTGGCGGGAAGGGTAATTCTGAACCAGTCGTCCGTATCATCGAGGCTTGAGAAGGTTAGCCCGTTGGCTTGGATCAAAGTTGATAGATCACCAAGGTTTGCAGCACTGGGGATGTTTGATGGACTGTTGTTAGGCTCGGCCAAGTCGGCTGCGAAAGCCGTTCGCTGGAGCGTTAATGTACCGGGTTGCCCGGAATAGAGCTGGATACTCATACCGTCCAAGTTCGATGCGCTCTTAACGGTTACCTGGCCACCATCGGGAATGGTAGCGAATCGAAGCTTGTACCAGTCCACATCCACTGGACTGTCGATCGAAAGCCCATTGACTTGCAATGAAGTTGCAAGCATGGATAGGCTCAACTGCCCATGCGAAAGCCTTAATTGTTGAGCAGCGACGCCATTGTTGGTCTCGGGAATCGAAATGGTGAGCTGCGATGTCTCGATTGGATCCTTGGCGATGATGGCTAGTCGTTGTTCAACCGATATTGCGTAAACGAATTTAGAAGCGCCGGTCGTTGCGAACACCGCGTTGATGTCCGCGATTAGATCTTCGATAGACGTGTTGCTGGCATCCGCAGGAACCCTGACTGCAATCGGAGTCCTGGCATCGATCTTGAGTTCAAACTCTGCAGCATCCGTCAGCACGCCATTGGTCGGTAGCGAAGCACTGCCTAGGATGACTTCCGGAGCGAGATTGGAAGCTAAAGCAGCCGTGTCATTGCGAAGCAGTTCATCGTACTTGTCAACCAAAATTGCATTGCCTGAATTGATGCGAACCGTATCGTCACCATCGCCAGCATCGATCCATACCGTTTTTTGCACAGTAGGGCCAACGGTAATCGTGTCGTTCCCTCCGAGTGCATCAACCAAGATCGCAAGATAATCGCTTTCCGATGGCAACAGTTCGCCCTTGAGTGCTCGCTCGTTGAACTTGAGGATTCGATCTTCCGCGGTTGCATTCGCAAATCCGTTGACATCAGCTAGTCTTTGCGTGGAGTCCCAAATGAGATTCCCAGCCGCATCCTTGGCGCTAAAGTCCAGTTGCAGTTGGGCTGCGAAAGAGAAGTTGCCGTTGTTCTCGGTCAGTCGCGTGACCAGATGTCGATTGTAGAGCGGACCAGGTTCGGTGACAAAGTCGACCGTGATTTCGTCGGCTGCGTTCGAACCGCCGATATACCAGACTTGTTCGGATTCCTTGGCATAGTCCTTCCAGTCTTCGCCAGCAAGTCCACCGTCCATCGATTCAAATGTGCTACCATCGCGGCGGTAGAGCGTGTCCGTGCCGCTGTCTCCTCCATGCATGAAATCGATTCCAGTACCACCATATAGCGAATCGTTTTGAAGTCCGCCAAGCATCCGATTGATGCCGGTATCTTCGAGCTTGTGAGCCGGTTTGGATGGATCTGCATCCAGTTTGCCGTCCGGAATCGGATTGCCGTTGACATCCAACGCACCGACAAAGTCACCGCTATCGTCGTAGAGATTGCCCGCTAGGTCGACGAAGACTCCAAATGTGCTCGGCCAAGGATCACGCGACCAGGCGGAAAGAATATTTGTTCCGACGCCGCCGAACAAATCATCGTTGCCAGGACCCGCGTAGAGTGTGTCTGCGTCGAGAGTAGGTGAACCTGCCCCTTGGTCGCCCCACAGTCGGTCATCGCCAGCGTTACCGTACAACACGTCGGAGCCCGACCCGCCATCGAGATGGTCTCGCCCGCTACTTCCTCGAAGGATGTCGTTACCAACGCCGCCATCGAGTACTCCGAACCAATCGCGTCCGGTTAACATTGACGTGTCAACTGCGCTTACACCCGCCGCAAACCCGATTGTGTCATTACCCATTCCACCGCGAACGTTGATCTGCTCGAAAAGAGGAATGCCTGAAGAGCTCTTCCAATTGACAGAAATGCTTTGCGCAAAACCTGTGTAGTTGACGACCAATTGTCGTTGACTATTTTCAGAAATCGCAATAACGTCATCGAAGGTCAGAGTTCCTAGATCGCCATTGATTAAAAGAATGTCCGTGGCAAAGTCGTCTGGAGTGTTATCGGTGAGCGTTCTATTTCCTCCGTGGCCGTTAAGCATTTCGGTCGAACCAGCGTCAATGTCCAAAATCAGGATATCGATACCAGAACCGCCATACAGCTTGTCATCTCCGACCTCCCCAACCAGTTGATCGGAGTCGGCACCGCCCCATAAAGTGTCATTGCCACCATTCCCATTCAGAATATCGGCTCCAGGTCCACCAAACAGTTCGTCATCGGCGCCTGAAAGAGTTGCTCCAGCCCATAGACGCACCGAGTAATCTGAACCGCTAACATGATCGCCAAAAAGATCGTCATTGCCGAGATCACCCAAAAGTCGTTCTTTCCGAAGATTACCGAAAAGAGTGTCGTTACCAAGCCCTCCTCGCAGTTCGTCTCCTACCAATTGACTCTGTATTGCAAGGTCGCTCGAATCGGCGAATGCATAGAGCGTGTCGTCGCCATCATCACCGTAAAGACGTTGGCCCAACAGAACATCTGGAATTCCTAGTGATTTCCGGCCGCCATCACCGTAGAGTTTGTCATTTCCTTCATCACCGTGCACTTGATCGATGCCATCGCCACCGCGTACGGTATCATTGCCGGCGCCGCCCCGGACTAAGTCTTCGCCCGCGCCACCGGAGACCAGATCATCACCGCTACCGCCGTCAACGTAATCATTTCCTTCGTTTCCATCGAGTTGGTCGGCTTGAGTTCCACCAAAGAGCAAATCGTCGCCGAGGCCACCGCGGAGTATATCGCTTCCATCATCAAGACCACCAGAGGCGGGATTCATCGACGCTCCTCGAACTGCTTTAGGTTGGATCAATGGGGGAGTGTAGCCCGTCGGAAATTCCGCTTCAGCAGCGGCGAAACCATATGGCAGCTCGTATTTGTCCGCCCCATCAAACTCCGACCAAGCCAGCAAAACATCGCCACCCCAAAGCACATCCCGTTCTTCGCCACCATCCAGTTCATCGTCGCCAGTGCCACCCGCCAGCACGTCCGAACCAGACTCACCGAATAACTTGTCATCGCCAATATTTCCTAGCAGCGTATCATTTCCTGAATCACCGGAAATGATGTCGTTGCCGTCACCGCCATCAATCGTGTCATCGTTGCTGCCACCGAAGAGGCGATCATTGCCTTCATTGCCGAAGATACGATCGTTGCCACTGCCGCCATCGACGAAGTCGTCGTTCAAGCCCCCTTCGATGGTGTCGTTGTCGTCACCGCCATAAAGCAAGTCGTTGCCCGCGTCCCCTCGAAGCGTATCCAAGCCTGCTTGACCAAATAACGTATCGACGCCATCACCACCTTCGAGTACGTCGTCACCAATACCGCCATCGAGCATATCGTCGTTCGCTTCGCCGCGAAGCGTATCATTGCCACCCATTCCGAACAAATTGTCATTGCCGGAACCACCGCGAAGTAGGTCGTTGTTGACGCTACCTCGAATGGTGTCATCTCCACTTCCACCATCAAGAACATTGGTTGTTAGCGGATCAAAGAGTTCGTTCTCAATCAATTCATCGTTGCCCGCTTCTCCGTAGAGTTCATCGCTTCCTACGCCGCCATCGAGGAAATCCCGATCGTCTCCGCCTCGCAGAATGTCGTTTCCTGAATCGCCAAGCAATCGATCCTTACCAAGGTCACCATAGAGCGTATCGTTGTCAGCACCACCTGAAAGGCTATCATCGCCATCGTTGCCCGAAAGCGTATCGTTGCCTGCTTCTCCAAAGAGTTGATCGTTGTCATCGCCACCCTGTAGCGTGTCGTTGCCATTGCCACCGTATAGTAAATCTTTTCCGGTGCCTGTCAGCAGCGGGACTTGCCCAGGCAACATCAGCCCAGACCGTCCTCCACGTAGAACATCGTTGCCATCGCCTCCTTCTAGACGGTCATCGCCCTCGTCCCCTTCAAGCTCATCGTTGTCGGATCCGCCACGTACAAGGTCGTTGTTTAATCCTCCGGAAAGTTTGTCATTGCCTGCATCTCCATCTAGGGTGTCATTGCCAAATCCGCCACTTAACTTGTCATCGCCCGCCCCGCCGGACAACGTGTCGTCATCGATCCCACCATCGAGCGTATCGTCACCGACTTCGCCATAGAGAAGGTCGCTCCCTTCCCCCCCTACAATGGTATCATTGCCATCGCCACCAAAAAGTTGGTCATTGCCTTTGCCACCATCGATGGAATCTTGCCCAGCTTCGCCACGCAGCTCATCGCCCCCGTCGTTGCCTTCGAGGATGTCATTGCCGCTACCACCGTAGATTTTGTCTGCTCCAGGTGAGCCGTACAGCCTATCATTGCCATCTTCGCCGTAGAGAGTGGCAGTGCGATTGTTAGTTCCAATGCTGCCATGAAGCTCATCATCGCCCGTCCCACCGCGAAGTGTATCTGCACCCTCGTTGGCGAGCAGGATGTCGTTGCCACTTCCGCCTTCGATGACGTCATCGTCGTAGCCGCCATCGATTTGATCTGGACCGGATTGGCCATAGATCGTGTCCTTGCCAGCGTCGCCGAACAGCATATCCATTCTTGGCGAGGTGGATGTATAAACGAGAGCTGATCCGCTGAAACCGCCATAAATGGTATCGTCGCCTGATCCACCTTCGACGATATCGTTGCCGTCGTTAGCATCATTGTCTTCGCCACCAATCAGCGTGTCGTTACCGGTCCCCCCTTGGATGTGGTCAGCTCCAGAGTTTCCTTCGATTCGATCATTGCCGCCACCGCCGATAATAAAATCATTACCAGCATTGCCGTAGAGAGTATCGTTTCCAGCCCCACCCTCTTCTTTGCTATCACCATAGATAACATCATTGCCTAGTCCGCCAGCTGCATTGTCGTTTCCGGAACCACCCTCCATCACATCGTTGCCATCTTCCCCATCGATGACGTCGTTACCTGCTTCGCCAAAAAGCTTGTCGTTCCCAGAGCCGCCAACAATCCTATCGTTACCTGCGCCGCCTACTACCGTGTCATGGTCAGATTCGCCGTACATGATGTCAGGGCCAGGCGATCCGAGCAGTCGATCGTTGCCAGCGCCGGCATAGAAGGTATTCGTCTCAGCACTACGATCAACAATCGACTGTTCTGCGTCAGACAATGTTTCCTCGTCGAGTTTATCATTGCCATCCCCGCCCCAAAGAACGTCGTTGCCGAGTTCTCCGACCAACGTATCATTGCCATTCTCACCGAAGAGATCATCGTGTCCCAATCCACCTAGCAAGGTGTCATTGCCGTTGCCGCCTCGCAATGTATCGCTCGAATTGCCACCTACTAGATAATCATCACCATCTCTACCAAATAAGCGGGAGGGGACTGCTACGGTGGGAAGTAGGACAATGGAATCGCCAAGAGGGGTACCATTGACGAAAATGCGAGAGAACGTGGATAACGGGACCTTAATCAGATTTGGATGTACAACATCCTCGTTAACCCAATCCTTTTCGCACCCGTCCCAACAATCAACTTTGTAATAGCCTACTCTCTCATTGCGAGTGAAGTCAGGCCCATCGATGATCAAGTACCCTTCTTCCTGCCCAATGACTAGGTCTAGAGCTGTGTTGTTGTCTTGCGAGTTGATATTCACCTCGCCGTTGACTACCGTTGCAGTAAAGTTATTCCTCGATGGTACGTTTTCTTTCTCATAGTCTCCCTTACCAAAAACCGATCCCAAGTTATCAATTCCAAGGGCTTCGTTGAGAGGACCGATCACGTTGTTCTTAAAGTTGTTGGCAGCCTTTTGCGCTCCTTCAGCAGCGGCTTTCGCTGTGTTCTTGAGCTCATTGGCGACAGCCTTGGCATTCTCAACTTCGCGTCCAACGAACTCTTTCGAAGCCTCCGCGACTTTTCCGGCAGCCTCTTTTCCTGCCGCGGCTAGCCTGCCAGCAGCTTCGTTGATGAAGTTTGCCTTTTCACGAATATCATCAATTGGCTTCTTCAGTTGTTCCAGAAGTGCATCGGTAATCTCAGCTTGAACCTGAGATAAATCGCCGGTCTCGCCTCGGTAGAGCTCTTTACGAAACTCCGTCTCCACTTTCTTGGTGAGGTTCAATGGAATGATGCCGAACTCAGCTGTTAACGGCATGACGAAATCCAGAGCTAGACCTAGGCTATAGTTCCTCTTGTCCAGTAGTTCATTGAGCCGAACCTTGTCGTCGTCGTCACGTGAGTTCAAAATCAACCCGCCAGTCAATTCAAAGCCAGGAGATGCAATGATTTCAATGAAAGGAA